>CAZYYS010000183.1:0-11658 GCA_964651015.1 uncultured Verrucomicrobiota bacterium
AGCAGCCGGTCCGCCGCAAAGTGGCGCTCAAGATCATCAAGCTGGGCATGGACACGCGGCAAGTGGTCGCGCGCTTTGAGGCCGAGCGTCAGGCATTGGCGCTGATGGACCATCCGAACATCGCGAAGATTTTTGATGCGGGAGCTACAGAAGGTAGGGCGCGTCACTCCGTGCGCGCCGAAATGCAAACGTCGGAAAGCGGCGCGCAGGGGACTGACGCGCCCTACCTTCCCATTGGCCGTCCTTACTTCGTCATGGAACTGGTTCAAGGCGTGCCCATCACCGAGTTCTGCGGCAAGAATCATCTACCAATAGAGGAGCGCATCAACCTCTTCATCCAGGTTTGCCAGGCCGTCCAGCATGCCCATCAGAAAGGTGTCATCCATCGTGACCTCAAGCCGTCAAACGTGATGGTCACGCTGCGCGATGGCGAACCCATGCCCAAGGTGATCGACTTCGGCGTTGCCAAGGCCATCAATCAGCAGCTCACCGAGAAGACGCTGTTCACAAATTTCGGCACGATGATCGGCACGCCGGCGTACATGAGCCCCGAGCAAGCGGAGATGAGCAGCACGGACGTTGATACGCGCAGCGACATCTATTCGCTAGGCGTGTTGTTGTATGAACTGCTCACGGGTACGACGCCGTTTCTGGAGAAACAGCTACGCAGTGTCGCTTATGTCGAGATGCAGCGAATCCTCACGCAGGAAGAGCCGGAGCGCCCGAGCACGCGCTTGAAGAGGACCAGCGCGGGTGAGACGCGCCGTGATTTGAAATCCAAAATCCGAAATCCAAAATCCGAAATTGACTCGGACCTCGATTGGATTGTCATGAAGTGTTTGGAAAAGGACCGCAACCGCCGTTACGACACGGCCAATGATCTGGCGGCGGACATCCGCCGGCAGCTGAACAGCGAACCTATCCTGGCTCGCCCTCCCAGCACCATTTATCGTCTCAAGAAACTCGTTGGCAGATACAAGCTTCAGGTCGCAGCGGCGATGATCGTAATGGCTGCCCTGATCGCGGCCTCGACGGTGAGCACCTGGCAGGCAGCAATCGCCAGCCGCGAGCGGCGGGCGGCTCAAGAACAATCTGAGATCGCCCGCTCAGTCAAAGAATTTCTCGCCGAGCAATTGATGGCCGCAAATCCCTACGTCGCTCCTGAACTCAATTCCAGTCGGCGTGTCCTTTTGGAGCAGGTCGCGAAGGCGCTGGAGGGCAGATTCACGAATCGTCCTTCCGTCGAAGCTGAAATCCGATTTGCTTTGGCAACTGGTTTCGACGGCCTCGAGGACCCCACGAATTCTTTGATCCAATTCCAAAGACTCCTGGAGCTTCGGCGCCGGACTCCTGGTTCTACTATTTCTGACAAGCTTGAAGCGATGGCATACGTTGCCAGCTCTGAATTCAGTCTTGGGCGCACGATCGAAGCTCAGCGTCTATTGGATCAGGGGCTTCAAGACGCCAAGAACTCCGACGCAGGAACAACCCTTGGCGCTGCCATGCTCTACTTCGAGCAGTCGCTCGTGCTGGCAGAGGACGACCGAGCCGCGGAAGCCCTGCCCTACGTTCGAAAGATGCTTCCTATAGTCGAGCAAACTCTCGATCCTACAGACGACCGATTGTTTTGGGTCAAGTGGAACTCTGCGCGCATTACTCAAGAAGCGGGCCAGCTCGATGAAGCCGAAAAGTTATGGACGGCGGGTCACCGTTATTTCGAACGGCAGTTCGGTGCGGATCACCCAACCGCGATACAGTTTGAGAAGGGTCAAGCATACGCGCTTCTGGCTCAAGGGCGGCCAAGGGACGCTCAAGACGTGCTCGAGCGTATCATTCCGATTTATCAGCACAGGATGGGAGCCAACCACAATAATGCCTTGGATGCGGAAAAGCTGCTCGCTAAAGCTTATGCGGCACAAGGGCACATCGACGAGGCGGCGGAAGTCTATGGCAGTCTTTGTCCGAGGTGGGCAAAATTCTTTCCGAGACTAGGGGCCGTCATAGACTGCCGAAATGCAGCTCAGTTCTTAAAAGAGCACCGGCGATTCGAAGGGGCCAAATCGGCTTACGGTGTGATGGCGGACTGGTGGAAAGCTAATCCTCCAAGCCACACCCGGGAGTTCGAATGGTTCATTGACGCAATCGCCGCAGCGGAAGGCTGGCCGGCGGCGGCGGAAGTTTGTCGGGAACACTTGGACCAGTTTCCCGATTCTGCCTGGCTCTGGCTGAACAAGGCGTGGATCTTCCGCTACGTTGGCGATGAAAAGAGTTATCAGCAAGTCGTCGATAAGGTGCTTGCGCTCGCTCCGAAGTTTGCCTCGACTAACGATCAACACGTCCCCATTGAAATCGCCGGACTGGGAGCTTGCCGCTTTTCAGAAGAGCAGAAGCAGCAACTCGCCACATTGATGAAGGCCTTGGAAGAAGCTTTGCCCCGATTTTCACAGGATCAGCAAATCTGGGGCTATCGAGCGCTGGGGCAAATGTATCTCCGATTCGGTCGGTATGACGAGTGTCTTGCGTCATTGACAAAATGCGCCGCCAAACAGGCCAGTGCTGACCCCTACACTCTCTTTATCAAATCGGTCTGTGAGCATCGCCTCAGTCGTACCGCGAATGCTCGCGCGGCATTCGATGAAGCTGAAGCGATAATGAAGTCGAACTTGCCTGGACCGCTGGATCGATTGAAGGAGTACGAATCGTTCCTTCCGCCGAGCCAGCTTTACCAGCAAATCCTTATGCAACGCGAAGCCAAAGTCGCGTTGGACGGTGATCAACCCAAACCATGAAGGCGTGCGAAACAACCGATAATCTCCAGGGAATCGTTTGGTTCCCGCACACGCATGTCCTCTGGCCAGTTATACAGCGTGAGCATCCACCACCGTAGCGTAGCCGTGAAGCTGCGCTGACCCGGCTCTGGTCTCACCAGAGCAAGTCTCAACCGTGTTAGTGAAAACCCGGCGCGCACTCACTTTGCCTTTCTTCGCAACCAACGACAGAACGAGGACTTCTGCTTGCGGCTGCGCGGAACAAGGTGGTGCAGCCCAAAACTCAAAAATAAAATGAACAACTTAACCGAACAGAAAAATGAAGTATCCTGCGACACAAAGAACAACGGAGCAAATAGACGAATTGACAGGACGGATCAATGGGCCGAGTACAATCTCGTGCTGCGCCACCGCCTTCGACCGCTTACCACCATCTTGTTGGCTGGAGGTTTGGCTCTTACGAACATGGTGTTCTCCGGTGAACTACTCACCATTAAGCCGGCACATGCCCTGCCCGATTACACCAAGCTCAAGCCGGTTACCGATACTGCGACGCGATTGCTCTGGAACGAAGTGGCGATCGGTGACTTTAACCACGATGGCCGTCTGGATGCGGTGGTTCAATTCAGCACCCCTCCGTTCCCCGGAGACCTACCCCTGTCCGCTGTGGTTTTTCTCCAGGACACCAATGGCGCGTTGATCGAGAACGCTTCCTACCCTCTGCCCAACACCAGTGTCGGAATCCGGTTGGAACCAGCCGATGTGAACGAGGACGGTCACTTGGACATTCTTGGGGACGATTCCGGAAACGACATTTTTCTGATGCTGGGCAATGGTGATGGAACATTTCAGTCGCCGACGTTTCTCGGACTGGAGGCGGCAGGATGGTTTTCCGTGGGGCATTTGAATGGCGATGCACATCTGGATCTGGTCGCGGGAAGAATGGACGGAACGGTAGGGGTCTTCTTAGGGTCGGGCAATGGGAGCCTCAGCTTGAGGTCAAGCCTCGCCACCTTGGTCAAGCCAACCTGGGAAATCTGGGGCCAGGTATTGCTCGGCGATGTCAATGGCGATGAACGCACTGATGTGGTGGTCTGCTCGATACAGGATTACTCAAGCAGGCGAGGCAATCTTGATGTGTTTCTCGGAATCGGCGATGGGACATTTCAAGCCGTTATTCGCACGACCAACGCGCCAGTGCGGGAGGGTGCGTTGGGAGATTTCAACGGCGATGGCATTCTAGATTTTGCGGGAGACCAAATTAGGATAATCGGAACAGATCACTCCCAAGGATGGCTCGAAATCTGGTTAGGCAAGGGCGACGGAAGTTTCAAAAAGGGCAACACCTACCCCATCGATGCTAACGCGGCGGTTCAAGTCGCCGATCTCAATCACGATGGAATACTGGACGTGATTACCTCCGGAAACGACGACGTTGGTGTTTACTTGCCGCAAAGCGTTCTCCTCGGCAATGGCGATGGAACTTTTCAACCAAAACAGTCCTTCACCCACGCTGAGGGTTTCCGAGCAATGAGTTGGGGATCTCACTTCGTGGATTTCAACGGGGACGGCAGGTTGGACATCATTAGCGTGGCGCAAATGGGTTCGGCACCCTACACCTCGGCCTTGGGCGTCGCCTTGAGCCACGGTCCAAAACCTGACTGCAACTTAGGTTGCCAACTGACGATACAGTCCACGCCCGGCAGGTCGGGCAACATTGTACTTGAGACCAGCACCAATCTGAACACTTGGGCGCCAATCGCAACCAATGCGAAGCCAATCAACCCGTGGCCGGTCGTTGTTCCGAACTCAACGTCGGTCCATTACTATCGGACCTACCGTCCCTGATTCGGAGTGAGCAGAACGACTCGTTGCGCGACCACCACTCCTTTCAGACAATCGGTCAAATGGCTGTCCCACATTTCACAAAGCAAGCGTAAAGCCAAAGCGAGCAGAAACGCTCGAATCTAACCATGACAACTCCAATTCGATTTCTCTTACTATTGTTTTTCAGTGGTTCAATCGCGACCAGCCTTGGCCAAGCCTTCACTACGCTTAAGAGCTTCGGCATTCTCACCAACGTCACGGGCTTCGACCCTCGAACGACCCTGGTTCAGGGGCCAGACGGAATGTTATACGGCACGGCTTCGGAAGGAGAGGGAAATGTCCGAGGCACTGTGTTCAAACTGTCCCCAGATGGCGCCACTTTCGAGGTGCTCAAATACTTTACCAATCACAACGAAGGCGCTTACCCGGGAGGAGATATCGCGATAGCGGGCATCGTGCTTTTCGGGACGACTTTCGAGGGTGGCGGTGACGATTACGGCACAGTATTCAAGTTGAACATCGACGGCACCGGATACTCTGTATTGAAGAGTTTTACAGGAACGGATGGCGTGCGTCCAAGTGGCTTGAAGTTGTCCGGCGACATGCTCTACGGAATTACTGGCGGCAGCACCAACGGCAGTGTGGTGTTCAAAATGCGAAAGGATGGGACGGATTTCGCTGTGGTGAAGGAATTCCCGGAATCAGGAGGGGAGGCCGTCATGGGTGGTCTGGCACTTTCCGGCAGCGTTCTTTACGGAACGACATATGTTAAGGCTACGTCCGGCGGCTGGAGAATATTCAAGGTGAACATCGACGGGACGGGCTTCGCTGTACTGAAGGCTGTCGACTTTGGCAATGGCCCACATTCTAGTCTGACGTTGTCCGACGGGGTGCTGTATGGCACCTCGCACTCCGGAGGCAGCCTCGGAGGCGGGACGGTGTTCAGAATCAAAACCGACGGCACAGGCTACACTGTCTTGAAGAACTTCTCCTTGGACGGCGAGAGTTATCCGTGGGCGGGCGTGATCCTGTCCGACGGCGTTCTGTACGGAGCGACCTCGTGGAGCGGAGGAGGCTATGGGAGTGTGTTCAAGTTGAACACTAACGGCTCGGGTTACACGGCATTGAAGGAATTCGCCGAAGGCGAAGGCCAGCCGGTAGCGGGGCTCGCGATGCTTGACAGAGCGCTCTATGGGACGACAGGGGGGCCGAGCTTGGGACCTCAGGGGAGAGTATTCAAGGTTAACCCGGATGGAACCGGGTATGCCGTTCTGAAACTACTCAAATACAGCGATACGGCTTATCCCAGGGTGGGACTCACTTCATCGAGCAATGTCATTTATGGAACGACTTCCGGCGACGTATTCAAATTGAACACCGATGGGACGAGTTTCACTGTACTGACGAATTTGCATGGCACTTACGGGCTCCCCAATTCCGTAATGATCCTGTCGGGGGAAGTGCTCTATGGAACGACATATAAATTCGGAATAAGCGACAGCGGGTTCCCCCCGGGCCACGGAACGGTATTCAGGGTGAACACGGACGGAACCGGCAACCGAAATCTGCAGACATTCACCAGGGGCGGTCCCAGAGGTTTGGCATCGTGCGGTGATATGCTCTTCGGGGCGCTGGATGGTAGCGACAATTCGAATTACGGAGTCGTGTTCAGAATGAGAATGGACGGAACAGACTATACGATATTGAAAAGTTTTGCCGGCGGAGAGGACGGTGCCCGCCCAACCAGTTTGATGGTCTCGGACGGCATGCTCTACGGAACATCAATAGGCTTTGATGATTCGCCTTCAGGGACGGTGTTTATGATGAAGACCGACGGAACGGGTCATGTCGTCTTGAAGCGATTCACCGGTGGGGATGATGGGGCGCACCCGCGACATTTGACGCTGTCCGAAGGAGTGCTTTATGGAATCGCGGATGGGGGTAGCCGCGGGTATGGTACGGTATTCAAGCTCAACACGAATGGCACAGGATTCACCGTGCTGAAGTATTTCGATTTTGGCGAGGAAGCCGCCGAATCAACGGGCCCGGTCATATCTGGCAGAATGCTCTACGGTGCGACCAGTAGCACCATATTCCAATTGAACCTGGATGGGACAGGCTATTCTGTGTTAAAATACTTGAGCGGGAAGGATGGGGTTTGGTGCAAGGGCATTACCCTGGTGGGTAAAGCGCTGTACGGCACAACGGCAGACGGCGGTCTGCTGGGTGAGGGAACGGTATTCAAAATCGATTTGTCAGCCCCTCGTCTGAGCATCCGACCACTCAATGAGTCAGTGGTTTTGAGTTGGAGCGAGCCTGGCTTTACGTTGCAGGCAGCACCTACGCCGACCGGCGGTTACACTAATGTCCCCGGAGCGACCACTCCATTTACCAATTCGAGTACGAGTGGCCAGAGATTCTTCCGGCTGATCTCCAATTGATGACGCCAACCAAGAAAGGATCTCAATAGTGACGGCCATAACAACAGGAATGGCGAGCCTAGACTGATCCAACCAATTCAGTGTCGCGCTTCGTTAGTTGACACCGCTCGTCAGCACAAATGGTTTGCTCATCCCTTTGCAAAGCGTGAACGGCCAGAGTTATTTTCTTGAACGCACGACCAACGTGGGACCACAAATTACTTTTGTTTTGTTAGTGAGCAACATCCTTGGCCAAGTGAATGCGACGGTTTGCGCCGATACCAATGCAGTAAGTATCGGGCCGGTATTTTATCCCATCGGCGTTGGTATTGAGTGACCAAAGTCGTTCGCGCGGCGTCCGGTCGAAATAGCCCGTCGATCTGACCAACAGCGAGTCCCAAGTCACAATCGCGCTCCGGCGGGAAACCGCTTCTATCGCCTGAAGCGGATAGGCTTGACGATGGCGGTTTGGGTCGGCGCTCCCAGTTGCCTTATGACTCGAGCTCGTGGATCCGCGGCCGATCCCCACCAACGGCGCGGCGTGTTTTAACCAATTCGTGCTTGGCGTTGCTGGCAAATCGGTGTAATCACGCTCACACCGCATGAAAAATGAATCGGCGATCAACAGCACTAACAGTGTCTCCACAAATCCGCCCAACGGTTCCTGGTGGCGACAGTTGGATCGTTACCATTGGTTCGTGTTTACCATGGCGTCGCTGGCTTGGTTGTTTGATTGTCTCGATCAGCAGCTTTTCATCATCGCGCGTAACCCGGCCATTCAATCGCTCCTGCCCGCTGGCACAACATCAGATGTGCTCAAGCAATGGGGTGGTTACTCGACCGCCATCTTCGTCGCTGGATGGGCTACGGGTGGCCTTATATTTGGCGCCGTAGGAGATCGCATCGGACGCGCCAAAACTCTTGCCCTGACCGTTCTTCTTTACTCGGTTTGCACCGGACTTTCCGCGCTGTCACAAACTGTGGTCGATTTTTCGATCTACCGCTTTGTCACGGGCCTTGGCGTCGGAGGCGTGTTTGGTTTGTCGGTTGCGCTGATCGCGGACTCCCTGCCTGACCGTGCGCGCCCGCACGCGCTTGGCCTGTTGCAGTCGCTTTCTGCTGTAGGCAATGTCACCGCGGGCGCCATCGCCATTTTTGTCGGCTATCTGGAAACCACGAGCATCAAACCGGGCAGCGCATGGCGCTATATGTTTATCATCGGCGCGTTGCCGGCTTTTCTTTGCGTCTTCATCCAGATGCGCCTCAAGGAACCGGAGCGATGGGTCAAGGCGCGCGAGGCCGGTCGATTGACGGGCGCCAAGTTCGGCTCCTACGTTTCCCTATTCGGCGAAGCGCGGTGGCGCAAGCCCGCCTTGCTCGGCATGTTGTTATGCGTTGCCGGTGTCGTTGGGCTTTGGGGTGTGGGTTTCTTCAGCCCGGAACTGGTCGGCGATGTCATCGGGCGGTTGCTAAAGGAACAGAATGTTCCCGCAGCACAAGTGCCGGGAAAGCGGTTGATGTGGACGGGCGTCAACATGATCATGCAAAACATCGGCTCGTTTTTCGGGATGCTGGCCTTCACCAAACTGGCCAGCCATTATGGGCGGAAACCAATTTTCGCCATTTCGTTCATCGCGGCGTTCCTGAGCACTTTCACCGTGTTCAAGTTCCTCAGTCAGCCGTGGCATATCTTCACTTTGATCCCGATAATGGGCTTCTGCCAGCTCGCGCTTTTTGCCGGTTTCGCGATTTACCTGCCGGAGCTTTTTCCGACCCGCCTGCGCAGCACCGGAACGAGTTTCTGCTACAATGTCGGACGATTTCTCGCAGCCAGTGGCCCGTTCACGCTGGGCATCCTTCAAGCAAGGTTGGCAGCCGGCGCCGTGACGGCGGAAGCCAAACTGGACGCGTTTCGCAACGCCTGCTGCTGGGTGAGCCTTGTTTTTCTTGTTGGCCTCGTGGCATTGATGTTTTTGCCCGAAACGAAAGACAGGCCATTGCCAGAAGACTGAGCATTAACCGCCAGCGATCAACATTGAGGGAAGTCCAATGGCCGCAGTTGATTGGCTGGTCCACTTCTCTTACCTTGCCAAGCTCAGGCACACCAGCCGGTCTTCGCTGCGCAGATACAGCCTTTTCCGGGACAACACCGGCGCCGCCCAACAAGGGTAATGAAGCTGCGGAACCTGCCAGTGGGAAATTTCTTCGGGCTGTTTCGGATTCAGCTTGAATAAGCCTAGCAGGCCGCCTTCGCCGAGGACAATCAACTTTTCGTCGGCCAGGATGGCCGAGCCGCGTCCGTAAACTTTGGGCTGTGGTGTGCTGTGCGGCGGCCAGCTTTCGTCCCGGTCCCACAACACCTTGCCGGTCTTGAATTCAACGCAACGAAACCGGGCGTCCGGTTCGTTGCGGCCGCTGAAGGCGTAGAGATTGCCGTCGTGATAAATCGGCGTGCTCCAATGCATTTCCAACGCCGTGCCGCGCCAGACTTCTTCCACATTCTTGCCGTCCAGCTTTATGCGTAGGACGACCGAACCGACTTTGTAATACGCGCCGGAAATGAGGATCATATCTTCCACCACAACCGGGGTGATCGCGTTGACCGAATCATTTAATTGTGATCGGAACCAGAAACTGAAATTCACCGCACCCGTTTGGGGATCGAGCGAAACCAAGCCTTGCCGCATCAGGCAGAAAATGTGTCGTTGACCGTGGATCGTCGCCGCGACCGGTGTTGCGTAGCTGGCTTGTTTCTCCCAAGTTTGCCACTTCACCTTCCGTTCGCCCGGCCAGCCGATCATTGGCTGCCCCTGCCAGTTTTTTTCGCCGACACTCTCCCAAACAGTTTTGCCGGTCATTGCATCGAACGCCACCATGCCGGAATTTGGTTGCCCGCCCACCATCACCAGCAACAAATCGCCTTCGAGAATCGGCGTGCTGCCGACACCGAAAAAGGCGGGAGGCACGTTCCAATCAACTCCAGTGTCCCGTTGCCAGATCAACTTGCCGGTTTTTAGTTCGAGGCAGACCAGCTTGCCTTCCGCGCCGAATGTGTAACAACGGTCTTCAGTAAGCAGCGGAGTACAGCGCGGGCCGTTGTTGTAACCGTAGGGGTCAATGAATTTGCTGGGATAGGCGTAACGCCAGACCGTTTTGCCCGTGGCGGCTTCAAACGCTTCGACGATTTCTTCCTCCTTCAGACGGTGATGCAAGACCAAGAGTTCACCACGCACCGAAGGAGCGCTGTAACCGGTACCAATGTTTTTCTCCCAAAGCAACGGCGGACCATTCACCGGCCATTTTTCCAGCAAATTGGTTTCGCCGGAAATCCCGTTGGCATTCGGTCCAAGAAACCGCGGCCAGTCTTCGCTCAAAGTTTCGGCTGCGAGCGGTGGAGGGGCAACACCAAGCGCGGCGACTAACAGAACGGCATGAAGGATCAAAGGGTGACAATGAAAGATTGTGAACCGGTTCACGGAACCGATTAGAGCATCGCTCAAACGGAATGTCATTCACAAACGCCCACCGTTTGATTCCATAACCTGCAAGGACGGGATTCAATCGCTGATTGTGCAGACGAAGTTTGGCGCGTTTCGGAATCGATGACTGGAAGCGGCTCGAACCGAGCCGTTACGTTGCAAAGATCATTAACACGTGCGGCTGCTAAACCTTGGCCGGTTTGCAAATCCCAGGAACTTTGTAGAGCGGAATCCACTCCGGAAGGCCGTCGTGCCACGCCCAGAAATCATCATCCCGATAACGTCTTGCAACGATCTGTGCATTGATGTGCTCAAGCGTAAACGGGCCTTGCCTGTTTCCCGCTTTAGCGAGGTAAATCCGCACACCAGTCTGTGCGGCGCTAGCGCTCGTAATTGGCGACGCCACCGGCTTTGCTTCTTTCGGCGACTGTGCGGCTGGGGCCACGGAGATTGGCGTTTCCTTGGCAATCACCGGCACAACTTTCGCCGGCTCTGCGGCGGCCCTGGCAGCGACGGCTGACTGGCTGGTCCCCACTGGAGTTGGGGACGGTGAGGTTTTGAAGGGAACAGGACTGGGTGACTGCTTGGGAATTATCACCTTTTGGACTGGTGAGAATTTGAGCGGCTCCTCGTCCGCCACAGCTTTGTCGGGTTCGTGCATTGAAGCGACTCCTGGCGACGCCTGCGCGGTCGTGACAACGACGAGTGTGGCGGGTTGAAGTGTCTTGACCACAACAGGGGCGGTTGCCGGACTGGTTTTGCCCGGCGTTTGCGGAGGCGCACTGAAGGTTGATTCCGTCGCCTTTTTAACTGCAACCGGCGGTTGCGTTAAAGCAGCCTCAATTGGCTTTGGCGCGGGCGCAGCAACGAAAGGAGCGAATGTAATCTCGGCAGGCTTCTGCACACTCTTGGCAAAGATCGGGTGGTCAACCAATGAAAGTTCAACCGTCTTCGGCGGCGGCGCGACATCCTCAATGATTGGTGACTGGGCGGCTTTGGGTAACGCCTGAGCAGGAACGTCAGGAGTTCGGTCGAGTTTTAGCTCCGCCAAGGGTTGGGTCGCCACACCGGTCGCGGGAGTTGCCGTACTCGGAACCGTGGCCAGCTCTGGGTCGGAAGCGACCACGGTTGATTCTTGTGCCTTGACTACAGCGACCGGCGGTT
>CAZYYS010000184.1:0-11650 GCA_964651015.1 uncultured Verrucomicrobiota bacterium
TGCGGAAGGAAGGATCTACTGGCCACCCAAGGGCACCATGCCGCAATACAAGCGATACCGCGAAGAGTTGAAGGGCAAAATGGTGACCGACATCTGGGATGACATCGACCGGATCAACCCAGTCGGCGCCGAACGTCTCGGCTACCCGACGCAAAAGCCTGTGGCATTGCTGGAGCGGATCATCCAAGCCAGCAGCAATCCCGGCGACCTGGTGCTCGACCCGTTCTGCGGCTGCGGCACGACGATTGACGCCGCCGAGAAACTCGGCCGCGACTGGATCGGAATTGACGTGACCCAACTGGCCATTTCGCTCATCAAGAATCGCCTGCAAGACACTTACGGCCGCCGGCTGAAATTCGTTTCCGGTAGCAGCCGACGTGAGGAGGCTCAAATTGAAGTCCCAAGTCCGAAGCCCGAAGACCGAAGTGATCAGAGCCTCGTCACCTCGGCTGCTACGGGAGAAAAGGCTTCCCTCGTCCGCATCATCGGCGAACCGACCACGCCAAACGAAGCCGCGACGCTGGCTGAGGAAGACAAGTTCCAATTCCAATGGTGGGCGCTGGGCCTCGTCGGCGCGCGACCCGTCGAGCAGAAGAAAGGCGCGGACCACGGCATTGACGGCAAGATCCTCTTCCGCGACGACCCGCACGCCGCCAAGCCGGAGCAAATCATCATCCAAGTCAAAGGTGGCAAGACCGGCGTTAAGGATGTACGCGATCTACGCGGCGTGCTCGATCGCGAGAAAGCCGCCATCGGCGTTTTGATTTCCCTCCAACCACCCACTGCTCCGATGGAAACCGAAGCCGCCAGCGCCGGGTTCTACGAACACAAGACGAACAAGCAGAAATATCCGCGCCTCCAACTCCGCACGGTAAAGGAATTGATGGACGGCAAGGGCATTGAGCGCCCCACGAGCGCTGCGGCGATTGAGGAGACGTTCAAGAAGGCTCCCGAGTCGAAGAAGAAACATGGTCAACAGGCAGAACTCGGCGTGTAGCGCGCTGGCGCTGGTGGCAGTGATTGGGCACTTTCACGCCTGCGCCGCGTCAGAGCCAAAGACCAACGCGGCAACCAGTCATCTCCTGTTGCTCGATAGTTTTGGAAGACCTGTCTTCGTCTCGACCAATGAAATTCATCCCTCCCTCCATCCACCCACTGCTCCAGGCTTGAAACCGCAGATTCCCGCGTCGCCCCGAGGGGCAGCCGCGCCGGCAGCAATACGACAACGCATCGAAGAGAGTCAGACACGCGAGTCGGGCATTCAATGGTTTCCTTCCACACCGCCCGAGTTGATGCCTTATCTCGAAGGTCTGGATGAGTTTGGCGATACCGCTCTCCAACCCGGCGGCGCGTTCAACTCAGACCCCATCAGCCAGCTTCCGCAAGCGGCGAAATACCGACTTTCCGAACTCGGTCTGCGCTACACCTTTTGGCAAAGTTTCACGGTCGTGAACATGAGCGACGTTGTTTCCGGTTCAACCGACCTCGAATACTACACCGCAACTTTTGTCGGGAAATGGGCGTTGATGGCGCAGACCAATTCCGGCACCGCAAGCTGGCTCAGCACCGAGGCGAACGTTCAACTTGGGTTATCTCCTTCCAGCCGCCGCCAGTCGCCTCAGGGCAACCTGGGCACGATCGTCAATCCGCTCGCCACGGTGTTCGGTCCGAATGGCATTTGGTTGTCGGAACTGGCGCTGCAACAGTCGTTGGCGGACGGCAGGTTCGTCATGCTCGCCGGGCTCGTTGACCAGAGCAATTATCTCGATGCCAATAATTACGCAAACAACAGTCAGGGGCAGTTCCTCAGCAGCGCGCTCGTCAACAGCGACGTGCTTCCATTTCCCTTCAATAACCTGGGCTTGAACTTCCAATGGCAGCCCAACGAACTCTTTTACGCCATGCTTGGCACCGGCGCCAACAATCAGGCGCCGGGCCACTCGCCGTTCGACCACCTTGGCTTCAACAATTGGTCCTATTTGCTCGAGCTGGGGGTCACCCCAAAAGATGTGTTTGGCTTGGGCGCCGGCAATTATCGAATCCAGCCGTTTGTGGCCACCGTCGGCGGAGAGACTCAGGCCGGAGTGGGATTGAACGTGGGGCAGCAGCTTGGAGAAGAATCACCATTTGCGTATTATGGCCGGTTTGGTGTCGGCGGTTCACAAGTGACTCTCAATGGTGCGTCGGCGCAAATCGCCACTGGTTTCGCCATGCAGGCACCGCTCAAATACGCCGGCTTGTTCCCCAAACTGAGTAACGACTATCTTGGCGCCGGCTTCATTTGGAGTCAGCCTTCGGCAGTCATGAAGCCCGCGGCCCATGCCAACGAATATGGTTTAGAAACGACTTATGTCCTCCAAATCACTCCACTGGCGTCGATCCAGCCCGACCTGCAAGTCATCTGGAATCCAGCCAACAATCCCGGTGCCGATCATAATGTCATTTTCCAACTCCAACTTAACCTTACATGGTGAGTGCGTCTGGCCAACCTCGCAATCCGTCAAGTCCGACTGATTGACAGCTAGACCTGACCAACTTATGAATGCTGACCTGCTTGATTCGTCATACGTCATTTCGCTGAAGGAGTTGTTCTGGGGAGGGACACTTGTGGCCATCACCATGGCCATGCACGGATTCGGCATGTTGCTGGTGCTGCGGCTCAACGCTGCATTGAAGCGCCGATTCGAAAGCAGACCAAGCTTTGCCTCGGGCCTGTTCATTCTTATCCTCGCAAGTTGGACCATCATGCTGGTGCATCTTTCCGAGGTAGGGGTCTGGGCGGCATTTTTTCTTTGGAAGCACGCCTTTCCCAATGCCAGCCTTTGTTACTACTTTTCCTTGAACGAATACACAACTCTGGGAAGCAACTATGATCTGCCGTTGCACTGGCGGCTGCTCGAAGGAATGATCGGCACGGCCGGGCTGCTGACATTCGCCTGGTCCACTGGCGTTTTGCTCACGCTCGCAGAGGATTTCCAGGAGCAGCAGATGAAACTCCTCAAACAGCGGCGGGAAAAGCTGCAGCCCAAACCCACGGTGGCGTCCAGTCAACACCGAAATGCGCCCTGAACACGTAACTTGAAATTGGATGCCAGTTACGGCGAGCCGACCACGCGCGCAATGTCGCTGGCCTTGACCCAACCTTCATGGCCCGCATGATTCTTGATGCGGGCGAACTCTCCGTGGGTCTGCTTCCACATCACAACTTCACCGGCACGAAGTTTAAATGCCGGTTGTGCCATCGTCACCGGCGCGACTCCCGCCACGGCCTCCGGCGCAGTCACGACGGCGCGGTGCAGTTCGGGCCAGCGCATGACAATGGCCGAGAGGGCGGCGGCGAACACGAGTGCGGCTGCCATGCTGCTCCAACGCAATGCCCGCCGCAGTCTGGGTCGTAACTGTTTAAGTGGAAGTGCGACAGATAGAAGGCAGATCGCCATCGCCGCGAAACAAAACCAACCGTTCAACGTCAACAACTGGGCCGCGCTGTGAGCCCCTGATTGTCTTTCCTCCGCCACGCCTGCACGTTGGCGCGCGACTTGAAGATTCGCGGCAATGTCCGGATCCTTGGGCGCAAGCAGTTTCGCACGCTCGTAGTTGAGAATGGCCTGACCGAGTTGACCGCCGCGCTGTTGGGCATTGGCCAGGTTAAACAACACGGGAGCAGAGTAGCCTTGCTGCGCGATGATGGATTCGTAGCTGCGGGCAGCATCGGAAAATTTCCCTTGGGCGAAAGCGTCATTAGCGGTTTCAAATGCGGTGGTTTGGGAAGCTGCTCGGGCGAGCGCGGTGGCCAGGAGCAACGCGCCACCCACGCCGCATTCGGTTCGGCGAATCCACCGCCCCGGAAGCGGATTCACAAATATCAGGTGACTTTCTTTGGGGGGGGAGTGGGGTTCGGGTTGAACTGGCGGCGTTGCCGGTTTATTCGGAGCATCTGGCGGCTTGACGGTTTTGGGAAGATTCCGGTCGAACTCTCTCAAGACTTTGAGCACTTGAGGGGTCAACGTAACATTCCCTGAAATCACACGGCGTAGAATCAGGCGGGCGATCGAGTTCATAGAGCCTCCAATTTTTTGAGTTCATTGTTTACGAGAGTCAGCAGATGGCGTAGTTCGCTGCGGGCAAAGACGCGCCCAGTGTAATCAACTTCGTCCGCGAGCCCAAAAATGGAGCGTAAACCGTCGGCCTCGCCGTTGAGACGCGCATCAATTTCGGGCAGGGTGATGCTCCGGGGTGGAAGATTCCATCGCAGGCCGAGGAGATTCTGGAACGCGGCGCACGCCGCCGCGAAAAATCCCGCCGTGTCACCCTGTTCAGCCGCGTGTTCCATGGTCCGTAGTTGCTCCCGTAACGCACGCTGGGCGTTCGCTGCGCGGACTCGTTTCGGGTCCGCCGCCGATTTCTGGTGTCGCCGGATCAGACAACTCGATGCAAGCAACATCGCCGACGGGAACAGTGCCGCCGCCGCGGGCCACGGATTCAAAAACCACGGGCGTAAAGTGCTCGTGAAGTAGCCCGTTGTCAGTTTGTTTGGCACCAAATCGGCCCCGGCGTCTGATGCAAGTGGAGCTGCCACCGGCGCAATTGTGGAAGTTGTCGCGGTCGCTTGGCCGGGAGCGATTTCCACGTTGACCGCCGGAGTGATGCGCGTGACATACTGCCTTTCCTCAGGATCGAAATAACTGAACGCAAGCAGGGGAATTTCCAGTTTGCCGGATTGGGTCGGCACCAACGCCTGGTCGAAATGCTTCGTGCCGGAAAAACCAGCGCTGTCGTCCGGTTCAAACTTTGCGCTCGGTTTGTAAGTTTTCCACGCGTCGCCCTTTTCGACGACGGGAGCAGTCACACGATCAAAGTTGCCCGTGCCGCTGATTTTGACCTTGAGCGTTATGGGGTCGCCGACCGCAGTTTGCGAGGGCGTGGTTTCGGCGGTGAGATTAAACTTGCCCACCGCACCAGTGAAACTCGCCGGCCGGTTCTCCGTCGGCGGCGAAAGAATCTTCACCACGCACGGTGAGCTGTTCAACGCGACTTGTTTTTGCGTCGCCGCGCCGAAAAAATTGTTGAAGAAATCATCGAAGAAATCGTCACCGAAGGGACCGCGTAGGCGGGAGCGTTGGGCCGGTTGGCGCACGGTGACTGTGGTGGGAATCTCGACGCTCATTTCGTAATCACCAGCCTTTACCGCCGTGATAACGGTGGGCCAGGTGAGAGTGGCGTAACGCACCCCATTGATGACTTGGTGGGTGGAAACCGGCTGATCGCCGAGCTTGTTCATTGTGAAAGCATCACTGTTGAGTTTGGGCAGGCCGTCCACGCGCAGCTCCACTCCGTCGCGGAAATAGGCCTTCAACTCAACGGGCACCATCTCACCCACATAAAATTCCTTCTTGGGTGTGACCAGTCGTAAAAAGCCAAAACTCCTTTGTTCCGCTGCGCTGATCTGTTCCTCGTCGCCGCTCACGGCGGGCGCAGGCAGGGAATTTTGATTCTGGGAACGACTGACCGGCACACCGTTGCGGACACCGCCTCCAACTTTCAAAACAACCGGCTGTGAAGTGGCGGCCTCGGCACCGCGCCCGGATTTGATGGTTGGAATGGTGAAATTGCCGGCGCGGCGCGGCGTGACGGCGTAGGCGTAATTCAAGTTCACGGACATCACGCCATTGATGATTTGAATCTGGCTGGATTGGCCGATCTGTTGAATGTCGAGTCCGTCCACGACTGGAATCTGCGGTTCGTCCGCGTTCCGACTCTGAACTGTTATGGTGAGTTGCGCGGTTTCACCCAACGCAATTTCGGATGGTTCAAGCACAGCGGTGAGACTGGGTTTGGCCCACGCAAACGTGGTTACGGCCAGGATGGCCATGGTGCTGCCGGCTGCTAGTTTCAAGGTGTGTTTCATAAGCCAGTCCTCGTTTTAATTTCACCAATCCTTCACGGGATCATCGTTCCTGGCGCTTTCCGCTCCGCGTGTGGCCGGCGCCAACGGCATCTTGCGGTCGCCGCTCTTGAGCGAGTCGAGCAATTGCTTCGCTTCCTCGCGCGACATCTTGCCCGGCTCAGGTCGGGCATCCGCCATCTCCTGGCCTTTGTCCAGTGGCTGCAGATTGCGAGGCTGTGGCTGCCCGTCCTTCTTCTGCTCCTCGGCCTTTTGACCAGATTGGGCGTGTTGATTCTTCGGCTCCGGTTTTTGATTCGCCTGATCCTGCTTGCCCTGCTGGTCCGCGCCTGATTTTTCTTTGTCTTGCTGCTTCAGCTCTCGCTTCGCTTGCTGATCGGAATTGTCTTTGTCCGATGAATCCTTCTTCTCGTCCTGTTTATTTTGATCTTTGTCCGACTTGGCCTGTTGATCGTTCTGCCTATTTTGGTCCTTGCTGTCTTTCTGGTCTTGCTGGTCGGATTGACCTGAATTCTGCTTGCCCGACTGGTCCTTCTTGTCGTCTTGCCTGCTTTGATCCTGCTGGTTCTGTTGATCATTCTGTTTGTCTTGATCTTGCTGATCCTGATTCTGTTGCTGTTGATCCTGTTTTTGCTGCTCTTGCTTCTTGAGCTGCTCGAGTTTCCGTTTCACAAAATCGCGATTGTATTTCGCGTCGGCATCGCCGGGTTTGAGTTGCAACGCGGCTTCGTAGGATTGCACGGATTGTTCCCAGGTCTGGATGGTTGCCTGGACGTTGGCCGGTTCGGTTTTCTGGCCGAGGCGATACTGGGTGTTGCCGAGATTGTAGTAATTGTCCTGCTGCAAGGCCAGATCGTCTGTCTTCATCGCTTTGCCGAACGACTCGGCGGCCTGATCGAAACCGCCCGCCTTGTAGGCGGCAGCGCCGTGGTTGTACTGGAGTTCCGGTTTGCCGGGAGCCTTTTCCACCGCCCGCCGGTATTCCTGCTCGGCCTTGGCGTAATCACCTTGCTGGAACGCCTTCTCCGCCGTTCCAACCGATGCGTGGACTGAACCTGCCGCCGCGAGCAACACGATGGCAGTCGTGGCGGTGGCCGGGCGTGCCAGCCGGCTCCACGAAGCCGCCAGTGCCGGGCGCATGACGGCGACCGGTCTCATCACCCGCTTGTGCCGACGGATGCCGATCAGCGGCTCCAGAACCAGACAGAGCAATCCGAGCGCGAGCGGCCATTGAAAACGCTCGAGATAGACTTTCTGCTGCCGCGACGCGAGTTCGCGCCGGGTGAATTGCGCCAGGCCCTGCGAATAAATCGTCTCCAGTCCTTGTGCTTGCTGGCCGAGCGGCTGATACATCGCGCCGGTGGCTTCGGCAATTTGCTTCAACATCGTTTCGTCGAGGCGCGATTTTACAAACTGGCCGAAAGCGTCCTTGGTGAATTGCGTTCCACCGGTTTCATCCGTGGCCGGGATCAGTTCGCCATTGGGGCTGCCCACGCCGACCGTGAAAATCTTCAACCCGCTCTTCGCCGCGGCGTGGGCAGCGTCGAGGGCGTTACCTTCGAGGTCTTCGCCGTCCGTGAGCAATATGAGGATGCGTTCATTGTTGCCGTTACCTTCGAACGTCGCCTCGGTTTCGCGAATTGCCGCCGCGATATCCGTCCCGCCACGCGGAATGATTTTTGTGTCGAGCGCATCAAGTGATTGACGGAAAGCGTCGTAATCGAGCGTTAACGGACATTGCAAAAATGAATTCCCGGCGAACGCCACCAAACCAACGCGGTCACCGTCCATCTTTCCCAGCAAATCTTCCACCGCCATCTTGGCGCGCGTGAGCCGGTCGGGTTTCACGTCTTGGGCAAGCATGCTCTTCGACGTATCCACCGCGAACATCACATCGAGGCCGTTGCGTATGGCTTCTTCCCAGCGAAAACCAATCAGCGGCCGCGCCAGGGCAATGGCAACGCAAGCAACACCCGCGATGACCAGCACCCGCTTCAACTGACGCCGGGTCGGGCTGACCGACGCGGTGAGTTGCGCGATGAGGCTGGCCGAGGCGAACTTCGCCAGTTCGGTGCGTTGCCGGGCATCGAGCCGGCGGTAACGCCACACGAGCGCGACACCAGCAATCAATCCGGCGAGTAACCAGAGGGGTTCGGCAAATTTCATAAACTTACTTGTTTGGGGTAGCCGCCGACATACGGAGGCGGACCTGTTCGTTCGCATGGTTTTCCCGACTCCTCACGTCGGCTACGAAGCAATGGCGACTTCCATTTGTATTTCGATCTTGCATAACTGAAGGCAGTTTAGTTTCGTTTGGCATCTCATGCTCCGGGCAACCTGCGAAAGCGGGTTTGTTCAAGACCAAGCGTCAATCCGAGCAGCATCAAGCCGGGTATCACGGCGAACCCGAACAGTTCATGATACTTCTCGAACTTTTTCACCGGGTGTGTGGTCTTTTCCATGCGATCAATCTCGGCATAAATCTTCTCGAGCGAATCCGTATCGGTGGCGCGGAAGAATTTGCCGCCAGTCTCGTCGGCAATCTTTCTGAGGGCTGCTTCGTCCACGTCCACCTTGGCCATGACAATGCGCTGGTTGCCGAACTGGTCTTTTACTGGCACGGGAGCTTCGCCCTGTGCGCCGGCGCCAATGGTATAAACTTTCACACCCATTGCCTTGGCAGCTTCGGCGGCCGTCTGGGGCGCGACTTTGCCGGCGTTGTTCACGCCATCGGTCAGCAAGACGACAATCTTCGACTTCGACGGCTGATCGCGCAGGCGGTTGACGGAAGTGGCGAGCGCCGAGCCGATGGCCGTGCTGTCTTCGATGAGGCCGATGCGGACGCGATCGAGATTTTGTTTGAGCCACTCGTGATCGAGCGTAAGCGGGCTGACTAGATACGGCGCGCCGGCAAACGCCACAAGGCCGATGCGATCATTGGGGCGGGCTTCGACAAATTTGTTGACCACAGATTTGACGCAGTCGAGTCGGTTGACCGGCTGGCTGTTGAGCGTGAAATCGAGCGCTTCCATCGAACCAGATACATCCACCGCGAGCATCAAATCCACGCCGCTGACCTGCACTTCGGTTCGGCCCTGGCCGAATTGCGGGCGGGCGAGGCCAAGGATCAGCAGGCTCGCGACGAGCAGGCGCAGCATCGTTGTCCAACGCGCCGGGCGGCTGCGGGTTTCGCGCGCGACGGCGCGGGCGATTTCAACGTTCGAGTATTCGACGGCCGCCACGCGGCCCTTGCGCCCGCGCCACATTGCGATCAACGGGAGCAACGCCAGCAGCCAGAGGAATTCAGGATTAAGAAAGCGGATCATGGCAATGTCAGTGTTGAGGGTTCAAGACTTGGCAGGTGTGCGAAATTTGATGACTGGCTCGAAGCTCGACGCCGCCTGGGGTGACATCATAATTCTCAACCGAAACGAGGGCCTGCGGCGTTTGACTGTTGGCGGCGTGGCGGTGGCGCTCGCCGCATTGCTGGTGAATGTCATGGTTCGCCGCTCGGGCGTATAACTGACTGACTGCACGGTGCAGGGCGGCAGGCTGTGGTTCTTCTTCATACAATTTTCCTCCTGAAGCTGGCGTGTGTTCATTTTTGGTTGGCTGGAATCGGCTCGGGTGCTGATGTGGTGGAGGTGGTATTGGTAGCGGTTGTCGTGGCGGTGATCGTGCGCGGCGGGGTCACCGTGGCCGGAGTCGCAGACGAGTGCCGCACAAATTCAAGCGCGCTGACGTGCAGGTTTTCGAGAGCGGGCAGGGAGTAACGCCAGCCCGCAAACTTTGCGAGGTCACAGTGTTTGAGAAAATCACCGAGCCGCGCGCGGTGTGCCGCGAGAATGGCTTCCCGGTTATCCACGAGTTCGCGTAGAAACTCCTCCGTCGTCAATTGGGGCGCGCGCAAGTTCAACTGGCCCTCAATGTAGTCACGGATGATTTTCGACACCTCAAAACAATACTCACGGGCCTGATCCGGATCCATGAGTCGTCGGGCTTCTTCGAGGCGTTGCAGTGCCAGTTCGATCGGCGTCATTTCGAAGAACTTGCCGTGGTGCAGCCAATGGCGTATGGCAAGCACGCCGGCGATCAAAGCAAGGACACCGGCCGCAATCACAACCCAGGGCCACGGAGTTGGTTGGTGTCTGGGTTGCCGGATATCCCGGATGTCTTCCTCAGTCGGGGCGGCTGGGAAAACCATTGGTGCGGCCGGTGCCAAATTGGTTGAAATGGGTGAGGCTTTTGCTACAGGTGCAACGGCATCGGCCAATGCGGCGTTCGTGCGGTCAGGCGCGGTTTTTGTGAGCGCGTTCGCGCTTTCGATGGCGAGCAGCAGGCTAAGTGCGACTGTGCCGCCGGTAATCGTCAATTTAAGGGTTCCGTTTTTCATCGCATTCTCCTTTCGCGGTTCTTGAAGAACGTGCGCAAAGCGGGTTCGTAAGACTCGCGGGTGTTTAGGTTCAAGGAATCCACGCCTTCACTGGCAAGCGCGCGGCGCAAATCGTCCACGCGCGCTTGGGCCAACTCGGCAAAACGGTTGCGCACTTTTGCGTCAGCAGTATCAAGCTCGACGAGTTCGCCGGTTTCGGCGTCCTCTATGGCGAGCTGGCCCACATCGGGCAATTCCGACTCGTGTCGGTCAGAAACGTGCAGCGCGACGACATCGTGTCGGCGGCTCGCGAGGCGGACGGCGCGACGCACATCGGGGAGAGCCTGATCCTGGTCCGGCAATTCAAAGTCCGACACAAGGAACATGATCGCACGGCGGTTCGTGATTTGATTTGCGAAGTCGAGTGCGCGAACGATGTCCGTGCCGCGCGACTGCGGCTCGAAGCACAACACTTCCCGGATGACGCGCAGCACGTGCTGGCGGCCCTTCTTCGGCGGGACGTATTGCTCGATCTGGTCGCTGAAGAGGATCAGGCCGACCTTGTCGCTGTTGCGAATGGCCGAGAACGCCAGAACACTCGCGAGTTCGGCAGCGATCTGGCGTTTGCTTTGCTCGCCGGAGCCGAAATTGCCCGAGGCGCTCACATCCACCAGCAACATGATGGTCAACTCGCGTTCCTCGGTGAATTTCTTCACGAAGGCATGGCCGGTGCGCGCGGTCACATTCCAATCAATCGTGCGCACCTCGTCGCCGGGCGTGTATTCCCGCACCTCGTCGAAATCCATTCCGTGGCCCTTGAAGACCGAGTGATACTGGCCGGCGAGTGAATCGTTTACGAGCCGGTTGGTGCGGATTTCAATGGCGCGCACCTTCTTCAGAATTTCACGGGCGTGGTCGGTGTTCATGGCTGGAATTGCAAATTTGAGGTTTGAGTTTTCAAATCAACTCAGGGCACGGGCAGTGTTTCCAAAACCTTGGTGATAATGTTTTCGGAAGTGATGTTCTCCGCCTCGGCTTCGTAACTCACGGCGACGCGATGGCGCAACACGTCGAGTGCGAACGTCTTTATGTCCTGGGGCGTGACGTAACCGCGACCGTTGAGGAACGCCCAGGCGCGGGCGGCCAGGGTGAGCGCGATGGTGGCGCGCGGCGAAGCGCCGTAGCGGACGTAACCGTTGAGATCAATGCCGTAACGCTTCGGATCGCGCGTTGCCAGCACGATGTCCACGATGTAATCCTTCAACTTGTCGTCCACGTAGATCGAGTTCACAACGCGCCGCGCAGCCATGATGTCCACTCCGGACAAAACGGGTTGAACACTCAGGTCCGGTTCGCTCGTCGCCATCGCCTCC
>CAZYYS010000185.1:0-219 GCA_964651015.1 uncultured Verrucomicrobiota bacterium
AAGACCACGCTTTCTGACCGGCTACTACATCGCACGGGAACGATTTCCACGCGTGAAATGGAAGACCAACTCCTCGATTCAATGGACTTGGAGCGCGAGCGTGGCATCACCATCAAGGCGCACCCGGTCACGATGCTCTACGAGGCAAAGAATGGCGAAACATACGAATTGAACCTGATCGACACGCCGGGCCACGTCGATTTTTCGTATGAAGTTTCC
>CAZYYS010000185.1:229-11646 GCA_964651015.1 uncultured Verrucomicrobiota bacterium
CGAAGGAGCGTTGCTAATCATCGATGCGGCTCAAGGGGTCGAGGCACAGACGGTCGCCAATGTTCACCTTGCGATGAAGCAAAACCTGGCCATCATTCCAGTGATCAACAAAATCGATCTACCACATGCAGATGTTGCTTTGGCCAAAACGCAGTTGGAGGATATTCTCGCCATTCCCGCCGACACCGCCATTCTGGCGAGCGCGAAAGAGGGGATCGGGATCGACGATATTCTCGAAGCCATCATTACCCGCGTGCCACCCCCAAAGCCGACCGGTGCACCGTCTGTGCAGGCATTGGGATTTGATTCCTACTTTGACACTTACAAGGGCGTGGTGACACACGTGCGCGTTTTCAATGGCGAGTTGAAGGCGGGCATGCAGGTGAAGCTATTGCATTCAGGCAAATCGGTGGAAGTGAAGGAAGTTGGCAGTTTTAATCCGAAGCCTTACGTCCGCGAAAAATTGGATGCGGGAGAAACCGGTTACATTACTGCAAATATCAAAAGCCCGAAGGACGTCAAGATGGGTGACACTCTGACGGATTCACGCAATCCGTCGCCCGCGTTGCCGGGTTTTCAGGAAATCCATCCGATGGTGTTCAGCGGAATTTATCCGATCAACACGGCGGACTACGAACATCTCAAGGCGAACCTTGCCAAGCTCCAGCTCAATGACTCGGCGTTCGTCTATCAAAGCGAGAGTTCGGTGGCGCTTGGTTTCGGCTTCCGCTGCGGCTTTCTTGGCTTGCTCCATTTGGAAATCGTCCAGGAACGGCTGCGCCGCGAATACGACATGGACATCATCGCAACGTATCCTAGTGTCGTTTATCGGGTGACGTTGACGGATGGGACAATGAAAGAGATCGATAACCCGGCTTATCTTCCGGAGCCGAACTACATTGACAAGACTGAAGAGCCGATGGTCAAAGCCTTCGTGATTTGTCCCAACGAATACATCGGCGACATGATGGCGTTGATTTCGGAAAAGCGGGGAGTCGTGGAGCACACCGAAACACTTGACGCGCGCCGGGTCATGCTAACCAGCATGATTCCATTGAATGAAATCCTGATCGATTTTCACGATCGCATCAAAAGCATCACGCGCGGATTTGGTTCCATGGATTACGAGCACGCCGGCTATATGGCATCCCAAATGGTAAAACTCGACATGCTGGTGAACGGCGAATCGGTGGACGCATTTTCGTGCATCGTGCATCGGGACAAGGCGGAGGGCAGGGGACGGGCGCTGGCCGCCAAGTTGAAGGAAGTCATTCCCAAGCAGCAATATCAAGTCGCCATCCAGGCCGCCATCGGCGGAAAGGTCATAGCGCGAGAGACGGTGAGCGCATTGCGAAAAGATGTGACGGCGAAATGCTATGGCGGTGACATCACCCGCAAACGAAAGCTCCTAGAAAAACAAAAGGAAGGCAAAAAACGGATGAAATCATTCGGCACGGTCAACATTCCGCAAGAGGCATTCATTGAAGTCTTGAAGGCCTGAGTTATGAATTTGAAATGGTTCCTTTCCAAAACGGTTCGACACGCAACCGAAATGCGCAAACACGTCGGCAAACTGTTGAGCGCTCAGCGCGATATTTTGTCGCCACAAGGCATTGAGGCCATCACCACCGCCATGGGAGATTTGCAGAAAGCGGTGTCCGAAGATGCCGAGAAGAAAACTTTGCTTAAACAAATGGACAATTTGGAAAAGGTCGCCAACAAATGGCTCAAACCCTATCCACATTCCACATTGCGCGAGAACATCGAAGTGCTGCTTGTTGCCGTGGCTGTTGCGATGGCCATCCGAACTTTCTTCCTCCAACCATTCAAAATCCCGACCGGCTCGATGCAGCCGACGCTGTTTGGTATTACGATCACTGACTTGAAGGACAAGCCCGACTACAAGGTGCCGGGCTTTTTTGGTCGAGCCGTCGATGCCATTTTTTACGGAACTTTCTACCACCATATTCAAGCTGAAGCCGACGGCACATTGGTTGAAATTGGACCACTTCAACACGTCCTCAAGTTTATCAACAAACAGCGGATTACGATGAGATATAAAGTTGGCGGTGGCTCAATTGAAAAATTTCACACGATTTGGTTTGCGCCCGACGAACGGCTGGCCGAACGATCCAGCCTGCACATTGGCCAGTCATTTAAACAAGGCGACTACATCGTCAATTTGAAGGAGATCAGCGGCGATCATCTCTTCGTAAATCGGATGAGTTACAATTTTCGGCATCCGAAACGTGGCGAGATTATTGTCTTTGAAACCAAGGGCATTGAAGATCCCCGTATGCCGCAAGACCAATTCTATATCAAGCGACTGGTCGCTTTGGGTGACGAACGTGTGCAAATCGGCAATGACCGCCACTTGACGATCAATCGAACAAACCGCCTCGACGCTTCGACGCCTCATTTTGAGAATGTTTATTCGTTCAACCCCAAAGAGCCGCCGCAAGAAAGTCGCTATTCCGGTCATGTGGACGGCATGCATTTGGCGCCGCTTTTCCAGGACAAGTCAGAAGGTTTTGTGGTCAGGCCTAATCACTATATGGTGATGGGTGACAATACGGTGAACAGTTTTGATTCGCGCGCTTGGGGAGATTTTTCACGCACGAACGTCATCGGGAAATCCTTCTTCGTCTACTGGCCGATCAGCTCACGATTCGGTTGGGGACATCGCTGATTGGCAGCTTTTCCAAATCCACGCCACTTAATCAGCAGTCCATATATTTCGCACAATGTATGTTATGCTTTGTTTCGTGACTATGTTCTTGACTAATTGCGTTCCTATCCTCCTAATCCCCCAAACTAAATTCTCCAATGAGCTATCTCCCGCACATCTGCGGTTGGCCCCTGCTTGGATGGGGCGCAAGCAATCGATTCACATCACCTAAGCCTGCCGCATTGTTCATGGCTATGGTTCTCATCCATTCCGCCACCGCGGGCCCCCCGGACAAGTCCGGTGTGAAGCCCAGCGTCATCTCTCTGCCAAAAGGCGCGGGATCGATCGAAGGCTTGGGCGAGTCTTTTGAACCCCAACTCAACACCGGCGGCTCCTCTTATGGCGTGAGCATCACCGTGCCCCCCGGTCGGGCCGGGCTCGCTCCGACAATTCGGTTGGGATACAATTCTTTTTCTGGCAACAGCGTTGCCGGGATTGGCTGGTCTCTGGAATTCATGTCGGTCAAGCGGCAGACGGATAAGGGTTTTCCGGAGTACGATTCCGGCGACACGTTCGTCTTTGGCGGCGAGGAACTTGTCCCCCTCAACAACGCGGGGCAGGATTGGCGCTGCGAAAACGAACGCGGGTTTCAGCGGCTGCGGAGGCTTGATTCAAATGGCGACGGCGTCCCGGATGCCTGGGAGGTGACGGAACGTAACGGCACCAAACATACGTTGGGCAGGTTTCGGGGCCAGACCAACCGTTGGAGCGTGGTTGAGCATCCCGAGAAGGCCGCCGCCCCACCCTTCGACCGCACGTATTGTTGGATGCTCGACTCGACGACTGACCTCCATGGGAATCGGATCGAATACGAGTATGTCCGCGGAATCGGCGTGCTTTACCCCAGCCGCATCACTTACTCGCACCTGTCAAACAATTTTCATGAGGTGACGTTCCAATACCAAAGCCGCCCGGATGCATTCGACGATTATCGTCCGACATTCTCGGCGCGTCTGGATCAGCGCCTGACCCGGATCGAAGTGCGCAGCCAGGGCCAACTTGTCCGCGCCTACAACTTTTCCTACAGCTACGAGCCGGGTGATTTGCTCCCAGCGGAAGCAGCGCTCCAAAGCACTTATCTCGATTTGGGAGTCACGTTGCTCAAGCGAGTGACCCAGGTGGACCGTTCCGGGAACGACGCGAACTATCTGCCGCCGCTGGTCTTCACTTATTCGGGATTAGACCTCACCAAAGCGGAACAACGCGATTTCACTGCTCCGCCCGAGTTGGACCTGGCCGAGCCGAATGGCCGCGTTCAACTCGCCGATCTTGACGGCGATGGCCTGCCCGATTTGTTTGCGACGACGGCCGAAGGTGCCACCAAAGTACAGCGCGTTGCACTCAACCGCGGAGAGTCCAAACTTTCGGGCCAACCGAAACTCACCTTCGCCCCTGCCCGGCTGGTTATCGGATCCTCACCGGTTGATCTGGCGGAACCGAACACGGTCGTTCACGACCCCAGAGGCAAGGGACTGGTTGACCTGTCGTCACTCGTTGATGATGGAGGCAACAAACGCCTCGACACATTCGGCAATCGTGCGCAACTGGACGTCGTGGACGAAAACCGCCTGGGTTTCAGTCAGGAGAATCTGCAGACCACTACCTTGGCCAACCCGCCGGCGTTCGTCACCTATAGTCAGGCAAGCACCCGGCAAATGGATGTGAACTTCGACAAGCGTGGCGACTTCGTTAACCTCGAGGCTGGCTTCGGGGCGATGACGGTCAACACGTTCTTTATTGATCGCGCGGGCAACTGGATGGCCGGCCAGTCAACGCTGCCGTCAAGCTATCCGCTGGCCAACACCTTCCAACTGCCCAACGGCGAGCCCAATCCGTGCGTTCACCTGGCCGACATGAATGGCGACCGCATGCTCGATCTCGTCTGTCTGGCCCCCTCCCCCAGTGGGACCGGCCAACGCATTCAGGTGAGCTACTGGCCGCTCTGCGGTCGCGGCCGATACTCCGATGAACGCTCGATGTCCAACGCTGTTCCGGATACTTTTGAAATCGCCAACGCGGACTTGCGGGATGTCTTCCTGGATGACTTCACCGGCGATGGATTGGCGGACATACTGGTGCTGGATGGCAGTGGGCCGCAAACGACTCTAGCCTTGCGCGTCAATATTGCGGGCCAACGCTGGTCACCCCCCTACACCCGGTCAGGTTTGCCGCGTTATGCCCCACGCGATCCTTCGCAACCTACCATCGTGCGCGTGGCAGATTTGAATGCCAACGGCTCTTTGGATCTCCTGTTCCGCAATACGGCGCCGGCGGATACCTGGTCCTACGTCGAGTTGCTCCCGCGAAACGCTCCCAATCTGATGATTGGGATCGACAATGGCTTGGGGAGGCGAACGACCATCACGTACGGCTCGGCGGCTGAGGACGAACAATTGGCGCTAGAATCCGGCCATCCGTGGAAGACCTTCGCTCCGATCGCGCTCCAGGTTGTGCGCCAAATTCGGACAAGTTCCAGCCTTGACCTGAATGGAGATGGCAAAGAAGACGCGATAGTCATGGAATTTCGCTATCGCGATCCCTACTATGACGGTTTTGAACGCGAGTTCCGCGGCTTTGCCTTTGCGCAACGAATCGATTACGGCGACGACTTTCTGTTCGATTCCGTTACCGGCCTCATGCAGGTCAGGCCAGGATGGGATACGGCGCGGACGCCAACGGGACAAGTCAGCGGTCCGTCACTGGTGACGCGGTACCGATTCCACACCGGTTCGGCGGACCAGCAGGACAACGATGATTACGGTGGGCAGTCGCCACCGCCAGACCGAAAGATCGACGAGTTTTTCGTTGCATCAGGGCGCGAAGAAGAACCGCTAAAGGGATTGGAACGAGTGGTCGAACAGGTCGATCCGGTGGTTCTTCATTCTGCGCTGGACGGTGGATTCGATGCCGGGGGTGAAACGGCGGCACTAGCAACGACACCGGACGGCCAGAGCAAACTCACGCCTGATGCGTATGTTTACACTCGTACCCGGCAAGAGTGGACCATCCGCCGGCTTTACCGTCCCGCCGAAGCGCTGCCCTATTTCGCCGACCAAAACGCCGACGGCGCGTTGGAGGATTATCGCAACTCGCCCGCCGTTCCCGTACCCGCCGGTCGGTTTGCGAGCCAAAGCACTTCAGTGCTCCCCGGAAATGGCCGGTCGGTTTCGTTTACATTCGCGAGCAACGAGATCACCGAAAATCGTGAAGCCAACGGCTTGCTTTCGGTGACGCTTGGCTATGCCCCAGCCGCAGGCCTCAAAACCACGAAGACCTTCGACTATGATGATTACGGTAACGAGACTGTGATGCGCGAACTCGGTTTGGATGATCCCACGGTGGACGACGAGCGTGTTACGACATCCACATACGCTCATGGTGGAAACGCTTTGTCACTTTGGGTCATCAATCAAGCCGACAGTGTGACCATCACTGATGAAAACGGCAACTTTGTCTCCAAAACAGTTGCCTTTTACGACGGCGCCCCATTCGTCGGTCTTCAGGGACAAATACAGGATCGCGCGCTGAAACATCGAGTCGTTGATTACATTAACACTAACCTGTTTGTTCAAACCGTTCGGAAAAAGTTCGATACGCATGGGAACGCGGTGGAGGGACTTGATGGCCTTGGGAATGTCCGCCAGATCGCTTACGATTCTACGTTTGCTACTTTCCCAATCTCGGAAACGATGGTCGTGGGCGGGGGCGCGCCGAATCTCACGCTCCAGGCTGAATATGACTATGGCCTTGGCGTGCTCACGCGATCCACGGATTTTAATGGAAATGTCACGAGATATTTCTACGACAGCTTCGCCCGTCCCTCGGCAATGGTCCTCCCCGGTGATTCAGTGGCCCTGCCAACGTTTACCTATGAATATCTGCCATGCGATCCCATTCGCGGTCGCGCTTTTGCCTACGACAGCCAGGGTAACTTGACGGTCACCGCTGTTCCTTTGGGTTCAGCAAGCCGGGTTACCACGCGGTCGCGTGAGGTCTCCGGACAACCGGGCGAATTCGTGACTGCTTCCTACACGGATGGGAACAAGCAGGCACTCGCGACCGTCGAGGAAGGGGAAACTCCCGGCACTTGGATCGTAAAGCAGGCCACCAGCTACAACCTCCATGGCAACGTTCAGTCACAGTGGTTGCCGTATCGAGTCACGTCGGCTGACGTGCCGCATTTCACGACGCTCTGGCCGTCAGGCCGCCCTCCGGGACTGGACGGAACCAACCAAATTGTCGCTACGGATACCTTTTACGATCCGCTGGGCCGGCCGATTCGGGCGGTTTCTCCGCCCGAAACGGCCGGAGGCGAAAGACGCGAGGCGCGCACGCATTATTTACCGTTTCAAGTCTGGGCTTTTGACCAGGAGGATCAGCACGCTGGTTCACCATTCGCGGGGACCCCGCTCATCACCCACTCCGATGGCCTCGGCCACATCGTCACGTCTATTCAGGCCGTCAAGCTTGATGACAACGGCCAGTCCACCGGCACGACGAACCATTGGGTGACCCGCTACCAGTATAACCTCAATGACCAAATCACTCGCATCACGGATCCCAGGAACAATGTAAAAATCGTCCAATACGATGGCTTGAAACGAAAGCTGGCGGTCAACGATCCCGATCAAGGCACCACGACCTATGTGTATGACGATGCCTCAAATCTCAAGGAGCAAATCGACGGTAAAGGCCAGCTCATCAGTTATACATACGATGGCATCAACCGCATTCTCACCGAAGAGTTTCACGATGAAAACTCAACCGGGTTCAGCTACGGGCGCACGCCCGATATACGATACGTTTACGACGCGCCGGCGGCCCCCCTGGACCAGGGCGATGGCACCACGGCAACGGCGCGCAACACCAAGGGCTTTCTCGCTTATGTGATCGATGCCACTGGCGAGGAACACAATTCCTACGACGAGCGCGGCCGGGTGGAGTGGGTCGTCAAACGTGTCGCGGATCCGCAAACTAATGTCTCAGCCCTCGTCTCCTATACGACGCGGTTTGAGTATGACACGCTGAACCGCGTGACGCGCATGCGCTACCCGGACAACGATGAAGTCACCTACGCCTACAACACTCGCAGTTTGCTTCAGCGCATCAGCGGCGGCCCCAGCGGAAATATCATTTCGGGAATCACCTACCTGCCTTCCGGCCAGCAGCAGCAAATCGACTATGGCGACGATGTCCGCACCACCTACAGCTACGATCCACGACTGCGCCTGGTGGATCTGCGCACTGTCGCGCACCCAAACGGCTCCAGCCAGGAATTGATCAACTTCCACTACCAGCTTGATGGTGTCTCGAACATCAAAGAAATCGAGGACCGGCGCAATACTGGCGTAGTTCCTCTGACTGACAAGCGTCGCAATTCGCAGGTATTCAACTACGACGATCTCTACCGCCTGACGCGCGTCCAATACAATCTTCCCGCTGCGGCCTCCGCCAATGGCGGCACGATTCAGTATCGCTACGACCGCATCGATAACATGCTGGCGCAAACCAGCGACATCGCGCACGTGGAGAACGGCGTGCCGCTCACCGATCTGGGAACGATGAGTTATGGTGGCGCCTCAGGCCCTGCGAATCGTGGCCCGCGTCAACCAGGCGACCCGCCCGGTCCTCACGCGCTGTCCAGTGTTCAACACCCGCCGTCACCGGCGCGCTCCTTCCCTTACGACGCGAACGGCAGCATGACCGAAGAAGACGGACTCCGGTTTACCTGGGATTTCAAGAACCGGCTCGTCGGCGTCGAAGACGACACTGTTCGCGCCGAGTATCGTTACGACTACGCCGACCGTCGCATCGTAAAGAGAATTTTACCGAAAACTCCATCCGCGGTGCCGCGCCCGACGACGATCATCTATCCGGGACAGCACTTCGAAGTTCGCGAAAACGATCAGCCGGTGAAGTACGTTTTCAGTGGCGCTGTGCGAGTGGCACGAGTTACGGGATCGCTCTCCACCAACGCGCGTGTTCAGCGGTTGCGTCTTTATCCGGGATGGAATCTTTGCTCGATCGCGGTCGGTGGTGCGAAACTTCCTGCGGCGCCGGAGACCACGGCTTTTCGATGGGATACGGTGGTCAACAGTTGGCTGTCGGTTTCAACGAATGAATTCCTGCAAGCCGGTGCCGTGGTGTGGCTCTACTCGGGCACCAACGCGACCCTGGCGCTTTCCGGCACCTACCTTGATCCCACGAATCGTCCGGTTGCTTTAGGTGGTTCATTCCAGTCTGGTTCCGGGTTGGAAGCGTTTCCGTTGGCGGCACAAAACGCGGCGCTCGCGCTTTGGGACTTTGACCCCGTGAATCAGACCTGGCAGATTCATGCGCCTCCCGCACCGGACTCCGATTCCTCGTTCCCATCGTTCCTCCCGGTCGGCGGCGCGATATTTGTCAATGCATCCTCGGCGAGTCAGCTATTGGTCCCGGAAACGGCGTTGCGAGTGCGCTACTATCATCAAGACCACCTGGGCTCATCGGGTGTGATCACGGATGCAAACGGTGACCTCGTTGAAGAGACCGCCTTTTACCCGTTCGGTACTCCGCGAAATAAATATCAACCCCGCCAGATTCAGGACACCTACCAATTCACGCAAAAGGAACTTGACCCGGAGAGCGGCTTGCACAATTTCCCCGCGCGCTATCTCGCATCGCGTCTTAACCGCTGGCTCACGCCGGATCCGGCCGGAGCGGTGGATGGCTTGAACCCATACGTTTATACGCAGAACAATCCGCTTCGCTATGTCGATCCGATGGGGCACGAGAAAATCGATGCCGATACGCTTAGAGCCGTCGGTGAGATAATGGGCGTTGGGGACAAATATGATTACGAGGGGCAGGCTGCGAGAGTGAATGCGGGCGAAACCGACTTGGAAGGCGTCCTCGAGGGCATGAGCACGGCAGCAAAAGTAGACTGGGAAAGCTCGGGCGGCCCGGCCCGGTACGATAAGATAAAGAATTTTTCCGCCGGGTTTGGCGATGTACTCACCGTGGGGACGGGGCATTTGATGCGTAAGGCAGCCGACGTCAAAGTGGATACAGGCAGCAAGGCTTACGCAGGTGGAGCAGTGGTTGGATTCGTAGCAACCATGGCATTGCCATTCCTTCCCAAGGGAGCCGGTGCGGCGGGCGCCACCACAACTGCGAGTGGCACCACAGCTCTGGGAATCGCCAGGACTGTGGAAGTAGCTGCCGGGGAGGGCGCGGCTGTGGTCAGAGCGGCAGCTCCCGCAGCACGCGGCGCGGCGACCATGGCGACGCAGCCTAGCCTCGCTTATGCCGCGACGGCTCCAGGAACCGCCGTTGCTGGCACTCGGGCAGCCCAACTCACCGGAGAGTTCGAGAAATTTACAGTGGCATGGCTCGAAGCGACGCGTGCAGGTAGGGAAGCGATTTGGGCGGCACAAGGCGATGCCGCCTTTGCCTCCGCAACTAGGACTGTTTTTAAGGCGGCAGAGCTTGTCTTCTTCGGACCGAAATGACCTTTTACGGATCCAAAATTATGATGACAACAATTAGCTTCTTGAGGAAGGCAGCGTTCGATCGTTGTCTGTTCAATGTGCTCGCGATCAGCCCGGTAGTCTTCTGGATCGGCGCCGAAGCCGCAACTCCACCCGGCGTGCCCGAACCTGGGCTGGTCATTTGGGGAACCGTCGTGAACCAAACAAATGCGTCTCAAGCGATCACCATTTTCACGGCCTCGTGGTCAGTCACCGACGGGTCCAAGACGGCCGTCTATTCTGCGGCTACTCATCCGCCCACTCGCATCGTGAACCTCAACGGCCAATCGTATTACATTCTCCAAGTACCCTTTGATACGCGGCAAATTGGGACTGTCACACTTGCCGATCCAGTGACCGTTGGCATCGATTCGTTTGCGCTTAAAACCGCTTCACCCCCTACTTACACTCTCGTTCCGACCATTAACGGCGCCTTGGCGACGGTGCGCTCCATCGATGGCGCGCCCGCCTCGGGCACGAATGTTCCCGTGGCCGGGTTCACCTCCGCGACGCGCGGTCGCGTCATACGCGTCGATCTTGGGATCATCCCCGTCATCGAGGATTACAACACCTGGGCGGCCCGCATCTTCGGCAACGCAAGTCTTCCAGAGGCACAGTCCAGTGCAGACCCGGATGGTGATGGCTCCAACAACGCGGCCGAGCATGCGGCAGGGACGGACCCAAAAGATCCGAATTCGGTGTTGCGCATCCTGGCGTTGACCGTGCAAGCGCAGCAGGCCGTGCTGGGCTGGCAGAGCGTTTCCAACCGCAGCTACATCATCGAAACCTCGTCTGGCCCGGAAGGTCCGTGGAGTGGCGTCGGCGGGACGGTCCCCGGCACCGGCGCCGCCACTCAGGCTGGAATCAATTTGACGGGTGGTGAAGCGAAACGATTTTATCGCGTTCGGCTCGCTCCTTAGGCGGCTCAATCAGACTTGACTCCATGCCAAGCTGCTCGTCGAAGTTCCGGTTTCTGTATCTCACCGTCTTGCTCCTGGGGATTTCGGCATCTTTGCGCGCCGCGACACAATCCTTCAATCTGGCTGCCCAGTGGAACTTGATTACGTTCCAACTGGTGCCGGACAATCCGGACCCACAGGTAGTCTTTTCGTCGCTACCGGGCTTTCAGGCCGCGTGGTCGTATGACGCATCGCTCGGAATCTGGCAGCGCTATGTGAAGC
>CAZYYS010000186.1:0-11568 GCA_964651015.1 uncultured Verrucomicrobiota bacterium
GAGGAGGCGACCAGGAACGGTTCGATGCCCATGTCGATCAACCGGGTGAAGGCGCTCGGCGCGTCGTTCGTATGCAGGGTGCTGAATACAAGGTGTCCCGTCAGCGCGGCGCGAATCGCGATCTCCGCCGTTTCCAGGTCACGAATCTCTCCGACCATTATCACATTTGGGTCCTGTCGCAAGATGTGGCGCAAGCCCATGGCAAAAGTCAGCCCGATGTCCGCGCGCACGGCGATCTGATTGATGCCTTTCAATTCATATTCGACCGGCTCCTCGATGGTGATAATTCGTTTCTGAACAGAATTGATCGTGCTCAGAAATGCGTAAAGTGACGTGGATTTGCCCGAACCGGTCGGGCCAGTGACCAGGATGATGCCGTGGGGTTTGAGAATGATTTCCCGGATGGCACTTTCCTCCATCGGCGAGAACCCAAGTTTATCGAGACTCAGAAAGATTTTTCCGCGCGTCAACAAACGAAGCGAAACACTTTCGCCATAGACGGTCGGCACCGTGGAAACGCGGATGTCAATTTCCTCCCCTTTGATCCGAACATTGATGCGCCCGTCCTGCGGAAGGCGTTTCTCGGCGATATTCATGCCGGACATCACTTTGATGCGGGAGATCAGCGCCGCCTGATAACGCTTGAGCTGTGGCGGCATCGGCGTCTGATGCAGAATGCCGTCGATGCGATATCGGATTCGCAGCTCGTCTTCCGCCGGTTCAAAATGAATGTCTGTGGCGCGTTCTTTGTAGGCTTCCCAGACAATTTGGTTGACAAACTTGATGACGCTCGCTTCCTGGTCGCCTTCGGTGATTTCCTTATCCTCGCTGACCAGCAATTCGATGGGCTCGTCTTTGCCCATTTCATCGAGTGTTTCCGCCCCGACGCCGTAATATTTTTTCAGCGCCTTTTCAATTTCCACTTTCGGGGACAAAGCAAACTGCAAAGTCCCCTGCGCATCGAATTGGACCGCGTTCAACATCGCCGTGTCAAATGGATTGCTCACGGCCACTTGCAACGTGCCGTTCTCAAAGCGGGTTGGCAGCACGGAATATTGGAAAGCGACCTTGGTCGAGATTTTCTGACGCACCTCCGGCGGCACATCAGTCTTTTTGAGGTCCAAAAATGACCAGTTGAGTTGTTTCGCCAGTTGCTGCAAAAAAAGATCCTCGGACAGTCCTCGCTCCCGGCAGATAAACGCCAGCAACGATTCTTGCGAGCCGCTCTGGACGGCGACCTGCCACGCCTTGTTCCAGTCGTCAAACTGCTCGGGAGTTCCCAGCGCCATTTGCGCGAACAAGTTTTTTATCGATGTGAAAACCATTTAACTGCTTCTAAAGTCTCAACCTTACGAAACAAGCGAAACTAAAAAAAGTTGCGGTTTGGGTCAAAGAAATTGAGTCAAAAATATGCGAGCGCCATGCCTTTCGTGACTTGGCTTTGCCCCGGCATCGCAATCCCCTCGACTCTCGCCTTGCTCTGGACTAGGTTTTACCCGTGAACGGCCTAGCGACTGGTTTTCTAAGTGTCTTGCTGGTAACCAACCAGCCAGTCGCCGTCAGTAACCTGAATGCCAACAGGGCGGAAGCGTCGGTGCTGGTTACCAAAACCAACGCACCCGTCGAAAAGGAATTCGAGAAGCTCCTGAACGACGAAGAAGCTGCGCAAGCGGAGATTGCGAAGTGGGTTAAAGACTTTCAAGCGCTTGATGATAAAAGCGACGCTGCGGCGGGCGCCGAACTAAATCAACGCATCAAGGTGCGCCTGGAGGTTGTGCGCACAGCGTATGAAAACTTCCTGCGCCAACATCCAACACACACCGATGCCCGCCTGGCCTATGCCAGTTTTCTGGGTGGTATTCACGAGCAGGACGCGTCTCACGATCAACTGGAAAAAGCGCGCGAACTCGACCCCAAAAACCCGGCCCCTTGGAACGATCTTGCCAACTTCTATGGGCATTTCGGTCCGGTCAAAAAGTCCTTTGAGTACTACGCCAAGGCGATTGAATTGAATCCCTTGGAACCGGTGTATTTTCAGAACTTCGCTACAACCGTTTTTCTTTTTCGCAAGGACGCCCGGGAGTTTTATGATATCAACGAACAACAGGTGTTCGACAAGGCGCTGGAGCTTTACAACCGCGCCATCAAACTCGACCCGGACAATTATGATCTGGCGACCGATGTGGCCAGGACTTACTACGGCATCAAGCCGCCGCGCACTGCCGAGGCACTTGTCGCCTGGGAGTACACGTTGAAAGTTGCAAGCTGCCAGGTTGAGCGCGAAAGCGTTTTTCTAAACCTGGCCCGCATCAAGCTAAACGCGGGCCGTTTCGATGAGGCGCGGCAACACCTCAATGCCGTCACCAACGAAGTGCACATGATGATCAAGAATCGGCTGATCCGAAACCTTCTCGAAAAGGAAACCAAGGCGAAAGCGCTCAAAACATCCTCGTCGGGCGCTCCTGATCAGCCGCCGGCTGCGCATTAAGACGGTGATCGTCTTTGCTCGACGCATTTCCGGGATTTGAATAGGTTCACGACGTGAGAAGCTTCGTCATAACTCTGCTCGGCGCGCTGCTGGTTACAAACCATTCGTCCGCCGCTGATGAGAGTTCCAAGAAGCTCGCCGTTGCGGTCAGCCCCGCCGGCGTCAACGACGCGGTTGAAAAGGAATTCCAGAAACTATTAAGCGACGATGACGCCGCGCAGGCGGAGGTCGATCAGTGGATTCGGGATAACAAGGCGTTCGACGAGAAAGGCGGGGGCATTTCCAACGCGGCATTGAATAACCGCATCAAAGGCCGCTTCGAACCCATCCGCAGTGGCTACGAAGACTTTCTGCGCCGCCATTCCGAACACGCCCGCGCCCGGCTGGCCTATGGAAGTTTCTTGAATGACCTCCATGAAGAACAGGCCGCGCACGATCAATGGGAAAAGGCCCGCGAACTCGAACCCGGAAATCCCGCCGCTTGGAACAATCTTGCCAACTATTACACTGAACATGGCCCGATCAACAAGGCGTTCGCGTATTACGGGAAGGCAATCGAGTTGAATACGAACGAGGCGGTGTACCTGCATAATCTGGGCAAGACCGTCCACCTGTTTCGCCAAGCCGCCATGGAATTTTACAAACTCACCGAGCAGCAGGTCTTCGAGAAGGCGCTCGGGTTATATCGCCAGGCGCTGAAACTGGATCCGCAGAATTTTCCGCTCGCGTCCGATGTGGGCCAGACCTACTACGGCCTCCAGCCGACGCGAACCGCGGACGCCTTGAAAGCCTGGGACGACGCCCTGAAAATCGCCAACGACGAAATCGAGCGCGAAGGCGTCTATGTTCATATCGCCCGCTTCAAACTTGACGCCGCCCGGTTTGACGAAGCGCGGCAACAACTCAATGCGGTCACCAACAAGATGTACTCCGTCTTGAAAAGCAACTTGTTGAGAAACATCGAAATCCAGGAGACTAAGGCGAAGACCACCAATGCGCCACCGGCCTCGGCGGAGAAAAAATAGAAGGTGGGGCGCGGTGGCCCCACCGCGCTGCCGAGGGACGGACTAATCCGCGAGACGGATTAATAAACCTCCTTTGTTGGAAACACTTCGCGGCCCTGAAAGTTTCACCTATTTTTGGCGAAACATTCTGCCTTTCAATTCCCGGGCGGTTCTTCCAACGACGAACCGTCCCCGCTTTCCGGGTTTGCAAAGAACTCCTCCACCGCCCGTACGGCTTCGTGTTCATCATTTCCCACGGCGTCAATATCCACACAGGCGCCGAGGCTGGCGCTGAGGATCAGCAGATTGAGGATGCTCCGGGCGTCCGCGATCCGCGAGCCGAGTCGGAGTTGAATATGGGAATGAAAGCGGTGAGCCAGCCGCACCAATCGGGCCGCGGTTTGCATGTGCAGCCCGCGCTGCCAGCGGATTGTAACGCGTGTCGTTTTCATGAGCGATCAACAACTTCGACAAGGTTGCGCCTTCCGCGTTCAGCGGCAGCGCAAAATTTATTCAAAAACCTTTTGCTCGCCCCGTTCGCACGGCGAACAACGAGCCGGTATTAGGGCAGTCGTATCGCTGACATCAGCGTTGACCTGACGGTGCTTTACGCGCAGCCACGCGCACATTATTCAAAGACGATTCAAAGACGCGTCCGAGGCTCATTCGTTCACACCGATGCGATAGAAGAACGACCCAGCCCCCACTGCGTTAGTGTCGGTGTAAACGGTCGCACCGGTTTGACCGACAAGGTTGCTGGCGAAGGGAGCGAATGACGGTGGCGCGCCGAGATGGGTGCTGCGTTCCAGGAAATACGTCTGGCCGCTCACGCTTTGCCAGCGGAGGAGTAGGCCGTTTGTGCCGGTGCTCGGCGTCAACAGTCGCAGGGCGGAGAGCGAGTTGGTCGGATCCGTCCACGCCCGCCACTCCTGCCAGTTGTTGTGACCATCGCCGTCCAAGTCGGTGAAGTCCGCCGAGCCATCCGTGGGCAGCCCGTATTGCTGAAGCCAGGCGTAGGCGAGGGCAGACTGCGGAGATTGGAATTCATAAGCGCCCATGTCCACTGTGCCGCCGGCGATGCGCGGGTTGCCCCCAAGGTCTGTGCTGTTGGTTACGTAGGCGTTTTTTCCGGCGTTGATGCAGGGAGAATCTGGTTCTGGAAGGAAACCTCGCGCGAGGGCTGGGTGGTTGGTGATGTTTCCCACACTGTTCGTTGGGGATGGTGTAGTGCATGAATAGTTCAGCGCGCCGCCGTAAAGGTTTCCAGGAAAGGCCGCTTCGCTAAACCCCCAGTGATCGCTGCCGGTAGGCGCAGAATTCCAATACACAATGCAATTGACGACGAAGGCCGTGCCATCTCCATCACAACGGCAGGCTTCCGGCGCGGGCCCGCACCCAATCGTCTCGCATCCAAACAGACGGTTGCTGCCTGGCCACGACCAGACACCTCCGCCCTGAAACGTGGCCTGATTCCCAATCACATTACAATTGTTCAGTTTTCCCCCGAAGGAACCTCCTCCGCTAATGGCGTTATTGCCGCTCACAATACAATTGTACAAATCGGAGTTGTACGAGCCCCCTCCTGACTGCGCCAGATTGCGTTCTACACCGCAGTTGTTCGCCACGCACATGGTTACTCCACCGCCAATTTGCGCGTTGTTGAAGTTTATGTTGCAGTACGTGAGCGTGGCATAATAAGCGCCGCCGCCTTTTTCGGCGGAGTTACCCCACAAACCACATCGAACAAGATTACCGCGATCAGCCCCGCCGCCGGCAATCGCAATATTCTCGGTCAAAAAGCAATCTGTGAGGGTCCCGGAGAAGCTTCCGCCGCCATACACGGCTGAGTTTCCCTTTACCAGGCAATCGGTAACGAGGGCGTTGACCGATTCGCACCACACTCCGCCTCCGCTCAATAGCTCATGCCCACCCAAGGGCCAACTCCAAGCCGGCAAGCCCGAAGCATCCAGAGGAACTCTCCCCTTCACAGCTCCGCCCGTCAGCGTGAAGCCGGAGAGCGTTGCACCATTGGTCAAATAGACACAACGCACGGCGCTGTCGCCGTTGGTTGTGCCGGGAACTTGATAACCGCGGATGACGGTGACTTCAGGACCATCGACACTGCGCAGTCCCAGGAGCTTGGTCACGGCGACACGGTTGGTCATCCCCTCGTGAACCGCCCGTCCTCCGGTCGCGTACACTCCGTTGGTCACCACGATTTCGTCGCCGGGCATCGCGGCGTCCACTGCATCCTGAATGACGGTCGCCGCCGTTGACCAGTTGGTGTAGGGCGGAGTCGGGGTGGCGTTGTTCACGTTGACGTAGCGCACTGCGGCGTTAGCGTATGACAGGCCTAAGAAGCCGATGAGTGCGGCGACGAGGGCGAAGCGGTGAATTTGCATAAATGTGCCTTTCGATGAGTGGAGTTTGTGCCGGCGGGCGTTTGAGTTTAGTTTTGCCTTAAACGGTAAAAGCGATCACCTGTCGGCGGTACGAATGTGACCCTGGATTGGCCGTTGGTCACGGTCGGGGACAGGAGAATCGGCGTCCATAAGGCGCGACTCAAATCGTCGCACTCTTCCAACAAGAAAGCTGCGCTGGTCAGAGGCCAGACGATTTCTAATTCACCCGTGCCGATCAGCCGCATGGCTAATCGCGGCGGCAGTTGCAAGAAGAACGTTTTCGGGGTCAAGGTCGGCTTGCCAATACCGTGCAGCCATTGCTGAAAGAACTCGTCGAGTTTTGCGAGGTAAAACGACTCAAACCCGGAACGCTCTTGCGCGAGGCGCTTGGCCAGCGCGATGAATTGCGCGCCGCTGATCGAGCCGTAGGCGTGCTCGGTGACGAGTGCCCGCTGGAACGCAAAGAATGTCGAATTACCCACAATTTGGCGGTAGGCCTCGAGCATCATCGCGGGCCGAATGTAAACCGGGAAGTAACCGAAAAGTTGCGAAGCGTTCGGAAGATCCGCCGGCGGCGTGTTCCAGCGCGTGGGCTCCACCGTCGAATTGTAGTTGGCTTCAAACCGTTGCTCAATCGTCGTGGCGTTACCGTTCTGCTTATTGTCCCAATACCACTCCCACCACGTGGCCCAGCCTTCGTTGATCCAATTCTCCCGCCAGGTCGCGGGGCCGACGGAGTCCGCAAACCAGTGATGGGCGATCTCGTGGGCCAGGATCGGCAGGGGGATCGGCACCCATGAGAAGTGCATCTTCGTCTGAACTTCCAGGGCGTAGCCGAGCGAGACGCGGTGCAGCACAACTCCCGACGAGTTGAATGGATAGGGCGCGCCGATTTCAGCCGCCAGGAACTGGATGATTCCGTCCTGGCGACCGGCGGCGGCCACGGCGGCCGTCTTCTGACTCGCTGACAAGGAGCTCTCGAACGCGTTGTAAATCTCGAGCGAGTTGCCGCCGGCTCCCAAGACAGTCGCGCTCGTGGTATTCGTGTAATCGAACAGCCCGACGGTTGCGGTGCTCAGGTGGGGTGACATCGGGAAGCCCATGTGCCAGTTCCACGTGGTCGTGCCGTCGGGGTTAGCGATCCGGGAAACGAGTTCGCCGTTACCGAGTGCGGTGTGCGTGGTCGGGACAGTGATGTGGAAATCGTAGGTTGCCTTGTCGGAGGGGATGTTATTGTTCGGGAACCAGCCCATGGCCCCCATCGGCGTGCTCACCACGAAGCCGCCGCTGGGAATTCGCACCCAACCTTCGAACGTCCCGTCGGGGTCCTGGATCAAGGCGGGCGTGCCTGAGTAGTTCACAACGGTGGAAGACGCGGTCCGTCTCGATTCCGAACGTTGGCGTGACGATCAACTTGTCGGGCTCCCGGGTGACGCCGGCTGCGACTCCGTCGATCAAGGCCGTGGCGCCGGGGAAACCGCGCAGGTCGAGGCTGAATTCCGACAGGCCCTGAGTGGCGCGGATGGTGATGTCCGCCCTGGACACCATGGTATTGGCCACCGGGTTGTAGTTGATCGTGAGATCGTAGTGCTGCACGTCATAGCCACCATTGCCGATCGCCGGCAAATAGGGATCGCCTGCGCTTCGGGCGCCGGGAGAGAACTGCGCGATGGCCATATTTGGCAGGAGCATCCAAAGCAACAATGTTGTTGCGTCGAGGCGTGGCAGGAATTTGGATTGTGTGGTCATGAGCTGTTTTAGTGTTGTCATATTATGCCTTTCACTCCATTACTCGAATTCGAACCAGAAAAACGGACAGTCGTTGGATGGAAAAACCGGACATGCGATGGCGAGGCGGATGGGGCGAAACAAACGCGGTGGCGCTGTTTGGGGTTAAGTCGCTGCCAACGGCCTGCTGGCGTGGCTCCCGGATTGACACGCTCCAAACCGCTGGCAGGCTGCCCGTGAAAACTGTTAGGTGTCCGGTGTTATCGAGCATGCACGCGATAGAACCGGTGCGGGTGATTCAGCCATTGCGGATCCACAAAATTGGCGGATGCGGCGGACAGGGTGTTGGTCCAGATGGCTTGCCAGTTCGCCAGATCGGGGCTGGCCTCGACCACGATGGTTTGCTGGACAACGCCGCTGATGGTGAAGCCGAACCCGCCCGGCTTCATGCCCGCGCTGCCACTGCCGACTTGCGGCGCCGGCGCGCCCAGCATCACGGTGGGCAAGCCGCCGTAGGTTGGCCCCCAGCCAGCGGTGCCGTAGTAATAATAAACCGTCGCGCCGGCGCCGACGTTGTCGAACGCAGAACCCGAGTCCGGCCGATTGCCTAGAAATGTGAGACTCGTCAGGCTGGAGCAGCCGTAAAACGCCTCAAACACCGTGCGAGAACTGTAGTAGTAGTCGAGCAGAGTGGTGACACTGTTGGGAATCATCACGCTCGTCAGGCTCCTGCAGTCGGAAAACGCCTCCTCCCCGATGGTGGTGACGCCGTTGGGAATAACGTAACTGCTGCCGCGCCCGCCGGGAAATTGTATCAAAAGCGTTTGCGCCTTGTTGAACAAGACGCCGCCAAAGCTGCTATAAGCCGGATTATCCGCCGCCACCGTCACGCTCATCAGGCTGGTGCAGGTGTAAAACGCCCGTTCCCCGATGCTGGTGACGCTGTGGCCAATCGTCAAATCCATCAGGCTGGTGCAGCCGCGAAACGCCTCCCCCCCGATGCTGGTTACGCTGTTGGGGATCGTCACGCTCATCAGGCTGGTGCAGTCGTAAAACGCCCCTTCCCCGATGCTGGTCACGCTGTTGCCAATCGTCAAATTTGTCAGGCCAGTGCAGTTGTAAAACGCAGAACTACCGATGCTGGTGACGCTGTCGGGAATGACGTAACTGCCCCCGCGCCCGCCGGGAAATTGAACCAAGGTCGTTTGCGTCTTGTTGAACAAGACCCCGTTGAGGCTGCTGTAAACCGAATTGGCCGCAGCCACTGAAAAATTCGTCAGGCTCGTGCAGTCGGCAAACGCCCAATACCCGATGCTGGTGACGCTGTTTGGAATCGTCACGCTCGTCAGGCTGGTGCAGTTGCGAAACGCGTCACGTCCGATGCTAGAGACGCTGCTGCCAATCGTCACGTTCGTCAGGCTGATGCAGTAGTGAAACGCATAGTCCCCAACGTAGGTGACGGTGTTGGGAATCGTTACGCTCGTCAGGCTCGTGCAGCCGCCAAACCCCCCATCCCCGATGCTGGTGCCGCTGCCGGGAATCGTCACGCTCGCCAGGCTGGTGCAGCCGCCAAACGCCCAATACCCGATGCTGGTGACGCTGGTGGGAATGACGTAACTGCCGCCACGCCCGCCGGGAAATTGAATCAAGGTCGTTTGCGCCTTGTTGAACAATACCCCGTTGAGGCTGCTGAAAACTGGATTGGCCGCATCCACTGAAAAATTCGTCAGGCCGGTGCAGTAAGAAAACGCACTGCGTCCGATGCTGGTGACGCTGTTGGGAATCGTCACGCTCGTCAGGCTGGTGCAGGAGTGAAACGCGTAATCCACAATGTCGGTCACGCTGTTGGGGATCGTAATGCTCGTCAGACTGGTGCAGTCGTAAAACGCGTAATCCCCAATGTAGGTGACGCTGTTGGGAATCGTCACGCTCGTCAGGCTGCTGCAGCGGGAAAACGCAGCATACCAGATGCTGGTGACGGGATAGCCGTTGTAGGTGGAGGCGATGACCACGTCACCGGCAGCGTTGGGGCTGCTGGTAACATAAGCCGTGTTGCCGAAAACCGCGTAGTTGACCTGTGCCGTGGCCGGCACCGCCAGCAGGCCAGCCAGGGTAAGAAGGGGAATCAGGTTTTTTGTTTTCATATTTTGCCTTTCACTCCACTACGCGAAATTCGATCCTCAAATAGGGACACGGTTCCGAGAAATTATTCTGCAGGGAACTAATTGACCAACGGGCGTGCGGTTCCGGACACCGGGACGGACCATGGCGCACTTCCTGGCGCCTGGCTACGTTCTCGGAAAGAATTAAGACCTCGAAAGACCTTGAATCCCCCTCGCCCCCTATTTCCTGGGTTCTCCGTGCGAACTCTGGCGTTTCGCCCCGTCAGGATTCCTGGTCTTCTCGAACTCCTCAATCGCATTGCGAACCGCCTGAGCCTGCTCCGAGGGGCCGTGTCGCGTGAAGAAATCTGCGATCATTCGGCAATGACTCAACGCAGATTCATAAGGGAAACGTTTGATCCAGTGCGGATAGGTCATCATGTAGATTTTCGCAGCGATTTCATTTTCTCCCTTTTGCTCATAAGCACGTGCGAGCAAGTCTTGGGCGTCCAGTGCATTGTTGTGATCTTCGGGGAGAGTCTTCCGATAAATGGCAAGGGCGCGTTCCAGGAGGGGGATCGCCTGCTCGCCACGTTTGTCCTCGAGAAGCGTATGGGCATGCCCTTTGAGAAATTGGGCCACAGCGGGATGATCCGGGTTGAGAAGTTCTTCAAAGCGGCGAGTTCCTTCCGTCCACAGCCGCTCCGCTTCCTGAGCCTGCCCCGCCTCTTGTGTATAAAGAGCCACCGAGAACATCAGCATAACAACCCGATGGTCTGCCGGGCCATAAGCGCGGACTAGCGTCGGAATCGCTCGCGCGAGATCCGGCAAGGAATCTGCCGGCCGCCCTTTCGCGCGGAGCAGAACGGCGCGAGCCGCCAGCACGACGGCCGCTCCCTGCGATGGTTCGCCAGTGGCCGGCACGTGCGGCGCGACTTCCGCGAGCAACTGTTCCGCCTCGTCCCGGCGCCCCATTTGGGAGTAGTACATGGCCAGGAAACCAATCTCTTCTAGGATTTCTGAATGTCCCGGCGGCAGTCTTTTGCGTTTGAGTTCCACCAGCCTTTGCAACTGCCGAATGAAATCAGTGGCGTCCGAGAATCCAACCAGTCCGACGGCGAGCCCCGTGCGAAGCTGTTCTTCGACGAGCGGCTGGTCCGCAAACTTTCCCTCGATAGCCTTCGCCATCTGCTCCAGAAACGCGCGCCGGTTCGCATGATCGCTGGCGGGCGTTTCGTAAGGATTGGAGGAAAATAGTTGGCCACATAAAAAATCCGTCACCGCGCGAGCCGTTGCGGCCTCTTCACTGGCCTTCTTTTCGGCAGCCATCGCTTTCGCGGCCTGCTCTTTGGCAGCGCGCTCGGCCTTTTGGGCACGCACCAATTGCCATGAGGTGGTCGCTATTCCGCCCAGCAGCGTAAGCGCGACAGCCAACGCAGCGGCGAATGCCAGTTTGTTTCGGCGAACGAGCTTTCGAAGCCGGTAAACCGCACTGGGCGGACGTGCCGTGACTGGTTCGTTGTGCAGATGCGCTTGGATGTCCGTGGCCAGCCCGGTAGCCGTTTCGTAGCGGCGGTTGCGATCCTTCTCCAGGCACTTCATCACGATCCAATCCAGGTCCGTATCAATTTTGGATTTCGGATCTCGAACTTCGGATTTGCCGACGACTTTCTTGCGCAAGCGTGTGCTGAGCCGCTCCGGTTCTTCCTCCGCGATGATGCGCTGCATCTCGCCGTAGGCCACGCTGCGCAGGCGTACCTCGGGAAAAGGCGTCGTGCCGGTGAGCAGTTCGTAGAGCAACACGCCCAACGAATAGATGTCGGAACGCGTGTCCACATCCAGCT
>CAZYYS010000187.1:0-11562 GCA_964651015.1 uncultured Verrucomicrobiota bacterium
CTTCGAGTGGCCGTCGCACTGCGTTGGCCAATATTCTCGCCGACCCCGAAAACCCACTCACCGCCCGCGTGATGGTCAATCGAATCTGGCAGCATCATTTCGGGCGCGGCATCGTCGGCACGCCGAGCGATTTTGGTTTCAAGGGCGAACGCCCAACGCATCCGCAACTGCTCGACTGGCTCGCCAGCGAGTTTGTCCGCAACGGCTGGAGTATGAAGAAACTTCATCGTCTCATTCTCACGTCAAACACCTACCAGCAGTCTTCCCGTTACGAAGAAGCGGCGGCGAAGGTTGATCCCGACAACAAATTGCTCTGGCGCTTTCCCCGTCACCGGCTCGAAGGCGAAGTCATCCGGGATTCCGCACTTGCCGTCGCCGGGCTGTTGAATCCGAAAATGGGCGGCCCGAGTGTTCTGCCGGAATTGCCGCCGGGCCTGAGCGTTCGCGGCGGCTGGAAAGTGAGTGCCGACGAAGCCGCGCGCAACCGCCGCAGCGTTTACATTCTTGTGCGGCGCAACACGCGTTATCCGATGTTTGAGACGTTTGACATGCCGGACACGCACGAGAGTTGCGCTCGGCGCAACGTCACCACGACGCCGGTGCAGGCGCTCACGATGCTCAACAGCGAACTCACGCTGCAATGGGCGGAAGGGTTCGCGAGGCGTGTTTGGCAGGTTGCTGGCAACAATCTCGACGCACAAATCGACACTGCGTTTCGGTTGGCTTTCTCACGTCATCCGGATAAAGAGGAAAAGAAAGCCTTGAAGCAATTTTTCGCGCGGCAGCGGAACATTGTCAAAGAGCGAATGGATGCCGGTGAGTCACTGGCCTTGCCGCCCGATTTGCCGGAAAAGGCAAACAAGGTGGAAGCTGCCGTGCTCGTGGATTTCTGCCACACCTTGATCAACGCGAACGAGTTTGTGTATGTGAACTGAATGCAAACGCAGCCTCACATCCTGCCGGTGACTTCGCGGCGTGACTTTTTGCGACGCGCGGGTTGCGGCTTTGGCGGGCTGGCCTTCGGTTATCTTCTGGGACTCGACGGTGTTCTGGCCCGAGCCGGAAATATCGTCATAGATCCGCTGAATCCACTTGCGCGGAGGAAACCGGGCCACACGCCGAAGGCGAAATCGGTCGTCTGGCTGTTCCTGGAAGGCGGGCCGAGCCACATTGATCTGTTCGATCCCAAACCAGAGCTGGAAAAACTTGCCGGCCAAAAAATGCCGCCCTCATTCGGTCGCGTCATCACCGCGATGGGCACATCCGACAACACGTTGATGCCCACCAAGCGCACCTTCAAGCAATACGGTCAAAGCGGCATCTGGGTTTCCGACTGGCTGCCGCACATCGCGGAGCACGTCGATGAGATGGCGGTGATTCGTTCGTGCTGGGCGGATGGACTGAACCACGTCGGTTCGGTTTGTCAGATGAACACCGGCGACATTCTCGGCGGGCGACCGGCGCTCGGCGCGTGGACAACCTATGGCCTCGGCACGGCGAATGAAAACTTGCCCACGTTCGTCGTCATGGCGGACGGCGCGGAGCCGGTTGGCGGTCCAAAGAACTGGAGCGCGGGATTTCTGCCCGCCAGTTTCCAGGGCACGCAATTCCGCACCGATGGACCCCCGATCTTTCATCTCACGCCGCCAAAATCAATCGGCGACAAGCAACAGCGTAGCAAGCTCGATCTGCTCGCCAGCCTGAACAGACATTTTGCGGCGGACAAAGCCGAAGACGGTGAACTTGCGGCGCGATTGAATTCCTACGAGCAGGCTTACCGGATGCAATCCGCCGCGCCGGAGGCCGTGGACCTAGCGCAGGAATCAGAGGCGACGCGGGAACTTTACGGCCTCGACAACGACAAGACGCGGAAATTTGGCAAGCTCTGTCTGCTGGCGCGCCGGCTCGTCGAGCGTGGCGTGCGGTTCATCCAACTTTACAGCGGCAGCAACAGCGGCTGGGACGCTCACGCCGATGTCGAGACCAATCATTCCGGCCTTTGCAAATCGTCGGACAAACCGATCGCCGGTCTGTTGACGGATTTGAAATCGCGCGGCCTGCTGGACAGCACGCTCGTTATCTGGGGCGGCGAATTTGGCCGCACGCCGTTCAATGAAAACGGCAAGGGGCGAGATCATAATCCGTGGGGCTTCACGATCTGGATGGCGGGCGGCGGCGTTAAGGGCGGCACGGTTGTGGGTTCGACCGACGAGATCGGGTTGCGGGCCGTCGAGAGCCGTGCGCACGTCCACGACCTCCACGCAACGATTCTTCACCTGCTCGGCATGGACCATGAAAAGCTCACCTACCTTCACAACGGTCGTGACGAACGCCCCACCATCAACGACGGTGAAGTGATCAAGGAGGCGCTGGCGTGATGCTCGGGGGGCGCGCCGGCTCGCACGAGAATTTTCGGATTCTGCCCTCCTAAATACCCGATAAATGACCTGAACGTGTGTGTAGATACCAATTGCTTTTGCAGGGCTTATGGGAGGCACCGCAACGCGAACATTTTTGAGTCGCACTTCCGCCGGCACCAAAAAAAACACCGCTCGCCACTGGACTGAGCTTGCGCTAGTCTGCGAGCCACATGACATATCTGCCGAAACCGGAAGTGATTTTGACTCACGAAAGTGATCTCGACGGATTAGTGGCGGGCGTTCTGTTAAAGCGGCTCGCGAAGAGGTTGCACGGCGCCGACGTTCCGCTGGAAGCCTACCATTACAACACTTGGCGGCAACGGGAGCCGCGCGAGACCGCCGCGTGGGTTTGTGATTTGAGCTTTGAAGCGCGGCTCGACAAGCCCGCGTGGGTCATCATCGATCATCACTCATCGGAAGCGTTGCCCAAAAACGCCCAACTCGTTCACGATCTGAACAAGTCTGCCGGATTGCTTTGCTACGAACTCTGCCAACGAGAGGGCCTTGGCTCACCGGCTCTGGATCGGCTCGTTCATTTGAACAACGTCGCGGATTTGTTTCTCGAGGATGATCCCGACTTTGTAATCGCCAATGATTATGCCAACCTGGTCAAGACGTACCAGTTTTGGAATCTACTTGCGATCATCGAGGGCGAACTCGAACAGCTGCTCGATCACCCGTTGCTGGAAGTCATGGCCGTCAAACGCCGGATCGAAGACCCGTTGGGCTTGGCTTGGAGCAAGGACAACGTCACGGAAATCAGCCCGACGGTCGGCTGTGTCGATACTGTCATCGGCAACAACAACTTGATCGTCCACCAATTGTTGGAGCAACATGCAACGCCCTATCCGGTTTTGATCACTCTTTTTCGCAAGACCAACAACACCATCATTGTCAGCCTTCGCAGCAAGAATGGCGCGGCGTTGAAAGTCGCTGAAAGGTTGCAAGGTGGCGGTCACGCCAATGCCGCGGGCGCGACGTTGCCTCGCTCCGTAAAGAACATCCCCGATGCAATCAATTATCTCCAACAAGTTCTGAATCCAGCACCGCAAAAAGGCGCGCCGTTGAACAATTTGGAAAGTTTGTTTGCCGCGATTGAAGCCGAGCAGAAGTGATTGGAAGTAGCGAAAGTTTTTCTTGGATGTGTACAGCCCGGAACGAGAATCGGTACGAGGTCCAGCAGAATCGCACGTTTCTCGGGTTGCAACGGCTACGCCCGGTCTGGAAAACGAAGCACAAAACAAGAAACTACAGACCGCCAAGCCGGGGGCCATAACTCAAAATCAAATTGCCGCAAGAGTACAAACAAAAGGAGTCCCAATGAATCCAACCTCGCCAAACCTCAAAACCAAACTATCTACTCAATTTCGAAAATCAGTTACACGAGGTTCCCTTAGGATTTGGTTTGTCATGATTTTGTTCTTTAGCTCGCCAATAAATGGGAACTCACAAGTTGTCAGTTCAAATCAAATTGCTGCATCTCCTAATGCAGAAACCATTGCCGTAATCTCAAAGGTAGGGCAGTGGACTGTACAAGAGTTAAATCAGATCGCCCTGGAATTCCTTTGGAGCAAGGGAAGCATGCCTAAAGGACTAAAAGTGCAAACGGTGGTCCATATATTGCCAGATAATAAGAACACAATGTGTAGATTCATGTACACGCAGGGTTTTGAGAAAGAAGTGTGGACTGTCAATTTTGGATATGATGGTAAAGTCAAAACATTTGAAAAGAATATTGCTATAGAAGGAGGATCTAGAAACTTTGAAAACAAGGCAAAGTAAGTGCTCGAATTCAGCCGATCGTAGCACCGGCGGGGGCCAATCAATTTATACGCAATACCTGCATTAGAGTTCGAGTTTCTCAATACAGGACGTTCGCTTCACGAAATGCGCCCACGTTATTCGCTGGCCCAGCAACAATCGGATAATGCTTTCGGCGTTGCCCGGCGTAAGTTACCTCATTACCATTTACGCACTTTATGACCGATTCACCCGCAGCTTTAGCTACCAGAGCCGATGGCCGCAAGCCTCATCAGCTTCGGCCCGTGCGGTTCCAGAACCACATCGCCCCTTACGCCACCGGCTCAACGTTGATCGAATGGGGCAACACCCGTGTCATCTGCGGTGTGACGGTGGAAGAAACCGTGCCTCGTTGGATGAAGGAACAAAATGTCACAGGCGGCTGGATAACTGCGGAATACTCGATGCTCCCCTACTCCACGTTGCAACGCAAACAACGAGACATTGCCAAGGGAAAAATTGATGGCCGTTCCCAGGAAATCCAGCGGCTGATTGGCCGCGCTCTTCGCGCCGCCATCGATCTGGAACTGCTCGGCCCGCGCACGATCTGGGCAGATTGCGACGTGTTGCAGGCCGACGGCGGAACCCGGACCGCCGCGATCACCGGCGTCTATGTCGCGTTGTCATTGGCGGTGAAACGGCTCATGGCGGAAGGAAAACTGGCCAAAGACCCGCTGCTCCAACCGGTGGCTGCCGTCAGCGTCGGTATTGTCAACCAACAGCCACTGCTTGACCTCTGTTACACCGAGGATGTCGCTGCGGCGGTGGATTTGAACCTGGTGGTCAACGCCGTTGGCGAATTCATCGAGCTGCAAGGCACCGGTGAGGAATCCACTTTTAGCGAAGCCGATCTCAGTGCGATGCTGGCGCTGGGCAAGGCTGGCATTCGCGAATTGCTGGCCGCGCAACAAGCGGCGTTGGCCTGAGTGTGGATACCCAAGTTTACTCATAGTGGCCCTTTCTCGACGTTCAACTCCAAATCCGGAACCGTAACGATGCAGTCGAAGCAAACCCTCACCCCGGCCCTCTCCCCTTCGGAAAGAGAGAGGGTGAACCACTTGTTGCCGCGGAAACAATCACTAAACGGTCACTCCTTCGAGCCGCTCCAAAGTGAGGGCGAGCATATTCACTTACTGAGCGGACACGCTAAACCTTGACCTCTCCCACTCCCACCCGGCTTTTTCTGTTACGCCACGGCGAAGTCGAATCGCGCTACCATCGGGTTTTCGGCGGTCGAATCGACATGGAACTTTCACCCGATGGACACCAACAAGCCCACCGGCTCGCGGATTATCTTCGTGCTACTTCGATGGACGCCATCTACGTCAGTCCGATGAAGCGAGCGCAACAAACACTCGGCCCGATTGCGGCGCATCATCGGAGCGCGCCAAAAATCCTGCCCGGTTTGCGCGAAGTTGATTTCGGAGATTGGACCGGGTTGAACTGGCAACAGGTGCGTGAGCGATTTCAGACCAGCCCGTTTGAATGGCTGCACAAGTTGGAGCAAGCGGTGATCCCGAATGCGGAGCCGGTTCATGAATTCCGGAACCGCGTCGAGCCTTGCCTGCAACAAATCCTCCGCGACCATCCCGGTCAAACCGTGGCGATCGTCTGTCACGGCGGAGTGATTCGGATGATGCTCTCGATTTTGCTGGAATTGCCGCTGACAAAAACGGCGGCCTTCGACATCGAATACGCGAGCCTGACGGAAGTTCATCTTCATCCGCACAAAACCGAAATCCAGAGGCTCAATTTCACTCCGTGGCGCGATCTCTCATGAATACCGGTCCGCTTCGACACATCTCAGTTGCCATTTCCCCCGCCGCCGAAGAGGCCGTGACGTCATTGCTTGAAGATTTGTTCCAACAGTCGCCCTCGGTTTACACGGACATGGAAACCGGGGCAGTTGTGGCGAGCGTCTTTTGCAGGGGAAACTCCGCCTGGTCACCTGCCCGACGCGCCCGCTTGACGGCCGGACTGAAGGAACTTGCGCGCGCCGGACTGGAGATTGGCCCCGGAACAATCACGGCGAAAATGATGCGCCAACAGGATTGGGCGGAATCGTGGAAACGCCACTTCAAGCCAATCGAAATTGGCGCTTCGTTGCTGATCAAGCCGAGCTGGAGCAGGCGTCGTCCCCGAAAAAACCAGGCCGTCGTCGTGCTCGATCCGGGACTGAGTTTCGGCACCGGACAGCACCCCACAACGGCCTTTTGCTTGGAGCAACTAGTGGCTTTCAGGCGGAAGGCAAAGTCCCAATCATTTTTGGATCTCGGCACCGGTTCAGGAATTTTGGCGATTGCGGCAGTGAAACTCGGCTATTCGCCGGTGCACGCAATCGATTTCGATCCGGAGGCAATTCGCGTCGCAAGCGCGAATGCCCGCCAAAACGACGTCCACAAACAACTGGAACTCAGCCCCCGCGATTTGAGCAAACTCCCGCGAAACAGCCGACGGAAATTTGATCTGATCTGCGCGAACCTGATTTCCAACCTCCTGCTGGCAGAACAACAACGACTTTTGAATCGACTGCAAAAAGACGGGACGCTGGTGCTCGCGGGCATCTTAAAGACGGAGTTTTCGACGGTTCACGAAGTTTACGAAAAAGCCGGCCTGCGATTGATCGCCCATCGGATCGAGAAGGAGTGGCAGTCCGGGGCGTTTGTTTTCGATGAACAAGTAGCGAAGTGAGTTCAGAATGAAACTGCGATACGCGAAATGCCCCAGAGGGACGGTTCAAAAACCTTCACACTTGACGCGACTCCAATTTGCGGGTGAATTGCAGCGCATGATTTCCGCGCACTGTCGGGTTTTTCTTCTCATTTCAGGAGTCATCCTTTCCGCGACTGTCTGTCGTTCGGAGGATTGGCCGCAATGGCGCGGGCCGAACCGAACGGGTCACGTACCCCAAGCCTGGCCGGTGCCGACCAAACTTCCCACCGAACCCAAATTCCTCTGGCGAATCAAAATCGGGGAGAGTTTTGCCTCACCAGTTGTTTCTCGCGGCCGGGTCTTTTTCTCCGACAATGTTGGTGGGAAGGAAACCCTGCATGCCGTTGACAGAACCACCGCGAAGGAATTCTGGAGCGCAGCCATCGACGATGTCCACAAGGACACTCAAGGTCCGCCCGCCCCACGCTGCACGCCGCTGGTGGACGGGGACCGGGTTTATGCGCAGTCGTGCAAGGGTGAATTGCAATGTTTGAATGTCGCGGACGGCAAACTCATCTGGCGCGTGAATTACCCGAACGATCTCGGCGCGGTTTTTATCGGCGAAAAGGGAAACGTGCCCGGCGCCGCGCGCCACGGCAACAATGCTTCGCCCGTCATCGACGGCGACCATCTGATTGCCTGTGCCGGCGGGACGAACGGCACCAGCGTCGTGTGTTTTGACAAGCGGACCGGCAAAGTGCTCTGGAAGTCGCAAAACGATCAGGCCGGTTATGCGGCGCCAATGATCGCGACCATCGTCGGCGTCAAACAGATCGTGTGCTTCACAGTCGAAGGCGCTTTAAGTGTGGCGGCCAGCGATGGCCGGTTTCTATGGCGCATCCCGGTGAAGACGGCGTATGCCCGCCACGCCGCCACGCCGGTCATCTTCGACGACATGGTGGTCGTTGCGTCGCATCAAGCCGGTTTGATTGGCATCAAAATTTTCCGGAACGGCGAAAACTTGAGCGCGGAACAGGTGTGGGTAAACAAAGAGGCCATGATGAATTTTGCGTCGCCTGTCGCAGTGGGGAAATATCTCTACGGACTCGGCCCGACCAGAAATCTCTTTTGCGTCGAGATACCGACCGGCAAGCTCATGTGGTCAAAGGAAGGCTACTTCAACACATCGGCGGACAAGACGCACGCCGCCTTTCTCGTCATGGGAAAGAACATTCTGGTTTCGACGGATGGCGGCGAATTGGTGTTGATTTCCGCCGACCCGAAGGAATTCCGGGAGATCAGCCGCCTCCAGGTTTGCGGCTTGAACTGGTGCAATCCAGCCTACGCGGACGGCAGGCTCTACGTTTCCGACGGAGTCAAGTCTGCCGGCGAACTCCTGTGCTTGGAACTTCTGAAGTAATCCAGGGATTTCTCGACCGCAAATCAATGCGCGCACGCTCCACCGGGCTCGCGTTTATTGGCGAATCAGGACACTACCAAAAAAGAGTTGTCGCGCCCTGTTGCGCGGGGCACAAACAGCCATGAATTATTTGATGGCCGGAATTATCGGGCTGGTGAGTGGTGTGGCCAGCGGTTTATTCGGCGTGGGTGGCGGCATTGTGATGGTCCCAGCGATGACGTTTTTCATGGGGATGGACATCAAGCGAGCCGTCGGCACTTCATTGGCTGTCATCATCCCGACGGCCCTGATGGGATCATTCAAACATTACCAGCAGGGAAATCTGGATTGGCGTGTCGCGTTGTCACTCGTGCCAATGGCCATCGTCGGTGGCTACGCTGGCGCCTGGCTCACGACGCAGGTTTCTTCGGCCAATCTCAAGCGCGCGTTTGGCGGTTTCCTGGTCCTGGTCGGACTTCGGCTGCTATTTTTAAAATAACCCTTCTTCAAAATCCAAAACCACGAGCACTATGCCGCAGTCCATCCGAGACTTCATCGCTGCCACGGGGATCGTGGATGTTCACGAGCATCACATTCCCGAAATCCTGCTCAATCGCGAGGTCAACCTCCTGCAGTTGTTTCAGCAAAGCTACGCCGGTTGGACGCAGGCGCGACCCTATACCCTGCCTTCGGAAACCCGTGACAGCGACCCCATGCTCGTTGCGCCCGGCCCGACAACTTGGGAAGCGCTCTCACCGTTTCTTGATAACAGCGGCTCGAATTCATTTGTGCGTAACCTTGTCCGCGCCGTGACCGAGCTTTACGGCAATGGTGAGCCAGCGATCACGCGGGACAACTGGAAGGCGCTGGACAGCGCAATGCGTGAACATCATCGCAACCCAGATTGGCGCAAGGAAGTACTCCAACGCGCGGGCATTGAACGATTGATCACTGATCCCTACACTGATCCGCTGCTCGATGCACGGGAAACCTTGGGCCACAATTACAACTCCGTCATGCGCATCAACGCGTTCGCCTGCGGCTGGCATCCGGATTCGCGCGATCACAACGGCAACAGCGCACACACTCTCCTCCGACGACTTGGATTGTCACCGGATTCCTTCGACGATTATCTTGCCGCGCTTGAAAAGTTAGTGGACGGCATGACCTCGCGTCACCAAGTCGCGCTAAAGAACGCACTTGCCTACGACCGTGACGTTGCTTTCGACGAGCCCAACGAAAAAGTCGCTCGTGAGGCGTGGGGTAAAATCTCGCCGTCGCCCGCCGAGCGAAAAGCCTTCGGTGATTTCGCGGTGGACCGGCTGTGCCGGTGGGCCGGCGAGCGCAACCTCCCGATGCAAATGCATCTCGGCACTGCCATCATACGCGGTTCGCATCCGTTGAAAACCGCCGGTCTCGTGGAGCGGCATCCCCGCACGCGATTTCTTCTGATGCACCTGGCGTATCCCTGGAGTCACGACCTGCTGGGAATGGCCTTTGTCTATCGCAACATCTGGCTCGATCTCACGTGGTCGTTCCTGATCAGCCCGACGCACTTCAAGCTCGCGTTGCACGAGGCCATCGAATGCCTTCCAGACGAATCGCGCCTGATGTTTGGTGGCGATAACTGGCACGTTGAAGAAACCTACGGCACGATCAAACTCGCGCGGCAGTTGATCAGCGAGGTGCTGGAAGAAAAGGTTGCCGCCCGGTATTTTCACCTGGCAGACGCGCAACGGCTGGCGGCAAAAATCTTGCGTGAGAATGCAATCGGCTTTTTCGGGTTGCGTTAGTTGGCCCGAACGGAATTGCACCCGGACTTTTGCCGTGCATTCGGCAGTGATTTCGGTAGGCTGGCGTCATGCCCGAGATCACCCGCATCCTGCAATCACTGGAACGGGGCGAGGCGCAGGCCGCCAACGAGTTGCTCCCGTTCGTTTACGAAGAACTTCGCAAACTGGCCGCTTACAAACTATCCCTTCAACCACCGGGCCAAACCTTGCAAGCCACGGCCTTGGTGCATGAAGCCTATTTGCGCCTGGTCGGTGGCGAGGACAAGCGGTGGGAAAGCCGCCGGCATTTTTTTAGCGCCGCGGCCGAGGCTATGCGGCACATCCTGATTGATCGCGCGCGCCGCCGGTTGCGCGTGCGTCACGGCGAAAAGGCGGAGCAGGTTCCGCTGGATGAAGTGGAGATTACCGCCCCCGCCAAGGACGAGATCGTGCTGCAACTTGATGAGGCTCTCGAAGCTTTGGCCAAGACTTCCCCTGAGCAGGCGGAGATCGTAAAACTACGGTTCTTCGCAGGATTCACCGAGCCGCAGATTGCGGAAATCCTCAATCTTTCGGAACGCTCGGTGCAACGCCAATGGAGTTACGCCAAGGCGTGGCTCTTCGAGCGAATCGAAGCTATGAAAGCAAACTCTGATGAGCGTGCGTTGAACCCTTGAACTGTAGCAGCCGACGTGAGGAGGCTCATTCTGTTCTGGGGAAGGAAATTAGAGCCTCCTCACGTCGGCTGCTACGAAGGTTAAGGATCGGTGCATGAAGTTTTCCTTGGCGGGATTCGTTCCCGAAAAACGTAGTCAAAGATGAAGCCATGAATCCGTCTCCGAAACCGTCGGACGCCGGCGAGCAGACGATTTTCGATGCGGCCCGGCAGATGCCGGATGCGCCCGCACGTGCGGCCTACCTGGATTCGGCCTGCGCCGGCCGGGCCCTCTTGCGCGAGCGCATTGAAAAGTTGCTCGCCGCTGGCCAACGTGCCGACGAATTCCTCGCGCAGAATCCGCTGGTCGCCATGACTCCATCACCCCATCCCTCCAATGGCCTCGAAGGCCCTGGCACAATCATCGGCCACTACAAGCTCTTGGAGAGAATCGGCGAAGGCGGCTTCGGCGTCGTGTACATGGCCGAGCAGAAGCAGCCTATCAAACGCCGCGTCGCGCTCAAAGTCATCAAGGTCGGGATGGACACGCGCGAAGTTGTGGCTCGCTTCGAAGCCGAGCGCCAGGCGCTGGCCCTGATGGACCATCCGAACATCGCGAAGGTGTTTGATGCCGGCATGACGGAGGCCCCGGTACGTAGCGCAGGTTTCCAACCTGCCGTATCGCCGATTTCCAATCGGCAGCCGCCCGGAGAGTCGAAAGCGCTTGAAAATGCCAACGCTCCGCAGGCTGGAAGCCCTGCGATACAGCAGACTGGAAGTCTGCGCTACGAGGTTTCCTCCGGCCGCCCCTACTTCGTCATGGAACTCGTCCGCGGCGTCAAGATCACCGACTACTGCGACGAG
>CAZYYS010000188.1:0-11534 GCA_964651015.1 uncultured Verrucomicrobiota bacterium
AAGAGGATGTTACGCGGCGCGATCTGGGCAGAAAGTTGACCCGATGCCAACACCATTGCCGCAATCAGCGGGATGAGCGAGCGGCTTGCGAATCCAAGTTTCATGAAACCGACCCACTAAAGCATGAGAATATGAATGCGTAAAGTTCCGGTTTTCAGACATGCGATCGAAATGGAGGCCGCGCGTTGGTCGGTGATGGACGCAGTTCCACGGGCATCCAAGACTGACCCGGCGGTTGAAGCGGCACTGCGGTTGCCGACCGGCCGATTCCACCGCTCCGTAGTCAATGGGCCTGCCGCGACACACCACCTATTTCTGATTCGGAAAATCCTGTTGATATCGCTTCAACAATTTCGCCGGGTCGTTCTTCATGAAGTAAATCTCGCCGCGCAGTTTCCTGGTTTCATGGGCTTTCAATCCACCGACGTGTGGATCGGAATGGATGCAAACAATCACGCCTTGAAACAAATGCTGGGTGTGATCCCACGCCGTGGCCAGCACGTATTGGTTGTTGGCAGAAAACCAGCCGATGAGTCCGTTGGCGGGCGTAACGGGGCTGATCGGACGCGGATTCACGTCCTCGTGGTTGATTCCCTTGGGCACATATACCTGCCCGCCATGATACAGCGCCTCTTCATTGCGCGGCAGTTGGTTGAGCATCGTCAGGCCGCGCTCGGTGAAAATGAAACAGCGCTCGAAATAATTCGTCTGATTGCGGCCCGTGAAGCGATCGACATGAATGCACGGCTCAAACCATTCAAGGTCCAGCGGTTTGTCGCCGGTGTTTTGCAACTCGACTTTCATTTCGACGCCGTCCTCCACGACCTGCAACTCCTGCAAAACATCCACCGACGGCTGCACTTTGCTGCGCAAGCGAAGCTTTTGACCCTTGCTATCCGCGGAAAGCAACTCCGTCGTGTGCGGAATCGTGGTTTCATTCCAAGAGCGTTTGGTCGAGCCACGGCGACAAAAGGCTTCGAGCCACCAGACATCAAGCGTGCCGCCAGGCAAATTGTCTCCGGTGATTTTGAGGACGTTATTTTGCCATGCGAGTTTAAGGTCGTCCGCAGCCTGAACACTCCAAGCCGTCAGGCCAAGAACCAAGCCCAGTGCGGCAAGCTGGAGAACCGGGTCGCAGAAATTGTTTCCAAAACGATTCACAGGAACCGCGATTCTCAATTAAACTCTGTTACCATCAACCCACTCGGAACTTGGCTGCGCGACGCATCAGCCACAGCGGGTGCAGATACTGGTCTGTGACAACAATCACGCCTCGGTTCTGGGGCGCGTTCATGGCGACACGCTCCGGTAAAATCGAATGGGGGCATTGGTGGCCGAGGTGTCAAGATATTGAAAAGTGGACTGAGTGTTGGTGTAACTGAGGAGGTCGGTCCAGGTTAATGAATCTGGGCTATATTGCAGCCGATATGGGCGGCCGGCTTCGCCGGTGATGGTCAACCGGAACCCCTCGCCGCTGTAACCGTTGGCGGTCAACGTAGGCGGCGCGGCGCGGCTGGCAGGTGGCGCCGTGGTGCTGGCAGTCAGAACCAAGCCGCTGATGCCGACCGCCACAAAAGTCCCGTTGGCGTAGGTCACGCCGAAAAGATTGTTAGTCACGTTGGAATTCCGGGGCACCCAATTGATCGCATCGACCGAACTGACAATGGTGCCGACGTCACCTACGGCCACAAAGTTGCCCTCGCCATGACCGACACCGAAAAGCAGATTGGTTGTTCCCGAATTTGCCCTGTTCCAATCACTCCCGTCCACTGAGCGCAGGATCGTGCCGTCGTGTCCGACGACGACAAAGATGCCGTTGTCATGAGTAACGGCGCGCAAAAAATTGGTCGTTCCTGAAAAGCGCTTGAACCAATTGGTGCCATTTACGGAAGTCACTATCGTGCCGTTCGTTCCGACGGCCACAAAGCGGCCATCGCCATAAGCAACGCCGTAAAGATCATTCGTGGTGGGCGATTTCTGGCCGTACCACTTGAGTCCCGTCGTCGAAGTCTGGATGTTGCCGCGATCCCCAACTGTGACGAACAATCCCGCGGCGTAAGTCGTGCCCAGGAAATAACTCGCGGACGCCGTCTTCTTTGCATTCTTCCATTTCTTGCCATCAGTCGAGGTCCGCACTGTGCGCTTCGTCGGGCCGTAACCGACAACCACATAATAACCGTTCCCGAAGGTCGTGCCGCGCAGCGAGCTTGAAGTCCCTGTATTCGGCTCGTTCCAGTCGGTGCCGTTGCTCGAAGTGAGGATTTCCCCGCCGGCGCCGCACGCGAGAAAAAGTCCATTGGCATAGCAAACGTTGTAGAGACTGTTCTGCTGGTTGTTTTTATTTCCCCCCGACCAGCTATCGAGCGTGTCGGCAAGGGCGCTGAAAACGCAAAGCAGAGCACAACCGCCTCCCGCCAAAAACTTGATGCAACCGATTCGTCTCATTGGCGCAGCTTAAGGGTGCAAATCTTTTCCCGGCAAGCTCAATCCCCGTCCGCCCATTTCGGTGGATGTGTGAGTCGAAAAAGCATCTCTCCTGCCTTTGGCACGAGCAACACCCCTTCCACTTCACGATTCGTAAAGTCTTCGGTGCGGAGGCTGTTGAGATCACGATAACCGAGGTTGATTCGCCGGCAGGTTTCCGGTGAGATTCCAGTGGCCAGCGTCACACGGGCGCGCGGTGTTTCGACACCGTTCTCATAAGTTCCCTGCCCGTAAACGTGGCAACTGTGCGCCAGCACACCCCAGGGATGATGTTTGAACCGCTCCCATTGTTTCAGGAAGTAATCGCGACAATGGTAACCGACTTCCAACAGCGTCTTGCCGTGAGAAACGCAAACCTCGTTGATGTGCGGCGCGTAGATGATCAACTCGCCACCGTCTGCCAGCACAGGCTCGAGTTTATACATGCATTTGCCGCCGGTCCAAAGCTCGTCGTACATCTTCGGCGCGCAAGAGAGAATCGTGTGAAACGGTTTCTCTTTGTAAGTGATGTGAACCTTTCGGGAAAGTTCGCTCGCCGCGTCCCAAGCGCTTTCCGGCGATCCGGCGAAAATCCCGGCGAGATTTTTTACGGGATCAACCACCAGACAGAAACAGAGCTTGTCCACGTTGACCATTGAACCGGCGCGATCCACGACTTTGCGAACGGGCGTCCATTTGTTGCCGATGATCATCGGGTTGGTCACCACGGCGCCGAGCCAATGGAAAAAATTGAGAACCTGCGGACCGCTCACGCCCGGGAACAGATACTTGTTCCCACCGGAAAACCCGACGACTTCATGCGGGAACACCGGGCCAATGATGATGATCTGATCGTAATCGAAGACCAGCCGGTTGATTTCCACCGGCACATCCATCGCGAACAGGCCATTCGTCAGGGCCTTGATTTCGTCGCTGGGAATGATGCCGATATTCCTAAGTGCGGTCGGCTGGTTCCAGGCGTGATTGAAGAACTTGACCTGGCGGTACGTCTCCGTGCGCTGCGCTTCCGTGATCTCGAGACGCTCACGAATCGCCGCTTCGCTCATCGGTTGATGGGTTCCCAGCGCGATCAACACATCGAAGGCTTTCGTGACGCCGCCGATTTGCTGGTGCAACGTCTGGAACATCAGTCCCACCGGCGCCGTGCGCGTGCCATCGGGAACGATTAGCAGGACCCGCTTGCCGCGATAGGCATCCGCAGGACAAGCGCGCGCAACCAACTCCGCGACTTTCGCCGCGCTGACCACGCCACCTGAGGGTGCACTTTTTGAAATCAAGCTAGGCACAAGTCAAAATTTGACACTTAAGAACTGCACTGGATCCGCCAAGTTCTCACGCCCGTTGAATGACTGCTGAACTATCGCCATAACATTTGAAGATGGCAAAAGCGAGCGCGCAATGTCAATTTGACCTGCGACGACTTCAAGAATTGAAAATAACCGTTCAAATGCGAAATACGATGAAGACGTATCTCCTTCTCTGCAATGCTGTCGTAGCAATCCTGCTGATTGCCCATTTCGAGCCACTGAGTGAAGGTCTTGAGGTTATCAACGAGAAGGCAGTTCCGATGCTAAGGCACCTTCACGAACGCATCGAGAAACAGATTCAAACAAGCGAGCGCATGCATAGTGACAATCAGCAAGCACTCGCATACATCGAGCGCATGCTGGCCGAGGCACAGGATGAAGCGTCGCGCTTGAGAGTCGAGTTCAGGATCATCGCGACTTGGTTGCTTGTGAATGCCATTCTGTCTTGGTGGTGCTTTCGCTGACAGAATAGGACGGGTGAAGGAGAGCTCAAAACGACCGCAAGCGGTACGCCCGCATCATCACGCCGGGATCGGCGTGATCGGTGTACGTGACGGGCGCGAGTGGCGTGTAACCGACGAGCCTTAGGTATTCCCAATCGCGCAGATTCGACGTCCGATCCAAATAAAATAAGCTGAACGGGGCCAGGCGATTCAACGCGGCTTGATCGATTTCGACTTCGGCAATGGGTGTGCGATCGAAGAAATCCGTCCGCACTTTACGCACGCGCAGAATCGGCGGGATCGGTGGCGCGGGGCCAACATTGAACGTAAACGACAAGGCGTCGTTCGCAGGATTCGGGTCGATCTGATCCAATTGCTGGACTTGCACCATCCCGGTCGCGTTACCGCCACGAATGGGAGTTACATAGAAGCCGACGCTCGCCGACTCGCCGGGGAGGAGCGCCGTTTGAAACACGTTCGACTCGAGGAAAACGTAATTCGCGCGCGGGCCGTACCCGAATCCGCCAAGAAGCAGCGCGTGCGCTGGCACGTTGACGGCAACCCTCACGCCAGTTGCGACAGCGGGGCCGAGGTTGCGTACCCGTACCCCGACGAGCGTCGGAATGCTGTCTTGCGCGACCGTTGGCGCCTCGAGTAACTGCAATTCGAGATCGGCTTGTGCCGATTGCACGGTGAATGCAGCCTCGTTTTCCGGGAGCGGCGCAAGCGCGGTTTGGTCAAAGCGCTCGACGCGCACGCGGCGCCACGCGTTTCCGGCTGAGCGCGCGCCGTAGGTGCGTTGCCAAACGAAGTTCTGCCCCGGCGCCAGCGCCGGCAGCCGCACGAGCGAGTCCCAGATCGACGTTGCGACATCGCCACTGACTCCGTTCACGGCCGGGCTGACGTTCAGTTCAAGATTCGTGGAACTCGATTCCACGAGGCTCAAGCCGGTGACGCGATCCGGCCCTTCATTCCGGATCTCCGTTGTGAACATCACGAGATCGCCGACGCGGGCGTTCTGCGGGCGGATGGATTGTTGCACCGATACTCTCGTTGACGCGGGCGCTGAGTTAATCGTGGCGAGCGCGAGGTTGTTGTTCGTCTGCGCGTCGAGTTGATCAAGCCCCGTGAGCTGGGCACTCACGGTGAACTGGCCCGCGCCGACAGTGTAGGCAGATAACCACCAATACCCCTCTTCCCGAGGACGAATCTCGTACCATTCGCCAAACGGCTTCTGGCTGCTCTCCAAATCCCGCGGCCGCGCAAAGTCCCAAAAAAAACCGTAATCACTCAGGACCTGGCCGAGCACCTGAAACCCCGCCGACTGCGCCGCATCCAACACCACATGCGACGCGACCCGCGACGACGACACGTTCCGTGCGATGGTGGCGAAGTTCACGATGTCGCCATTCTTCACGTTCGTGCGATCAGGCACCAAGATGGGCGCGATGTCGCTGGTGACTTGCACGCCGGTGACCTGCGTGGTTGCGTGCCAATCCGGGAGCTGCGTTTCGAGCAGGCCGTTTGCCCCCTCTATTTTGGCGAGATAGGGGATCGCCACAGGCTTGCGCACTCGCATTGTACGCGACATCGAGTAGCTCGCGCCGGGTTCGATGCGCGGGATCGTCCGCCGATATGCCGAGCTGACACGATCATCGCCCCCCGGCCCATAGCTGCGGACGGTTTCAAAGGCGGAGTCGACATCGAAGGAAGCGGTCTCACGCACGATGACGTTGAACGCCGGTTCTGCCGCGCGATTCGTCACAGTGACGATGAAGATGGTGTATTCGCCGACATTGGCTTGCGGCTTATCGACGTTGACCGAGATCGCCAGATCGGGCGGCAGCGGCCCGGGCAGCACGTGAAGCCGGATCGTTTCCGTGGCGATCGGTAGGAGCAAATCCGGGCGCTCGTACGCGGTGTTGATCTCGGCCGCATTCGTATAGACGCCCGCAATTGTCGCGACGAAATGTTTGCGGAGCAGCACCGTTTCGCCCGGCTCCACGACGTCGATGTAACCCGAGGTGCCCGGCCGCAGCGTACGGTTAGCGTGGATGACTTCGTCGTAATCCGCGACGTCGAGTCCGAGAGAGCCATAGCTCACGTAAATGCCGCGCGCCGGCTGCGGCCCATCATTGTGAACCGGAAACTCAATGGTCACCAGGCCGCCGGCCTGCACGGTGATGTCCTTAGGATTCGCATCCAGGCTCAAGCCCACATCGGCCGGTAACGTCTTGATCGGGATGGTCAGTTCGGGATGATCTCCCGCGTTAGGAATGAGTTGGTCCTGATATTCAACCGTGAAGTAATTCGTGAGATCGCCCGCCGCTTTGACCGAATACCGAGACCACAAGTAGGTGTACGCGCCGACGGGGAGCACGTCGCCGAACACAAACGGGCCTGGCACAGGCGGAACCGGAGGATTCGGGTCGGGAAAGCGGTAGAAATCCAACCGTGAGTCCGCTCTCGTGAAAAGTTTCAAGCCGGTGAGCGCGTCAGGGCCGTCGTTCCTGACGACGTACAAGACGTTGACGTCATCGCCGACGCGCGGATTCGGTGGATCGGCGAAGCCGAACAACGTGAGGTGCGAGAACGCCGGTTGCACAGTGTAATCCACGCTTGCTTCCGGCCACGCGGCACCCGGCGGCAACTGCTGCTCGAAGTAAGTAACATTCGCGATCAGTGAGAACGTGCCGGCCAAGCGCACCTTCATCGTGCCGTTCAACTGTACTTCCGCGCCCGACGCCAGGCGCGGGATCACGACACCGCTGGCCAATGCCAATGGATCGAGTGAAGCGAGAAACGACGCGCCCGGTGGAACGTAACTCCGAATCGCGATTTGCGTCGCGTCCTGCGGCCCGTCGTTCCGAACGGTGAGCCGGACGGGAAGGGTTTCGCCCACCTTGGCTGTAGCCGGGTTGATCGTCATGGCGAGACTGAGCCGCGCTTGTGCGGCGCGCGTTGCCGCGATCAGCTGGACCAAGTTGTTGAGCGGATCAGTGTCCGTTTGATCCATTTCTTCGATCGACGCGACGGCGAGAACGTTCGCGTCAGGCAACGTCGCTCGGGACCGGTAGTGGACTTCCGCTGACGCACCGGGATTGAGCTGCGGCAGTGTCCACACCGTGTCATAGATTCGAGTCTCGAGTTTCCCTTGTGTCGTCTGCCGGTCCTCCAGCACCAAGCCGGGCAGGGAACCCATGCCAACGGCGATCTCCGTCGCCGCCTCCGTGCCTAGATTGCGCAACGCGACGACTCCGTTGACCAACCCACCGACCAATGGAGTCGCGTTATCGCTCACGATCGACAGCGCGAGATCAGTCACGGTAGGAAACGCGGTAAACGTCGCCGCCGTTGGAGGATTTGCGAGGTCTGGAACCGTGAGTTGCGGAGGCTCAAATCGAAACCCGGAACGCGACGGCGTGATCGTGATCGCACCCGCAGGAGGCAAACCAAGGAATGTCACGCGCCCGTTATCATCCGTCACGCCTTGGACATTCACGGCGCCGGCCAACTGCAGAGTCACGCCGGGCAACGGACGCAAGTCGCGGCGCGTGACGAGCACGGTCAACGCTTCAGTTGCAGTAGCGGTGTAGGGAAAGACCCCTGTGGCTATGACGAGGAGGCCCACTAGCGCGACGCCGAGTTGCTGCAAGGTCACTCTCATTCGAGTGTCGGGCGACAGTCATCACGCGCGAAAGAACATTCTCCCGGCTGTGGATTGAAAAATCCAAGGCAAAGTGGCAGACCCCAAATGAAATCTGGAATCTGCTGTTGTTTTCGCGTCCGGCCGATGAACTGTGCATCCGAACACTATTCAGGCTTAACCGGCTTGTCAACGACCCGTTCGACCCGTTCGAAGAAGATCAGAATAAATATGCACTATTTCCGCCCGCACGAAATCTGATCGAAGGCTGTCCTTAACCCATTCAACCTCGGCCATGCAGCGTCACCGGCGTCATCGGTTTGTTACCAACTAAAGTGTTGACTAAACGCAGTGAAGTTTCACAATGGCACGCGATTCATGAACGCAGAAGACCGGCGAAGCTAGTCCAGACTCACCTTCCGAGTGCTTCGAGCGGCCAACTGTTTCCGAAAACAAGTCAACAATACAAATCAAAGATTATGAAAATTCGAGTAGCTCGCTCGTCCCTGTTAACATTGCTGGCGTGGCCGGTCTTCATGGTCCAGCCGGCGCACGCCGACTATCAATCCACCGTCCTCGGTGACGGGCCAAAAGCCTATTATCGCTTCAACGATGACACGAGCAGACCGCTCATCAACAGGAACAGCGGTACTCTGGGTGCGGCGGCGAATGCGACCAACGATCTGGTGGCTGCGGGAAATCTCCACCCATTTCCCGGCGCAATTGTCGGCGACGGGAATCGCGCCGTATTTTTCGACTCCACCACCCGGACGGAGATCCCTTTTAACGCAGCGTTGAACCCTCCAAACGACAAGCCATTCACGATTGAGGCCTGGCTCTATCCGGCCAGCGACCAGACTGCCACCGGACAGTCGCCTCTGGCCAATCGCTGGACGCTCAGTGGCAACCGGCAAGGCTGGGTTTTCTTCCAACGCAAGCCGGATGCATCCTACAATGGCGGTGAGCCGGTCGGCTGGAACTGCCGAATGTATAATGGCATCGGCGGCAGTGGGAGGCTTGATGTCACCAGCTTGGTTCCCTATCAGGTTGGAAAATGGCAGCACGTGGTCGTGGTTTACGATCCGGTGGAAGTGACCAATGCAACGCTCACGATCTACATTGACGGCGTGGCTGCAAACACGAACATCTGGGCGGGTGGCACCACCGGAACAGATCCGGGCTATGTTCCCGTCACGAGCGACCTTGACCCACAGCCAGCGATTTCACTTGGAAACTACAATAACGCGAATAGTTCGTTGAATCCCTATTTCGGTGGGGTGGATGAGTTTGCCCTTTACACCAATAAGTTAAGCCCGGCACAGATTTTGTCCCACTACCAGAATGCGACGAATGCAAATCGCACCCAATCTTACAGTTCACTCATCCTATCTCATAACCCGGCCGCTTACCTGCGGCTGGATGACATCGCCCCCGGACCGGATGCCGCCATCAACATGGGTGATTTGCGCGCCACCGGCCTGGCGACCTACATCGGTGGTGTGAGGCATCCCGCCGATAGCGCATTGGCAGGCAGCCCTAACGATGGTTCGTTGGAGAGTCACTGGCGGGGCGGCGGCGCTTCGCTTGCGGATATTCCCTTTACCGCTGGTAACAATCCCGACGCGAGCGTTCCCTTCACGTTTGAAGCCTGGCTCAAGGCGAACGACGACCGGATCACACCCGGGCGAGCACCGGTCAACAACCGGTATGTCGGCACGGGAAACCGTACTGGCTGGGTTATTTTCCAACGCGATCCCAACGAGTCTTACATTACGAATTCGACGGGGGCCGTTCCGGGCTCCGAAGGCGTGGGTTGGAACTTTAGAATGTACACCGGCACCGGCAGCGGCGGCACACAAGTTACGACCGGAGTTCCCTACACCGTGGGTGAGTGGCAGCATTTTGTTGTCACTTGGCAGCCTCAAACCGATGTCAGTCCGGCCGCCAACGGAGGCATAGCGTGGCAAGGAGTCCTGACAGCCTATGTCAACGGCGTGCCAGTGGTCACCAACGAGGCGGCCACTTACTCGGCGAATACAGATCCAACCGAAAACAGCAGTGCGCCGGCCGACTTCGCGGTGGGTTCCTATAACTTCGCTTCGACCCTTCAATCGGAATTCCAAGGCAACGTTGATGAACTGGCGTTCTACACCGGCTTCGTGTTACCGCCGGAGCAAATCCTGGCCCACTACCAGGCGGGTACCAATTCCAACCCCGCCACAAACTATTCAACGTTGGTTCTCACGGCGGGGTTGACCGCGCAGGTTACGCCCGGCAATGAAAGAACCGGTCTTCCTCGCACGTACCTCCGTTTCAACGAGGCTGCCAGGTACCCAACGACCAATAGCGGAACACTCGGCTACGTAACCGATGGCTACACGGTTCTGACCACGAACATCACCGCCGGGCCGCGACCGTCCGCGTATGCTGGTTTCGACTCGTCAAACGCGGCAGTGCCGTTTAACGGCCTGCAGCAATGGGTAAGTTTGAACAACCCGTCGAGCCTGAATATTTCAGGCCAGATCACCCTGGAGGCTTGGATCAATCCCGACGCAACGCAGACCAACACGGCCAGTATCATTTCTCACGGGCCGCCCAACGAGACAGTTTTCTCCATCGGAGACGATCCTCCCCAATATCCTTTGGTACTTACTGGAGCGTTGCTCAACAGCAATCAGGTTTATCTGAAGATCGAAGGGAATGGGGCGAACTATGTCGTCGGCTCGTCCAGTGCGACCACCACGAACCAGGCGAGTTTCCCGGTTCCAGCGGGCGACCTGGGTGGCGGCAACTGGATCTATCTGGCTGGCACTTACGATGGCGCCAATTGGCGCCTCTACCGCAATGGCGCGCCGGTTGCCAGCGCAGCAGGGTCAGGAGCCCTGGCCGTGAATTACGGTGAGTGGGGCATCGGCTCGACTGGAATGGGTTGGGCGGATAATTTCGCGGGTGCGATTGATGAGGTCGCCATTTATAGTAACGCTTTGACGTCAGGGCAAATTGCGAACCATTACCTGGCGGGCAAAGCCGGGACAACAGCGCTCACCATTGTTCCCGCAGCCGGCGGTAACGTGACCATCTCCTGGCCTGCTGGCACAACCTTGCGTTCATCCAGCACGGTCAACGGCACCTATAACCCGGTGCCCGGTTCACCGGTTTCGCCCCTCACAATACCGGCAACCACAACAACTACGTTCTACAAGTGGTCGCTACCTTAACCTAGAGCGTCCTGGAGGTCGCCAGGCGCATTCTGCATAAGAATCATGGAGGCCGGGAAAATTTTCCCGGCCTTCTTTTTTGGTCTGCGTTACCGTCAAGCCATCAAATGAAAAGATTTCTCTGCCTGTTCCTGCCGGCCATTCTCATCGGTTGTGTTACGGGCCGTGCTCCCCAACGGTTCACGGGTCCGTGGGACCTCAAGGTGCTGCAAAAAGGTGACGACGGCAGCCTGGTGAAAGCGAACCAATCTGACCCAAGAGGTTTATTACACCGGCGAACCGATTCAGGGAAAGCCAACACGGATCTTTGCTTACTACGCTCGTCCGCCCCAGGGAAGCGGTCCATTTCCAGCGAACTCATGTTCTTTCGTTTCGCCAAAAATACGGAGTTTTAAGTGCCCGAAAAATCAGTAAGTGAAGCGGCCGACTACGTGCG
>CAZYYS010000189.1:0-11430 GCA_964651015.1 uncultured Verrucomicrobiota bacterium
CAATCTGGACAAGCCCAAACCACCGAGCTCCTGCGCCCTCCAACGCCAACCACGCCAAGCGGGAATATTTCCCCTGCCAAACGGGAACCGTGCAGGAAGCCCGCAAGATATCTTCCAATCCCCAAGCCAAGAGGACGAGAGCAACACAAATCCCAATTGTCCACTTCTTGAAAGGGACATCCCATGAACCGGGTGTCTCGTGCAGCAGATGTGGATTTTCGTCTTCGGAATTCATGACGCGCCTAACGCCAGAACCCGGCCACAGCCGTGGGAGCGGGGTTTGGACTGCAATGTTGATGTCCGAATTTCATAAACTGCTCAACTGGGCGGCGCGTCGGCGGCTGGCTGCTGTGACTTGTCAGGAAACATATCTCTTTGGAATCAAGAGCATGATAATCGAAGCAAATGAATAAATCCCAACCGATGCAATAAAAGCCACGGGCAGCCGTGGCAGTCCAGATGCCAAGGCTAGCCCACAACAACTCACGTTTGAAATAGCAATGAAACACAAGGTTACACGCGCCCATGTAACGCCACGCGTCAGAAATAGACTCGCCACCACGCCAGTTAGGAAGAGCAACCCAAAACAGAAAAATAAACAGACATCAGGTGTGAGCGCATCATCTGAAAGCGAAAGTGAATGCTGAAAAAAGACACCACACATCAGACTCAGGAACACGCACAGTGCTCCCCAACCTATTCCAAGGATACGATAAACTTTCATGGATCTGTGTCGCCTAACCTTTAGCAGTGTATCCGTCGTGCCCTGGTTGACGAGCGTCCAAATTCTCCGAGAGCGTGCGCGGGCATGGCGGATACACTGCTGTTGAACTGAGCCGCTGAACCCGCGATTTTCCGATGCGGTTTGGCACGCCGGCTGCCATATAGGCAGAGTAAATCCGTGCCAACATTCCCGAAACCACCAACTTTTCGAAAGAAATCTTGCACTCGATCTTCTAGTGCGCCGTGAGCACCACTAACCTTTTATTCTCCGCGAAGCGGTTTAGTTCAACATTGTTTTTAGACCAGACGGTGCAGTCCAACTCTTTTCACATCTGGCAGTTCTGATTTACAGCGGCGTGAACAGCTCAATCATGTGTCCGTCCGGATCGCGGAGAAAAACCTGCCAGGCGCCATCGGGGCGCGCCTTGCGGAACCGAAAATCCGCGCCGACCTCTTGAAAATGTTGCTCCCACGAGTCCAGTTCATCCACTTGAAGCGCGAAATGATTCCCATGATTGCAGGAGAAGACCGGCTCGCCGCGTTCACCGATGAGATGCAGTTCCTGATTCACGCCAAGCCGAAACCACGCGCCGGGAAACGTGAAGGCGGGGCGCGGCATTGGTTCAAGTTTCAGAACGTCACGGTAAAACTTGCAGCTCTTTTCCACATCGGCCACGCGAAGGGCTACGTGATTCAGTTCGAGGATTTTCATCACCGATAGGATGCCACCGGGATCGACGCGATTCAATCCCGCCGCGGAAAGCTGCCCGCTCCCTCAATTACCCCGCACTCGGAAGAATCTGATTCCACTTGGGGTTGGCACACTCACGGTTTGAAGGCTGGTGGTGGCAACGCCGCTCCACGGAATAGCGGGCGAAAAATCCGTTTGCTCCACCACGAACGGCGGCGTGCCGCCCGTCCAGGTCAGGTTCAAGTTCGTGCTCGCGCGTGTGATGGTGATTGCGAGGCCCGGCGCGACGGTGACAACCACCGCATCATAAGCCACGGCGTGGACTCCGTCGTCAGCGCTCAAGATTAGCGTGTAAACTCCCGGCGCGCTGAAACTCGCGGTGGTGTTCGTTTGCGCCGGGTTGCCAAACGTCACCGTGCCCGGCCCAGAATACAATTTCCAAGCAATCACCGGCGTTGCACCGGTGAAATTCACGAAACCCTGCAAACTGGCGGTGGTTCCGAAGAGCACGCTTTGGTTCGAACCTGCGTTGGCCGTCGGTGCACCGGGCGAGCGCGGGCCTTCGTTCGGGCCGGTGGTTTGAATCACTTCAAAGTTCGTGATGCTGATGCTGGTGAAATGATCAAAACAATTCGCCGGCCAACGGTCGTCCGGTGTGACGGAGATGGAAAAAAAGTTGCCATTGTCAGCCACGATGGCGCCGTATTTTTTCAACGCAAGCAACACGGCCTTCTCCTGCTTCGTCCAATTGTTTGGAATAACGAAGCTTGATTTGAGCCGCACGCGCTGGCCCATGGCGGGCACGTTCGTTTGCGTCGCAGGTGTGCTCGAAGCGTAATGCGTTGCCGGATAAATGAATTCCTTGCGCGACCGTTTGACGACGATGCGGCACGCGTGCTCCACCATGCCGCGTTCGCACTCGTCGAAACGCGGCAACGCAGGGAACATCGGCAGACCCGCCGCGTCACCGGAGGTCCAGGTGAGCGGTCGCAGCGTGTTGCTTTTCAGATCGAACTTCGCGCCATTCGAAGCGCGCCACTGGCTGTTCGTCAGTTTGGTCAGCCACGTTTCCCAGATGAAACCGTTGCCCGGTTGCACGATGATCGCGTGGCGGTCACCGCTGTCGTTGGACTGCTGCCACTGCAAGAGTGTGAGCGTGCCGGTACCACGTGGCCAAGTCTCGATTGGTAGGTTCGCCGGAATCGGATACAGCCCGTTGGGAAATGTTCCACCGTCGAGGTCCGACTCATCCGGGTAATTGAAGAAATTGATTGGCACAGTCGGCTGGTTGGTCGGAACAAGAACGAAATTCATTTCGTAAAACGCGATGAGCGAGCGATTGGCTGCCGACAGATCTGAAATAATCTGGGCAATCATCGCATCCGAGTTCGGGAGCACGGGCCGCCCGGAAATGTCTTCGTTCCAGGCGCTGGTGACGGGGAAAATCTGCATCGCCGAGACAATCGCGTCCGCCTCCGGCGTGTTGAACAGGACGGGATTGGTTACAACCGGCACCGGTCCAAGAATACGGCCTTCATGGTTGATTCGCTCGGCAGGCAGACGCGTCGCCAGTAGCACCAGGCCGAAAGCTGCACATCGATAAAAGAGGTTCATCATTTCCACTCCCTTCGGAAGAAAAATGAGCAGAAATGAAGCCACGGACCGCCAGCTCGGATGTCTCAATTAGAACTGAATTACCACATCGCCCAACACCCGTCATTATCCCACTGTTGTGACCCACGGTAGGTTTCCATCTTGCCAATGTTCTTCCAGGAAACCGAACCGTCCAGCAAGCCAACGTTGCCGCCCGTGGCGCCGATGGCCGCGGCAGAGGGCGCGGGGCCGCTTGGGTTGGTGGCATCGACTTCCCGTAGAACCGGCCCTCCTTTGGCGTGCGCGGCGAAGCTTTTGCCGTAAAGAGGCGACCAGTCGTTCATGTCAGTGACGAGAACCAGCGCGCTATTATCGGTCAACCGCTGCGGCGAAATCCACGTGCTATTGAAACCCGGCAACGGCTTCCACGGCGTGTTGGTGTGACCGCCGTGGTAATTGTAGCCGATGACATAACCGTATTGCAGTTCTTCGAAGGGACGCTCGGCATGTTTCTTGATGAAATAATCGGCGAAGCTCGGACAATGAACCATGCGTTCGTTGCCGAGATATTGGACGAAAGCGTTGCTGGTGGCGACGCTGATCACCGGCAAATGGTCATCGTCGGGCGGCAGGGGGCGATTGGGAGCGCCACTGGGCAGCCGTTGCGTGTTGTCATCGCCGTACAGGTGCGCGGCGAGGAGAAGTTGCCGCACGCTGTTCTGACAACTCGCGCGGCGGGCGCGCTCCTTGCTTCCAACGAGCGCCGGCAGCAACAGCGCCGCCAGGATCGCGATGATCGCGATCACCACGAGTAGTTCGATCAGGGTGAAGGCACGCGCTTGCCACGAGCGCCTGATGCCGCCAAAAAATAAATGCGTTTTCATTATTCCTATTTTGGCTCACTCACGATAAAGAAGCGGCGCGGCGCTCCCGCGTTCACATTGGTCACCCACACGACGCCGTTGGTGAGCGTGAGCTGGTTGGTTAACTTGGACCACAACGACGGTGAAAGCGCAACATTCGTGGAGGCTCTCAGTTCCATCGCCGCGATGCGGTTGGCATTGACGGGTGTTCCGTCGGTCGTGCGGATGGTGAGTTGAAACTTGTTTGCCGACTCGGGGTTGGGTGGCTCCAGTTTGAGGTCGGGCACTGATAAATCGAAAGCGGCCGCATAGGCCGTACTGCGGACGTAAACCCTGCCGTCGCTCACCGCCAGGGCATTCCAACATTTGTTCGCGCCGCTGTTGTAATTGGGGATCGCCAGAAAACGAGCCACTTCGGTGTAGGCGTTGGTATCCGGCTGGGCAAGCACGAGGTGACCGCGCTCGGTGATCGCCAGCAGGTGATCATCGACCAGCAGAACGCTGCCGCGACCGAAGCCGTTTACCGCCCAATTCAAGGTGCCATTGGTCAGGTTGATGCATCTCAGTTGGGCGTCCGCACTGTCGGGTGTAAACTGGCCGAAAAGACATCCCTGGTAGCACACGGGGGTTGACCAATGACTTTGCAGCGAGACGTTGCTCCAAAGCTGGGTCGTTACGAACGTCCCGTTCGTCGGGATGACCCGCATGACCGCCGATCCCATCCCGTAATAGGCCGTAATGAACACCATATCCTCATGCACCGCCGGTGACGCCGCGAGTGAAGTGGTGTAGTTGAAAGGATAAGCGAACTTCCACAGCAAATCCCCCGTTTGCGGATTCAAAGCCACCAAACCGCTTTGGGTCGCAAAGATCACCTGCCTTACTCCATGAATTGTGGCCAGCACCGGTGTGGAATGCGTCATCCCTTCGTTCTGTGAACGCCACGCCAGCGTTCCGTCGCTGGTGCGCAAGGCCAACAGCGTGTTCGTCGCGCAATTGGCGTTCACATAAATCAAGCCGCCCTCGATCAGCGGCGAGGCCGCATTTTGCCAGGCGATAACATTGCCCCCATAGCTTGTCCGGAGGTCATTGGACCACATGACCGCGCCGTTGCTCGCGTTCAACCGAAGGAGCTTGAGATAGGACGACAAAACATAGACCGACCCGCCATCCGCGATTGGAGTTGTGCGCGGTCCGTCGTCAGTGAACCCTACGCCGACATTTGGGTAGAGGTCCGTCTCTCCAAAATCATTATCCGGCATACTTTCCACCGGCGTCTGCCACAAACGCGCGCCGTTGGTGATGTTCAACGCCATGCAAAATTCCATCTCCAGATCGTCGTTGGTTTGGAAAACCTGCGTGAAGGCCCGTCCCCCGCTCACGGTGAAACTGCAAACACCGTTGGTGAGCGACACCAGCCACAACCGATTAGTGACCGATCCGCTCCAAAGTTTGTTGATGCGGTCGATGGAGACGCCGTCGTGATTCGGGCCACGGTATTGTGGCCAATCGGCAGCCGTCGAAGGGAAAACGGCGAGGAACATACAACCAACAGTCAAAGTCACGTGGCTGCTGACTGCGTGGAATACGCGTGCAGCGTTCATTCAACTTTCCACACCATCCATCATTTCCAAAAATCGTCAAATGAGCATACGATGGCTTCGAGCGTTCCTTCACAAATCGGTTGCAGTTCCAGCGCAAGTCCGGCATCTCTTTCTCATGCGCCGTCGAAACTTGCTACTGGGTGTGATGGTCTTCGGCCCGACAATGTTCCTGATCAGTTGCGCGAATCATCGCCCGGACGATGCCGCCCACTTTCACACCGGCGAATCGGTCGTCCTTGCGGGCGAAGAACCGGCAAAACTTGCCTTTGCTCCTTTGCTGTCCAAGCCCATCAATGTTCGCAACACCTATCGCGATGGGCTGCCCCAGACCGTCCATTATGTGCCGGGCCGCGACTACTTGTTCGACGCGTCAGGTCAGATCCAGCGCACCGCTGAGTCCCGCATTCCCGATTTCCGCACCAACATCCTTTACGGGAAGGAGGATTTTAACCACAGCCAGTTTCCCGGATTCGGCAACGGAGCTTTCTTTGTTTACGTCGATTACTCTCACCGCGAAAAATGCCAACCCGTGCCTCAAATAACTCAACTGAACGCGTCTTGTTTGCCGATCACGCGGAAACAACTCCGGGCCGGCGAAAAAGTCCGCATCGTGGCGTATGGTGACAGCATTACTGCCGGCGGTGATGCCTCCGAGCCAGGCATGATTTTCTGGGAACGCTGGGCCGAAGCGCTTCGCAAAAAGTATCCGCAAGCCAAAGTCGAAACGATCAATGGCGCGACCGGGGGCGACTCAACCGTCCAAGGTTTGCAGCGCTTGCAGGCGAAGGTACTCTCGCCAAACCCGAATCTGGTTCTCGTTGGCTTCGGCATGAACGACCATAACCGGGGTGGCGTGCCGCCAGACGACTTTGCAGAAAACCTGCGCACCATGATCGACCGGATCCGTGCTAACACCTGCGCCGAGATCGTTTTGTTTTCTGCCTTCCCGCCGAACCCGAAATGGCACTACGGCACGCACAACATGGAAGCCTACGCGGTCACGACGGAACAGGTCGCACGTGAAAAGCACTGCGCCTTTGCCGACGTGTATCACCTCTGGATGGACATCGCCACGCGCAAAAGGCCGGAAGACCTTTTGGGTAACAACATCAATCACCCCAACGATTTCGGGCATTGGATTTTCTTTCAGGCATTGCAGGCAATCGAATTGTGATTCAGCGGCGTGCGGCTCTGCCACGCATTTGGAATCCCAGCCCACACGCTGGAACCTTTGCCAACTTCTACTTGTTGGTGGTTGCGCATTTGGGTTACCACTTTCGCAGTCTATCCCGCACCAGCTGGCGGGTACAGGGATGCGATGTCAATTCTGAGCCAAGCCCCGGTGAGAAACGGGCCAAATGAGGGCTTGCCCCCGCGTGGTAATTTGATAATAGTGCATCGTTTGCTAAAACAATCAAAACCGAAAACTACCATGAACAAGATTATTACAAGGTTGGCATTCATCAGTCTGCTATCCGTGCTGATCGCAGGCGCTCCGGTTCGTGTATTCGCCGAAGACAAGTCTGATAAGAAGGAGCACGCGGGCGAAAAGAAAAAGGGCAAGCCTTTCAAAGGGAAGGTGGACGCGGTGGACAAAACGGCAAAGACCATCAAAGTAGGTGAGCGCACGTTCCAGATTACTTCGGATACCAAAATAGTTAAGGCCGGCAAGCCGGCCACCTTTGACGATGCGGTGGTGGGTGAAGAGATTGGCGGAACTTACCACAAGACCGATGATGGAAAAATGGTCGCCGTCAGCATACGACTTGGCGCGAAGCCCGAAGGTGAAGCTGCCTCAAAAAAGAAAAAGGAAGCACCGACGAAGTGATTGGCCTGATCTGATCGGCATGCAAGGCGCGGCTTGAAAGCTCCCCGCTTGCTCCACGCTAGCGCCGCCACCAGCTCTTGCCGCCGGGACTGTCAGCGGCGGGCGCTGGCGTCGGCTGACTGTACTTTTCGATGAGCAACTGGCTGCGAGCGACTTCCAAAGCCATGCGGAAATCATCGTAGCTTGGAAAACGCTCCGCCGGGTTTTTCGCCAGTGCGCGTTGCAGAGCGTCACTCGTTGGTTGGGTGATTTCCGGGACGACATGGTTTGGCGGCGTCAAAGGTGTGTGGACATGCGCGGCGACAACTTCGTCCACCGTCGGCGCTTCAAATGGAACGTGCCCGGTCAGTGCATGATAAAGCGTCCCGCCCAAGCTGTACATATCCGATAAAAACGTCTCCGGCTCGCGCTTGATTTTCTCCGGGGCCACGTAATACGGCGTTCCCCATGCAGCCTGTTCCTGGGTGACATCGGCTTCAACTTTCCGGGCCAGACCGAAATCAACCAGTTTAGGTTCGTTGTCCGCGTTGAACAGGATGTTGCCCGGCTTGATGTCAAGGTGCAGGAGATTGTGCTTGAGCGCGGTATCGAGAGCAGAGGCGACTTTGATGCCGATGTCCAGCACTTCCAGTTCGGAAACTCGCTGCTGCTTGGTAATGCGACCGTCGAGGCTGCCTCGGTCGGCCAGTTCCATCACCAAGTAGCGGTGACTGTCCCATTCGTCGAACGTGTAAATGTGGATGATGTTCGTATGGTTCAAGGATGCGCAGGCCCTGGCTTCCCGGAAAAAACTTGCCAGCGCGGCAGGATCGTTCAGCAACTCCGGCTTCATCATCTTCAAGGCCACTTCCCGTTCCAAGACGGTGTCGAACGCCCGATAGACCGTGCCCATGCCGCCGGAAGCGATGGGAGAGCGCAGCTCAAATTGCCGCAACATCATCGGCATCATGACCGGATGCTTGCACTTCGGACACGGCGCGGTGGCCAGTGGCGGCAGGTCGCCTGGGATGAAAACCTTGGCCTTGCACCCCCCGCACGCCACCATGCGCAAAGGCTTTTGGGCTTCCGTTTTTGGTGCTTCGCTCGACGTCGCCATTACTCCTAAATTCTAGCATCCGCCGTTCCTGCGACAAGGTCGGATGTGAAGATTTTGCTGTGCCCATTCGAGATTTGAAGGGTCAAGGAATTTCCCTTTGACAAATGCCCGCTGATGTTGTTCCCTATCCGCCGTTGGAAATGAAGACCACGTTAAATGTTAAAAACAGCCTGTGCGCCAAGCGCGTCGATGGGCACATGTCCATCTGGCACCGCTTCACCCAAGCCATCGGCAACGTGGAAGGAATGTTCTAACCGATAACTCAAACAGACTTTCAAAAACCCACGATTGCCAGTCAATCGTGGGTTTTTTGTTTAACTTGTGGTCGCCGCAGGAGCGACCCGATGAAAGGAAAATGAATGAAATCAAATTATCAAAGAGTCAGGACGCGGTTCGCGCCCGAGACGCGATTCAACGTGACACCGGTGCCGGCGTTGCCGTTCCGCGGCACGGTCGAGACGCAACTCGACCGGCTCAAAGACGGATTGCTCTTGCAGTTCTTAAATGAAACGCCAGAGTTAAACACTTTCTTTGCGCCGAGCCGCGAATGAAGCCGCCGCGTTGGTGTGGTTCACGCCCTTCCCGCTGCTATTATTCCCCGCATTGCTCGAGGAAAAAGTGCAGACCGCGCGGAAACAAGCGGCCAAACAAGCCCGGGTGCGGCAACGCAGCCGGGCCTTGCTGGCCCAGGCGGCGTGAGTGCAATTGTGATGTCGCGTCATGAAATGTTTTCGTCTGTTGCGAGAGCGGATTCGGACTGACCTGAGACCGATTCTGTTTGACCCAATTTTTGACGGCAACATAGTTTTGCCCGGATGGAATCAGCCTTCGTTGCACCCAATCCGTGGATGGTTTTGCCTTTCGGCGCGTTGCTGGCCACGATTGCTTTGGCGCCGTTGTTATTTGCCGACTGGTGGCAAAAACATTATCCCAAGGTTGCCTGTCTCTTGGGCGCGCTCACGCTCGGCTATTATTTCGTTGGTTTGCACGCTCACCAACGGGTGCTCCACACGGCCCACGAATATGTCAGCTTCATCGCGCTGATCGGCTCGCTCTACGTTGTCTCCGGCGGCATCCACATCATTGTAAAAGGCGAAGCCACGCCGGTGGCCAATGCGACTTTTCTTTTGATCGGCGCAATCATTGCCAACGTTCTCGGCACCACCGGCGCCTCGATGCTGCTTATTCGTCCCTGGCTGCGTATGAACAAATACCGCGTTACCGCCCATCACGTGGTTTTTTTCATTTTCATTGTGTCCAATGTCGGCGGTTGCCTGACGCCAATTGGCGATCCACCGCTCTTTCTCGGCTATCTGAAAGGAATTCCGTTCTGGTGGGTGGCTGAACATTGCTGGCCGATCTGGGCGACCGGCGTCGGCGTGCTGCTGGCGATGTTCTACGTCGTGGACGCTTTGAATTATCGTCGCGCGCCCAAACCTGTCCGTGAACGGCAGACCGCTCATGAGCAATGGAAATTTGAAGGACTGTCGAATCTGCTTTTTCTCGGCGTGATCCTCCTCGCGGTATTTATCAATCAGCCGACTTTTCTGCGCGAACTCCTGATGATTGCTGCGGCGCTGGGTTCCCATCTTACAACCCGGCCATCAGTGCGCGCGGCAAACGACTTCAGTTTTCATCCCATCAAGGAAGTCGCCATTCTGTTCCTAGGCATTTTTGGCACCATGATGCCGGCGCTGGACTGGTTGCAGGCGAACGCGGGTGCTTTGGCTGAACCAACGCCCGCATTTTTTTATTGGGGCAGTGGCTCGCTTTCAAGTGTGCTGGATAATGCGCCCACCTACTTGAGTTTTTTCAGCGCGTTGATTGGCGCGGTTCATGATGCCGACGTGAATCATTTATTGGCCACGCAAACAATCAACGTGGTGGCCGTGAGTGTCGGCGCGGTGTTCTTCGGCGCGAACACCTACATCGGCAACGGCCCGAACTTCATGGTCAAAGCCATCGCCGAACAGAACAAAGTTCGCACGCCCACCTTCCTTGGTTTTGTGTTCAAATACACCTTGCCGTACATGCTGCCGATGTTGGTGATCGTCTGGTGGATTTTCTTCCGCAAGTAATCGCGTGCCTTCACGGTTTACCTTGTTTTGCCATGAACCAGCGCATGGCTTTCTCTTGGCCGTTGAGTTTTACCCGGTCGTAGTAACTCAGCAGTTCAGCCTCGGTCGCGTTGGAGTACGCGTCGAAAAAGCTTTTGTACAGCGTGTCATACGATGACCTTTGCTGCTTGAGTTCTTCTGTTCTCTCATTCGGGGTTTTACCAGCAAGGAAATCATTGCTAGTGTTTTGGTCCAACTCCCGCAAAGTGAGGGCCTCGATGGCAATTCCAGTGAGTTGGTTCATCGTAAGCTTGGCGCTTTCGCCGCTGTTAAGCCGATTAGCCAGAGCCAATCCAGTCTGCGCCAACCGCCCAGCAGATTCAGTGTTTCCGGTGTTCACATACTGCTTTAGCAGATTTGCCATGTCCTGATGGGCGAGCCATTTGAGCTTCACCAACTCCGGCATCAGGTCCTCCGTCCAACCCAATGCGGTTAGTTTTGATTGGAGCGGTGATCTTCCCGCTATGAGGTTTAACTCCTCATCCTCCTGCTTGGATTCCAGCGCGTAATCTTTGAACGTCGGCTTGCGAGTTGCCTCACTGAGTTCGTTCAAGGCTGCTTCTGTTTACCCGCTTCTGAAGTAGTCCCACGCGGAGAGGTAGTTCGCCAATGAATTCTCGGGTGAAGAGGCCTCAAACAAATCCAGCCAGTATCGCCGCGTTTCTGGGAACACATCCCGCACCAGAACGCTCAATTGCACTCTGGGGTCATTGGGGAAATTGGCGGCTGCTTCCACCAGATAATTCGTGTCGCTGAAGGCGCGATAGGCTGTCAGCAGGCTCATGGCGTTTCGACTGTTTCGCTCAAGGTATTTCTCAACCTCGGCACGGGGGAGCTTCGGAGGCTTGCTTTTGTCGCGGAGCATTTGGAGCCCGTCAAAATCGACAGCACCCTCCTCCACCGTTTCAGTCAACG
>CAZYYS010000190.1:0-10416 GCA_964651015.1 uncultured Verrucomicrobiota bacterium
GAACCGGCTCGATTTGGCGTCAGCGAATTTACCCATTGGTTTCAAACCTTTGAGGAGGACGTCTCGCTCTATTCACGGTTGGGTGTTGATGGCATTGAACTGTGTGAGCGCAAACTCGCGAAAGACCCCGGCCGCGCCCAAGAGCAGTTGGCGTTTCTGACGGAATCAGGTTTGCCAGTGAGTTCCATCCAGCCCCGGGTGCACGCGCTGTTTCCGGATTTCATGTGCCCGGAGTTAATCGACCCGATCAAACGATTGGCGGAGTACCGCAAAACAATCGACCTCATGTCAAAGTTCTTCCCAACGGCACCGCTCGTGACCATTGCGGGCAGGGCGCCGCAATCCAATTATCAATTGGCGCACAAGATGGCGCGAAAGTCATACGTGGCATTGGCCGATTACGCCGCAGAGCATGGCATGAGAATCATGTTCGAGCCGCTGCATCCGATCTTGATGAACACGGATACTTTCATCTGCTCGTTGCGCGAGGCGATGGAACTTGTGCACGCAGTCAATCGCGAGAATTTTGGGCTCATGCTGGATGTCTGGCATGTCTGGCAGGAACCGCTCATCCAGGAACAAATCCACGCCGCCGGTGACCGCCTATTTGGAGTCCACGTCAGTGACTGGCCTGCGGACGAGCCACGATGTCCGGGTGACCGTCTCCTGCCAGGTGATGGGTGCATTGACTTGCCAGCCCTTTTCCGCGCCATCGAAGGGGCCGGCTATCGAGGCACGTATTGCCTGGAGATTTTCTCAGACGCTGTCTTGCCAGATTCTTTGTGGCGTCAAGATGCAGCTCAGGTCGTTGAACGAGGACGCCAAGGATTCTATCGGGCTTGGAACAATCGGCATGCCGGAACAGCAAATTCATTCTTTGGCGAAAGTCATTCCGCACCAGATACACAAAATCAACAAACAAGATCTCCCAAAGCCGCAAGCAAAGTATGCTATTAGAGAACAAAGTCATCCTGGTCACCGGTTCAACAACCGGCATTGGTGAAGCCATTGCCCGACGGTGTGTGGCAGACGGGGCCAAGGTAATGATTCATGGTTTGGAGAAGGAGTTGGCAAAAAAAGTCACCCGTTCGCTGGGTGCGGTTAGCCACTTCTTCATCGCCGACTTCGCGGATCCAAATAATTGTGAACTGCTGGTGCGGTACACGCTTGAGCATTTTGGACGATTGGATGGATTGGTGAATAATGCCGCAGTGATGACCCGCAGCAATATTGAGACGACAGACGTGGCGACCTTTAACCACACGATTGCCATCAATCTGCGCGCACCCCTTCTTTTGATCCGGGCGGCGATGCCACAGTTTAGAAAGCAAGGCGGAGGCGCGGTGGTGAATATCGGTTCCATGAATGCGCTTTGCGGGGAACCAAATCAACTGGCTTACGCCGTGGCCAAGGGCGGATTGATGACCATGACTCGCAATCTGGCAGATGCACATGGAACGGAGAAGATCCGGTTTACTCAGCTTAACGTCGGCTGGACGGTGACCGCCAGCGAGCGCGTGCGAAAGAAAAAGGAAGGATTACCTGAAGATTGGGAGGACAGAGTGCCCAGGAGGTACGCGCCCTCTGGTCGCCTTCTTACGCCGGAACAGGTCGCCGCTCACGTGGTCCACTGGCTTTCGGACGAATTTGCGCCGGCCAGCGGGGTTGTTTATGAATTGGAACAATATCCCATGATCGGCCGTATGGGGGCTTATGGACTTTGATCTATGCCTTTAGCCGCGTTACCTAAATGCTTCCTGGAGGCGTTATGCGTAAGCCATCAGATGACTGTTGATCAATGGATTGATCTCTCAGCTCAACTGGGTCTGGATGGTTTGGAATTCTATTGGCATTTTACTCCATGGAAGGACCCTGGTGAATTGAAGCGGCTGCGCCGGCGGGTCGAAGATCACGGGATGTCCATCCCGATGCTATGTTATTCCCCGGATTTCACCAATCCCGACCCGAGCCACCGCCGTGAAGAAACCGAACAGCAAAAAGTCGCGATCCAAACTGCCCGGGTGCTTGGTGCCAAGTTCTGCCGGGTCCTGACTGGTCAACGCCATCCAGGTGTATCACGCCGCCAAGGTTTGACTTGGGTGCGCGAAAGCCTGCGTGAACTCCTGCCGTTTGCAGAAGCGAATGAAATCGTCCTCTCCTTGGAGAATCATTACAAAGATGGCTTTTGGGTTTATCCGGAATTCGCCCAGAAGATGGATTTATTCTTGGAGCTACTGGATGGGATCGAGAAGTCACCTTGGTTCGGCGTGAATTATGACCCATCTAATGCCATCGTTGCTGGAGACGATCCCATCGCCCTATTGGAAGCGGTCAAGGACCGGGTGGTGACCATGCACGCCAGCGACCGCCATCTTGAAGGTGGCAATGCGGAAGATTTGCGGCGGTTGGAAGCCGATCCTCAATTGGGTTATGCACCCATCCTGAAACACGGGATTATTGGTCGCGGACTCAATGATTATGATAAGATATTTTCAATCCTCAAAACGGTGGGCTTCCGTAGCTGGATTAGTATTGAAGACGGCGATGATCCGGTCAACGGGATCGAACACTTGAGACTTTCAGTAGAATTTCTGCGCGAGAAAATGCGCGCCCATGGTTTAGTCTAACAATGAACCTATATGAGTCAATCCATGCTGGCGGTTGTTAACTTTGCCCCGCAACCGCTCTCGGTCGAATTGCGGGACCAGCCCATTCCCGAGATCAGCGACGAGGAGGTACTGCTTGATGTCCAGGCGGTGTCCGTTTGCGGGAGTGACCTGCATCAATATCATGGAAAACAAAGTTGGAAGGTGAATTACCCGGTAGTGTTGGGGCACGAGTTCGCCGGCCGGATCGCCGAAGTCGGCAAGCGCGTGCGTGCCTTTCAAGAAGGGGGACGCGTGGTGAGCGAGACGGCGGCCGTGCTCGACTCGAGTTCGCCGTTCGTTCGTTCCGGCAGGTACAATCTGGACCCGAATAGGCTCGGTTTTGGTTACGGGGTGAACGGAGCGATGACGAAATTTGTGCGGGTACCGGAACGCTGTTTACATCATGTGCCAGACAATTTGTCCTTTGAGAAAGCAGCTCTGACCGAGCCCTGCTGTGTGGCCTACAATGCCGTGTGTGTCAGTTCCCGCGTTCGTCCCGGCGACAGCGTCGTCGTCATTGGTCCGGGCCCCATCGGACTGCTCTGCGCAATGATGGCCAAGCTTTCGGGAGCATCTCCTTTGGTGGTAGTGGGGATTCCGACCGACGGCAGACGATTGGAAGTTGCCAGACAAATCGGCGCCACGCTGACGCTCGGAGCGAGTGGCGAGGACATTGTGGCGAGTGTCAAAACTCTGGAAGACGGTTATGGCGTTGACTTGGTGATCGACGCTGCGGGCGTTAGTGCCACCATGAAACTGGCTCTCGATTTGGTGCGTCCCGGTGGGCGGATCACCAAGGTGGGTTGGGGACCACAGCCCTACGGTTTTTCGATGGACCCGCTCGTGGCCAAAGGCGTCACGCTCCAGGGGAGTTTCAGTCACAACTGGCCGATGTGGAGCAAAGTCATCTCCATGCTCGCGAGTGGTCAGATCAATGTCGATCCCATTCTGAATCGCGTGGCAAAGCTCACGGAATGGAGAGATTGCTTTGAGGCGATGGAGTCGGGGGAGATCGTCAAAGCAGTGCTGAAACCGTGACCAAAAGCAAAAGCGCTTTCAGTGAGAGTCGATCAAATAATCACTGGGCGTAACAATATGGAAGATTATGAAATTACGTCGAAGTCGAATTCTGAGTGAAATGCGTTCGGGCAAGTGTTCCACTTGCATCAAGTTGAACCTTGGCGACCCGCGCATCATAGAGTTGTGTGGGCTCGCTGGAATGTCCTCCGTGTGGATTTGTAACGAACACGTCGGCAACGATTGGTTCAATCTGGAGAATCAGGTCCGCTCCGCCAAGCTTTACGACATGGACACCATTGTTCGCGTCGAGAAGGGGAGTTACAGCGACTATATCAAACCTTTTGAGGCTGACGCTACGGCCATCATGGTGCCGCACGTGACGACTGCGGCTGATGCCAGGGATATTGTGCAGATGACTCGCTTCCATCCGCTGGGTAGGCGCGCGATGGACGGCGGCAATGTAGATGGACAATACTGCCAAATTCCGCTGGCGGATTACATCGACCATAGCAATACCCAACGGATGATCATTCTTCAGATAGAATCGCCGGAAGGCTTGGAAAACGTGGAAACCATCGCCGCCGTGCCAGGATTTGACGCGTTACTTTTTGGACCCGGTGATTTCAGCCATTTGATTGGCAAACCGGGTGAAGTCAATCACCCGACGGTTGTGGCAGCGCGCAAAAGGGTCGCTGCCGCCGCAAGGAGGCACGGGAAGTTTGCCATGATGCCAGGACTTCTCGCACCAAAGTCAGTCCTGGAGAAAGAAGGTTACCAGTTCTTCAATCTGGGAGCTGATGTGCTTGGTCTGGCCGAATACTTTCAGGGAAAAATCGCCTCGTTCACAGACGAGCAACTCGGAACAGCCAGTGAGTATCCATTGTGCGCTTCCGTACCGGCAGTTTAACTTCAAAGATTATCTCTTGTCATCCCTGAAGGTATATAGTCTTACATGATAGCGGCCATTCTATCCTCCCTCGAAATCTTGTGTAGTCGATCTCCGTTGGGCTGCGATTCGAAACGGAGCTTTCTCGGTTCTAGGTCAAGTAACAAAAAGCGATTATGAAAAAATCCCAACCTCTTGCGTGCATCTTGCTATTGCTGATCGCAATCCTGCTTTGTGAGATCACCGTAGTGCAGGCTGCAGATTCGAATGAGCCTGGCTCTGGGAAGGTGATCGCAGTGGATGAACGGTGGCAACTTTTTCTGGACGATTACATTATTGCCCGCTCCACCGGATTTGACCGGGTTATCCATCACCCGCGCGCGATGGGGGTGGTCATCCCTGCCGACAAACCATGGGAGAGCACCGGCGCCTTGCCCGGTTTTTTTGGTCGCCGCCAGGACGGCACTTTCTTCGCGTTTTACACGGCGATGTGGTGGACACCTGAACTTGAAAGCAAGACGCAGCCCGACCGGGCACAGCAGTACACGATTGCCACTGCCTACGCCACCAGCAAGGATGGCGTACACTGGGAAAAACCGGTTCTCGGGTTGATGGGAGGGCCGGCGGGAATCGACTGGGATAAATTTCCACCGTTCCCTTCACCGAAAGGTGTCTCCAAGGACAACAATTTGGGGGTACCGTTTAGTCTTCGGGACCTGGGGCAGTACGGTAATGTGCCGGATCCTACGAGGCGGTATGCCGTTTCCTACAATGGGCGTGCTTACTTTGCGAGTGACGTGCCGGACTTTTTGAACGATCCGAACTGGACGAACAAGCTGGTGGATTCTGGCGGGAGGTTCAGTCCTCGTGGCAATGCATTGCATTTCTGGGATGATCTCCACGCGGAGTGGGTTGGCATTGTGCAGAACGCCGTGCCGCATTGGTTGCCAACGCGAGAGATTGCGCGGTTTGCGTCCAAAGATCTGATACATTGGACGTCGGATATTGTTTTGGCGCCGGACCCGGCGGATCCACACACGCTTCAGTATTATGACGAGCCGATGGAGATGTTGCCGTTTTGCGCCGAGGGCGTGGTTTTCGGGTTGTTGAGCTGGTTTCATTCCGACCGGATGCATCCGGATGGCGGGCCGGTGCTGCAGAAGAACGCCGAGTATCCGTATATCTGGCCGTGGGCTCGGAAAGGTGTCAATGAGATGCGCATCACGATCAGCCGCGATGGCGGTCGCACCTGGGATCGCACGTCGAGCCGGCAGGCTTGGGTCCCACACGGGACCGAAGAGGACAGTTATGACCGGCTGGTCCTCTTCTCCTCGGCCCCGTTGTTCGTCGGGGATGAAGATTGGTTTTACATGGGCGTGTGGGATGGCGATCATCTCACATCACGAGCCAATGCGAAGCAAAACACCTACTACTCCGACCGACTTCGAAAAGGTCAAATCGCGCTTTATACCCAGAAACACAACCGCTACGTCAGTCTTCGCGCTGCGAACCACAGACCAGTCGCCCCCAAACCGGAACTGCGACCGGCTGCGGGACAGCTGAACGTCGCAGGCGAAACACCTGTGCTCATCACCAAACCGCTCACAATAACAGGAAAGGTATTGCAGCTTAACGTGGAAGCCAATCGCGGTCTGGTCCGTGTGGGCATCGCTTCTGCCGAACCTGTGCCGACCCTGAATGGGACCACACTTTCCATGGCCCCCCATCTGGCAGAACAACGGATGCTTCCTGGGTTCAGCTTCGAAGATTGCGCGCCAATCCGCGGCAACAGCATTGAGTACACGGTGCAGTTCAAGAATGGAGCCTTTTTCGACAGCTTGCGTGGCCGCCCGGTTCGGCTGCTGTTCGAGATGACGGATGCGGACTTGTACGGGTTTCGGATTCAGTAACAAAAACGATTAGGAAAACATCTATGCCACTGCCTAGCACTTTGCTGTTATTCATTGTAGTGCTTTTTTGGGCGGTTACGACAACGAGGGCCGCAGACACAAACGAGCCCGATTTCGCGAAAGCGATCCTTGTTGATCAGCGCTGGCAGCTTTTTTTGGATGATTACATCGTAGCTCGCGCCACTGGGTTTGACCGGGTTGTCCATCATCCACGCGCGAGAGGCGTGGTCATCCCCGCCGACAAACCGTGGGAAAGTGTCGGTGCTTCGCCCAATTTCATCGGTCGCCGTGAGGACGGCACCTTTTTCGCGTTTTATACGGCGACGTGGTGGATACCCGATCTGGAAAGCAAGACGCAACCCGACCGGGCGCAACAATACACGAGCGCCGGCGCGTACGCCACCAGCAAGGACGGAATACACTGGGAGAAACCTGTTCTCGGTTTGGTGGAAGCACCCGCGGGAATCGACTGGGAGAAACTCCCACCGTTCCCTTCGCCGAAACGTGTTTCCAAGGACAACAATTTGGGTGTGCCGTTTGGTATTCGAGACTTGGGGCAGTATGGCAACGTGCAGGATCCAACGAGACGGTACGCCATCTCCTACAATGGACGTGGTTATTTTGCGAGTGACATTCCGGACTTTCTCCACGATCCGAACTGGACGAACAAGCTGGTGGATTGCGGCGGGAGCTTCAGTCCTCGTGGTAAAGAACTGCATTTCTGGGATGATCTCCATAAGGAGTGGGTTGCCATCGTCCAAAACGCCGTGCCGCACTGGTTGCCGGGACGGGAGGTAGCGCGGTTTGCATCCAAAGACCTGGTGCATTGGACGTCGGACATCGCTTTAGCGGCGGACCCGGCGGATCCGCACACGCCCCAGTATTACGACGAGCCGATGGGGATGCTGCCCTTCTGCTCCGAAGGCGTGGTCTTTGGATTGTTAAGCTGGTTTCATTCGGACCGAATGCATCCGGATGGCGGGCCTGTTCTTCAGAAGAGCGCGGAATATCCGTTCATCTGGCCTTGGGCTAGGAAAGGTGTCAATGAGATGCGCATCACGATCAGCCGCGACGGCGGTCGCACTTGGGATCGCACCTCGAGCCGAGATGCTTGGATTCCGTACGGGACTGAAGAGGACAGCTATGACCGCTTGGTCATTGGTCCTAATAATCCGCTAAGAGTCGGGGATGAGGATTGGTTCTACATGTCGGTCTTCGATGGCGATCATCTCTCATCACGATCCAACGCGAAGCAAAACACCTACTACTCCGATCGTCTTCGCAAGGGTCAGGTCGCCCTGTACATCCAAAAGCACAACCGCTATGTCAGTCTCCGTGCCGCAAACCAGAGACCGGTCGTCGCCAAACCGGAACTTCGGCCGGCTGCGGGGGCATTAAGCCTTGCGAGCGAAATCGCCATACTGATCACCAAACCGGTGACGGTGTCCGGCAAGGTGTTGCAGCTTAACGTGGAGGCCAATCGCGGCTTGGTTCGTGTCGCCATCGCTTCGGCTGAGCCGGTGGCGACGCTGAATGGGACCACCCTGTCCATGGCACCCCATCTAGCGGAACAGAAACCGCTGGCCGGCTTCAGTTTCGATGATTGCACGCCGATTCGTGCCAACAGCATTGAATACACCGTGCAGTTCAAGAATGGAGCTTCACTCGAGAGCTTGCGTGGCCGCCCGGTTAGGCTGCTCTTCGCAATGACAGATGCAGATCTGTATGGATTCCGATTTCAGTAACAAAAACGAAAATGAAAATATCTATCCATATTCCTCGCACTTTGCTGCCGCTGGTTTTCGTCCTTATTGGGTCGACGATTATGTTGCGGGCCGCCACCACAAATGAGCCTGATTTCGCGAAGGCGATCCCTGTTGACCACCGCTGGCAGCTTTTTCTGGATGATTACATCGTAGCCCGCGCGACTGGGTTTGACCGGGTGGTGCATCATCCGCGCGCGATGGGCGTGGTCATCCCCGCCGACAAACCGTGGGAAACATTTGGGTGTTATCCTCAATATGTGGGCCGACAGAAGGACGGGACATTTTTCGCGTTCTATCATGCGTTCTGGTGGGATACGGTTCCGCAACTCAAGGTTGACCATGATCGCGCCCATGATTTCAAAGACACCATGGCCTACGCAACCAGCAAGGATGGCATCCATTGGGAGAAACCCAATCTTGGTTTGGTGGAAGCTCCGGCGGGGATCGACTGGGAGAAATTCCCTCCGTTCCCTTCGCCCAAAGGTCTCTCCAGGTCCAACAACCTGGTTGTGTTCAGCGGGGATCCGCTTAAGCAGTCTGGCATCAACATCTGGGATTTAGGTCAACATGGCAACGTGACCGATCCCGACAAACGCTATGCTGTTTTCTTCGAGGAACGTGGTTACTTTGCCAAGGAGTTGCCTGACTTCCTCCGTGACCCACAATGGCGCAGCAAGCTGGTGGATTGTGGCGGAAAGTTCAGCCCTCGTGGCAAAAGTTTGCATTTCTGGGATGATCTCCACGGCGAGTGGGTTGCCATCATCCAGAACGCGGTGCCGCACTGGTTGCCAACTCGCGAAGTGGCGCGGTTCGCATCCAAAGATTTGCAACAATGGCGCTCCGAGATCGTTTTGACCCCGGACAGTCACGATCCGCACACCCCCCAGTACTACGCTGAACCGATGAGCATGATGCCGTTTTATGCTGAGGGCGTTGTCTTTGGACTGCTAAGCTGGTTTCATTCCGACCGACTGCATCCGGACGGCGGGCCTGTTCTCCAAAAGAGCGCGGAGCATCCCTACATCTGGCCCTGGGCCAGGAAAGGCGTCAATGAGATGCGCATCACGATCAGCCGCGACGGCGGTCGAACCTGGGATCGCACCTCCAGCCGCGAGGCTTGGGTTCCGTACGGAACTGAGGAAGACAGCTATGACCGGCTGGTCATCGGTCCATCTCCCCCGCTCTTCGTCGGCGATGAGGATTGGTTCTATTTTTCAGTCATTGACGGAAACCATTTGGTGGTCCGGAACAGCCCCGAACAAATGCCTTACTATCACGACCGCGTGGTCCGGCACCAGACGGGCTTATACATCCAGAAACACAACCGCTATGTAAGTCTCCGTGCTGCGAACCAGAAGTCGGTGTTGATTACCAAACCGGTGACGGTATCCGGCAAGGCGTTGCAGCTTAACGTGGAAGCCAATCGCGGCCTGGTTCGCGTGGCCATCGCTTCGGCTGAACCGGTGGCAACCCTTAACGGCACCACCATGTCCATCGCGCCACATCTTGGGGAGCAGAAACCGCTACCTGGATTCACTTTCGATGATTGCACGCCGGTACGCGCCAACAACATTGAATACACCGTGCAGTTCAAGAATGGCGCTTCACTCGACAGCTTGCGTGGCCGCCCGATTCGTCTGATCTTCGAAATGACCGATGCGGACCTGTACGGGTTCCGGATTCAGTGACAAAGAAGATTATGAAAACCTCCGGATCTCTGCCGACGCATCGCATCGCGGTCCTGGCATTTAGCTGCCGAAATAGCGGATGTTTTGGAGTCTGAATTCTAAAAGCCTCCCTGTGATCACGTCCCGCCCCTCGACCTACGCCTGGATCGTTGTTGCGGTGTTGCTACCCGTCGCGCTGTTGAACTATCTCGACCGGCAATTGCTTGCGGCGATGAAGTTTTCGGTCATGGCCGACATCCCCAGTATTGGCTCGGAAGCAAACTGGGGTTTTCTTCCAGCGGCCTTCAAATGGGTCTATGCAATCCTGAGTCCGGTGGGCGGCTACCTCGCCGACCGGTTCAGCCGACGTTACGTGATTGGGACGAGTCTGTTCGTCTGGTCGGCGGTCACTTGGAGTACGGGACACGCGCATACGTTCGAACAGTTGGTTGTGACCCGTGCGTTGATGGGAATCAGCGAGGCTTGTTACATCCCGGCGGCGCTCGCGCTCATCGCCGA
>CAZYYS010000190.1:10426-11417 GCA_964651015.1 uncultured Verrucomicrobiota bacterium
TACGTAGGCATAATAATAGGCGGCTTCAGTGGCTACGTTGCGGACAGCCCAAGTCTTGGATGGCGGATTGCATTCGACACGGCAGGAGTTGTTGGAGTGCTTTACACCATCCCGCTACTATTCTTGCTGCGCGATGCACCTGTTCCTGTTGAGCCAGTCAACAAGCCCTCGCCGCGCCGGGCGGTGGTGGAATTGCTGACCAACCGGTTTTTCATCCTCTTGATATTTTATTTCACACTACCGGGTCTGGCGGGTTGGGTGGTGAAGGATTGGATGCCGGCAATCTTGAAGCAGCAGTTTTCCATTGGCCAGGGCAAGGCGGGGGTCTCAGCCACGCTCTTCGTAAATCTCGCCGCGCTCGTGGGCGCGGTAATTGGTGGCTGGCTCGCGGACCGCTGGATGCGCCGCTCCGTGCGCGGGCGGGTCTTTGTCAGTGCCATCGGCATGAGCTTTCTTGCTCCCGCACTTTTCGGTGTGGGGAATGCAGGCACACTCGTTGCGGCGGTTGCGTTTCTGATACTATTCGGCATTGGCTGGGGATTTTTCGACTGCAACAACATGCCGATCCTCTGTCAAATCGCCCGGCCCGAATTGCGCGCGACGGGCTACGGGATTCTGAACATGGTGGGCACCAGTTGTGGCGGTTTCGCGGATTGGGGCTTCGGGGCAATGCGCGACCGCGGCCTGCCGCTAAATCTCATCTTCGGCATTTTCGCCAGCCTCTGCATTTTGTGCGTCGGCATCGTGTTGTTGATTCGTCCGCGCCAGGTGAATGCGTCACGATGAGTTTGCTCCAGGATGCGAGTGAAAATACCCATGAAAGACAAGTTACCTATGAAAAACACCCTCCATCGCATAGGCACGCTGCTACAGGTATTTCTAATCCTGTTCATGCCGGTTATCATCGTGCAAACAGCGGAAACTGTTGCGTCAACTTCCACCAAGGCGGTCCCGGTCGATGAACACTGGCAGCTTTTTCTGGATGATTACA
>CAZYYS010000191.1:0-11361 GCA_964651015.1 uncultured Verrucomicrobiota bacterium
GGGTCAGCCGGGACGGATCGGCAAGCAATGCGGCTTGTTCTCGGAGGAACTGACGGCAGGCTGCGGTCTCCTCCGGCGTGGGCGATCGGCTGAGAATGCCCGTGAAGGCGACGTTGATGAACTGCGCGTCTTCGGCGTCGCCTCCCAGAGTGGCGCTGAGGGATCGTGCGAGCCGCCGGGATTGGGTCTTGACCAGCACGCTGTTGGCCAGGGCCAGGGCCTGTTGCGGGACGATGCTTTCGTCGCGACGATAGCACTCGGTGACGCCGGGGCCGTCGAAGGTTCGGGTGAATTCCATCAGCTTCTCCTTCGCATGGCGGAAGTAAATGCTGCGTCGGGACGAGGTCTCACCTGATCCCTGGTCCAACTCCGGGCCGCCCATGGTCCAGTCCAGCCCGCCGCAGACGTGGAGCACGCTGTCCCGCACCACCTCGGCTTCCGCCCGCCGCACGTTCATCCGCCAAAGTTGTACGTTGTCGGGATCCTTCGCCTGGTTTTGAGCCATCATCGCGCCCCCGGAAGATTTCATGCGATAGGCAGCCGACGTGACGATGAGCCGGTGCATGGCTTTCATGCTCCATCCCTGCCGCACGAATTCCCCTGCCAGCCAGTCCAACAGTTCCGGGTGAGTCGGTGGTTGCCCCGCCTTCCCGAAATCAAAAACTGTCGGGACCAATGGGCCGCCCAGATGCCGCATCCACAGATGGTTCATCGCCACGCGGGCGGTCAACGGATTCTCCGGGCTGGCGATCCAACGCGCGAGCGCAAGGCGACGGCCCGTGGACGATTTCGGATAGACCGGGCCCAGCGCGGCATAAGAGGAAGATGGTTCGAGCACCGCGCGTCGGACGGAAGTGAGGGCCTCCTGAGCTTCGGCCACCTTTTTTTCGGCATCGGCCAGGGCTTTCTGCGCCTTGGCATCATCCTTTGGATCCGCTTTGGAATCCGCCTTCGGATCGGGCTCCGGAGCCGGCTTGGTTTCAGCCTGCTTCTGGCGAACGCGCAATGTCTGAAGCAAACCCGCGGCCTCGGCCAACGCCAACTCCGCCGCGGCGACGTTGGCTTGCCATTCCGCACCGGCTGCCGCGCGGGCCGCGGACTCATGATCGCCTAGAACCACGGCATGTTTCACGCGTTCGGCGACGACGCGTTGCCGGAGCGAAACCTGTTGGGCCCTCGCCAGGACCGCCTGGCGGCTGGCGATCTCCGCCGCGACCCGCAGCGACTCCACGTCGTTCGTGGACGAGAGCGCGGCCGCCCAAGCGGCATTCGCCTTCTTCTCAGCCGCCAGCACAGCGGCGTCACTCCGTGCCAACGCATCCTTCACGGCCGCCTCACTCAACGCCGGATAGTAACTTTCCAACGGCAAGGCCACGGTCGAGATCTCGAGAGACGTGTTCACCAGAAAATCGGGGAGGTGCGGCAGTACGGGCTGATTGGTCTCGGGCCGGGCTTCGTCGCCACGGGTAAAGACATAGGTAGGCTCGGCCAGCCGCGCATCGAAGGCCTGGACCAGGCTGTTGGTCTTGGGATCGCCCGTGTAAGTCAGAAGATTGGTCCGAACCTCGTACGGTTCGAAAAACGCTCGCATCTGGTAAAAGCCCGCCTGTGGCAGGGGATCGTATTTGTGCTCATGACACTTCGCGCAGTTCAAGGTCAGTCCGAGGAAAGCCTTGCCGGTATGTTCCACCGTTTCATCCAGCCAGACGTTGCGGTTGAAGCGAAACCAGTTCCGGACCAGGAAGCCGGTGGCCCGGAGCGCACCAGAGTCGAGCGGAGCGAGTTCGTCCGCCGCCAGCATCTCGACGATCATGCGGTCGTAGGGCTTGTCGGCGTTTACAGATTCGATGATCCAATCGCGCCAACGCCAGATGTGGGGCTGGCTTTCCCGAACCTCGGCGCCGTGCCCCGCCCAGTCGCTGTAACGCCAGATGTCCATCCAGTGCCGGCCCCATCGTTCCCCGTGGCGGGGGCTGTCCAGCAACCGCTCGACGATCTTTGCGTAAAGCGCATCGCTGGGCTGCGCGGTGAACTCTTCCAACTCCGCCGGGGTCGGAGGGACGCCGACGAGGTCCAAATACAGCCGTCGGATCAAGATGTGCGGCTCCGCCGCATCCAGGGGGATCAATCCGCGTTGCGCGTGCCCGGCTGCAAGAAACGCATCGATCGGATTGCGGACCCATCCGGAACTCGCCGTCGGCACGGCGGGTTGTTTGACCGCGCGGAACGCCCAGTGTGAAACAGAATCCACTTGATTGGATTCGGGCACCGCTGGGCCTGCCGCCACCTCGGCCAGAATCAGGACGCCGAGGAGCAGGCAGAAGGTGGGGAGCGGCCATCGCCTCCGGCTGGAGCGAGCTGGTCCGTTGATTTCATTTCCCGCGGTAAAGCGCATGCGGTTTTCTGTTCCTAGCAACTCACCGAAAACGAGGCTGACCGACATCCGTCGTTCGAGTGAATACATATCAAGTTTATCCGTTTCAGCGGTGGCTGACAACTCCCGAGTTCATTCCGATCACCAATCGCATACCCGGCGAGGCCAACGAGGCCGGCGGTGTCTGGTCGCTCGATCTGCGAAATCATTTACCTCCTCGGTCTCGCAGCATTGAACGGTTCTACCGGTCGAGATGACGATACAGGAACTTGAAGGTTTCGCCCCGGTTGATTTCGTGTCCGCCGACGAACCATTCGATGGCACAATTCTCAGGCAACTTCAGGCGGGCGTTGTAGAGGTGGCGCACTTTGGCGAACTCGAAGCCGACCTGCTCGTCGGTGCCCACCGGATCGAAGTGCCCGCGCTCGACCATGAACGGACGCGGCGCGATCAACGCCGCCATCTCCGCGTACCCGTAGGTGCTGCCCAGATCAAACTCGAAGATGTACGGCTCCGGCTGAAACACGTAGCTGTAGTCGCTGTCCGTCGTTACCGTCTTCCAAATCCACTCGTTGAAATCACCGGACACGATGGTCATGGCGTAACCATCCACCAGTAGCGGCATGCGCATGGCCGTCTTGCCGCCCCAGGACAGGCCGTAGAGCGCGATACGATCCCCGGCGACGAACGGTTGGGTCCGCAGCCAGTTGACAATCTGCTGGTGCATGGCGGCGACGTAGGAATACTGGGTCAATCCCACACTGTTGCATTTACGTACCAGACTGTCGGAGGGCGGAAACATCACCGACGGCGCAAACGTGACGAACCCTTCCTCGGCGAGCCGGGCCGCGAACGAGTGATACGCCCCGGCATCGTCTTTGACGAGCTGGTCGGGGCTTCCACCGCCTCCGTGCTGGCACACCACCACCGGCCGCCGTTCACCAGCTCCAAGGTTTTTCGGGACCACGAGGAAGCCGAGCGCATTCGCGCCCGGGAAGACATCCAATTGAACCTCGTAGCAGGTCCATTTTACCTCGTCGTAACGCAGACGCGATTTCGCATTGAACGGCAAAAGGGGCATCTCGATTCGCCCAAGCACTTCGCGGCGGAGATGTTCGATGTAGGAAGTCTTCGTGGCTTCGTGCTTTTCAAGCGAAGAGGAATCGAGTTTGGCCATGAACTTTTCCCGCACCTTGGCGCTCTGGCCGAGCAGCCATTGATTGTGCCGATCAATCTCATGCATCTGCCTTTGCTGGCGCAGCCGCGGATCGAGGCTGGATGCCGCCACGTCCGGATCGCCTTCGCCCGGCGACAGGGTCGCTCCGGAATGCAATGCGGCGAGAAACCGGGACAGCATCTCGACGGAGCCGAAAGGCCCCTGCCCGTCGCCGTTCGCGATCAACTCAATCGGCGCGGGTGGATTAAGTCCGTCCGCGAGCTGAAGCGCCCGGGCGATCTCCGCTTTCACTCGGGTGAGTTCGGGCGATTGCAGCACTCCCCGGCTACCGCCCGGAGCTGCCACAGCGACCTGAGGACCGCGGCACGCTTCAACGATCAATGTCCGCGGCAGGATCATCGTTGCGATTTCAGCGTCACCGAACTGGGTGAGCAGGGAGAACACGCTGCGGTCAAAGGGTTCGCTCCAGAGATTCTGGCGCGAATCGAAATAGCCGGAGACGCCGGCCACATCAACGCGCGTGTCGAGCGCCGACGCGTAGAACGCGAGCAACGCACCCTCGCCGTAACCGATCACGCCGACGGAATCATTGTCCCGCGCCAGCCAGTCCACTGCGGCGAGGATCTTCTGCACTTCATAGCCGATCAGGTGCCGGCCGAGTTGAAACGCCGGGCGGAACAAGAACTCCCGGCTGCTCATGGGCTGGCGCGAATAGGAGCGGTAACCCTCCCGACCGCGCACCTCCACCGAGCGATCAATCAACACCGGCACCAGGACGCGGCAGCCGCTTTCCGCCAGCCGGCGGGCGAATTGGGATTCCACCGCCACACCCGGCGCCAGCCCGCTGATCTGCTCCGGCGTCTGGGCGCAGTCCGGCACCGCGACAACGGCGGCCACGGGCTTGCGTCCGCGGGGTTCCAGCAGCAATCCCTCGGCATGCACATCCCCAAAGGCCGCCCAGCTCACGCGATGAACATCATAGCTTTTCCCGCGCCCGACGAGCGCCGGTTGATCCAGGGTCGCCATCAACGACGGAGCCTCGAACGCCACGCGGGGATCGCGCACCCCGATGAGATGGGCAAACCGCGCGCGATTCGTTTCGATGGAACGGTTGTAATTCTCCGCCGAGGAAAAGTTGCGACGCCAATATTGCGGACGCACAATTTTCGCCCGCTCAATTTCGGCACTGATGACCACGTCCCAGTTGCCCACGCCGCCGGTGCCGGGGGCGAGAGGTTCCGTACCGGGCAGGACCGCGGACACCGGAGCGGCGATGGCCGCGCTCAGGAGAAAAATGGGAAGGGACATCAGCAACGCACGTTGGATGCCCGCATATTTGGCGCGAGCCAGAGCGGGCAGCAGCATCGCCGCGAGGATGGCGAGGATGGCAATGACGACCAGCAACTCAATCAATGTGGAACCGGACAGTCTCTTCGTCGCGCTTGGACCTTCCAAGTTTTTCATAATGCGACTCCAGAACCCATGGAGCCGATGGCAGACCAGATGAATTCAGTGTTCAATTTGTTGATACGACGTCCAAGTCTGGCAAGTCCGCTTCCGGCAGGGTTGTGAGGAGGGGACGGGTGACCTCCTGAGAGGAGTTCACCGGATCGTTTCATTTGTCATGTATTTCCTCCTTTACCTGCCGGGTCGTAATCTTACTCGGCGCCACAGTAAAAGGTTAGACCCAACTCACGGTAATCCGCCCCCACCATCCGTCTCATATCACTCGGCCATCGCTCGAATGGCTCACCAATCACCGCCTTTTGGCAGATCAAACCTGCCAGTTCACCGAGATCATTTTTCACTTCCTTTATATCGGTAATGCGCCCGTCATAGTTCAAGCGAAACGCCAAAGTCACAGCACCCGGACGGTTGCGCTGAAAATCACCCGTATCGAGCAAGTCATACCAACGGCTACAAACCGCAGCGAGAAAGACTGCATCGTACGCAGAGAAAGCAGCAGACTTGTCGTCTGGGGTAAGTTCTACGCGGTCGGGGCGCACTTTAGGTCGCTGTTCAGATCTCAACCGCCTTTCCCTAATCACCTTTGCGTCACTTCGGTCCCTTTGTTTCGATCCACGCAAATACTCGTCAAACCAATCTGCCAGAGTCGGCAGATCCAGGTTCATGTCTTTCCAACCATGGGCCTTGCCTTCCTTGACCACGAGCTTGGTGATGGCGTCGGCTTCTTTACCGCGTTTCACAAAGAGTTCCGCCTGTTGAATCGGCACCAATTTGTCGGCATCGCCATGAACGATGAGGGTGGGCGGCATGTTTGACGTGACAAAATAGATCGGAGAAATCTCCTTGCCCAACGCCTGCCGCCCTTCTGCGGTGTCCGACCGGGGGCCAAAGCCCGGCTTGAAATCCTTTAGAATGCCCACACCGACGGCGTCTTCGCCCGGTTGACCGTAGTTCAGGAAATCCGTGGGTGGAAAAAAGCACGCCACTGCCTGTACGGCGCTGCTTTCGCGGTCCACCGGGTCTTTCGCGTCCGGGTTGCCGGGACCACCTTGCGTTCCCAAGGTCAGCGAAAGATGTCCGCCCGCGCTGCCGCCAGTAACACCCAGGTGATTCGGATCAACGCCATACTTCGCCGCGTTGTGGCGAATGAACCGAACCGCGCGATGCACGTCCTGCACAATTTCCGTCACGACAAATTTCGGCTGCGACCCGTGAACCACCGCAAACACCGTGTAGCCACGCTCCAGAAACGGCATCATCATGTTCACGTTGATCGCCTCATGACTGGAAAACCAGCCACCGCTCACCATGAAGATGATGCCAAATCCGTTCGGTTTGGCCGGTCGGATTACGTCGAGAGTCAATGCCGTGCCAAACTTGCGCCCGTAAATGACGTCTTCAGTACGCGTGAAATCGACTTTGGTCTGCGACCAGCACGTAAGAATGGCCACGAAGCAGAACCAGCCGCAGAGCAAAAGCTTTTTCATAGTGATGGCTGGAGATTAGGGCTGTATCCTCGGCTGTAGCGAGTATTAATTTTCCGTAGTCCAGTGGAAATATCACTTGGAAAGTTCTCACGTAGCGCCGACTTCCAAGTCGGCTGTGTCGCGGATTTCCCAATCCGCGTGGGCTTGAAACGCTCGGAGCGTGCCGACATTTCATTTGTGGCACCGATTGGGAAATCGGGGATACAGCAAGTTGGAAAACCTGCGCCACGAAACTGAATCCGCAGTTACTCCGTGCGCAACCTCCCTTCTGAGCCGTTCAGACGTTGAACTTGAACAGCATCACGTCGCCGTCCTGCACCACGTATTCCTTGCCTTCCATGCGATAAAGCCCCTTCTCGCGAGCGGTGGCGACCGAACCGCATTTCACCAAGTCATCGTAAGCGACGGTTTCAGCCTTGATGAAGCCGCGCTCGAAATCGGTGTGGATGACGCCTGCCGCCTTCGGCGCGGTGTCGCCCGCATGAATTGTCCAGGCGCGAACTTCCTTTTCACCTGCTGTAAAGTATGTCCGCAAGCCGAGCAAATGATACGTACTACGAATCAGCGCGCCGACACCCGATTCGTTCACCCCAAGTTCCTTCAAAAAGTCCTTCGCTTCCTCGGGCGAAAGATCGATCAAGTCGCTCTCGATCTGCGCGCTGATGACGACTGTTTCACAAGCATGATGGGTTCGCGCGTATTCACGGACTTTGCTGACGTGCGGATTGGCGTCCGCGTTGGCCAGATCGGATTCCTTCACATTGGCCGCGAAAATGGTCGGCTTGTCCGTCATCAGGAAAAAGCCTTTGGAAATGGCTTTCTCTTCCGGAGTCAGTTCCAGCAGCAACGCCGGTTTGCCGGCGTCGAGATGTGGCTCCAACTTTTTCAACACCGCTTCTTCGGCAACGGCGACTTTGTCGCCGCGTTTGGCGTCCTTGGCGACACTGGCCACCCTTTTCTTCACGGCTTCAAGATCAGCCAGCACCAGTTCGGTGATGATGGTTTCAATGTCGCGCACCGGATCAATCGCTCCCGCGACGTGGTGAATGTCCGCGTCTTCAAAACAGCGGACCACCTGCACGATGGCATCGACCTCGCGGATGTGGCTGAGAAATTTGTTGCCTAGCCCTTCCCCTTGCGACGCGCCTTTGACCAGCCCGGCGATATCAACAAACTCAATCGCCGCCGGGATGATGACCGAGGTTTTCGCGATCTTCGCCAGGACTTCCAGGCGCGCGTCGGGAACAGTCACAATCCCCACATTGGGGTCGATGGTGCAAAACGGATAGTTGGCGGCCTCCGCTTTACGGGTGCGGGTGACGGCGTTGAACAGAGTGGACTTGCCAACGTTGGGTAATCCGACGATTCCGGCTTTGAGCATGAAATTGAGGTGCGAAGTTCAGCGCGTTGTGCCAGACAATTTCATCCCGCCATTGAAAAGCTGTAAAGGAATGGAATCATCTCCCGGTCGGTTTTTACCCCGCCGACGGATGATCGCTTGACTGTTGCTGAAAATCGTTGTCGTCACGGCGAAAGGATGTCTTGCCACGCCGACATGTCAAGCCGCCTAAGCCGGATCGATTCGGACAAAGAATGGGAGCGCGGGCGTCTCGCAGTTCTCGCCTGCTGTTTTCGGCGTCCCGCCGAAAACCGTTGTCTGTTAATGCAAACCTTTCGGTTCGACTTTGCTTGTTCCTAAACCAGTTGGTGGGACGCCAACTATCTAGTATAGAGCAACCGGGACGGTCGCGCTCCCTCTTTCCTCTGAATCGTTCGGGCTAAGTTTTCAGTGGCGTCCTAAATTGGCAATGAACGCAAGCCGTGTGGAGTGCGTCTGTGTCACTGCCCAGACGCACCGGGCACGGCTACGGTTTGTCCGGCACTTCGATCACATCGCCGTCGCGCAGCCAGAGGTCGTCTTTTGAAACTCTGTTTGCTGTACCCATCGGGATTTCCTGAATCTTCCCGGTTTGGGGATCTGTGCGCTTGACCTTAAGACGCGAAAGGTCGGACGAAGATCGAAGAGTTTTCTGCACTTGTGGAAATTGCAAAACGGATGCAAGAAACGCCCCGCCGACTACCGCGATTTCTGTGGTTTCACCCCTCACCACAAACCGCACCTTCCGCTCAAGGCATTTGTACAGCTCCTGAGTTTGCTGATCCGTCAAGGCAACCGCTTGTTCCGCCAACGCGTGCTCCCGCTCTGGAATCTCAATCACGTCCCCGAACTCCAACGGCAAGTCCTCCGAGCAATCGATGCTGTTGGTCGCGGTCAGGATGTTAACGGTAATTTCTCTGCGTTCCCCAGGTTTGCCACTGGTCGGACGATAGATTGTGATTCGAGAGAGATCGGGAAATTTCAATGGATTCCCGCCGACACCCGCAACGAAGGCTTGCAGCCGGTCGGTGAAGCTAGACGAAGGACCTACTACACCTACAGGAACACCAGAACTCGACTGATAACTTACTGCAGCCCCACCCGTTGTAAAATAGCTGAGAATCGCCTCCAAGAGCGTGAAGTGGTTCTTGGCGTTGGCGTCCTTACCAAAGACCCAAATTGGTGTCAGTGCACCGCGAGTGATGCGAATGGCATTGAAATTGGGCAAATCATCCAGTGCGCCATGTTGATGGAGCAGATCGGCCATCTCTTTCGGATCGGCGGGCGGAGCTTCGCCGAACACTCGCCCACCACCTGTTTGCTGTTTCGTAAGGTCCAGCGGCGTCTGTCCGTTCTTATCGCGAACGTTCGGATTCGCCCCATTGGCCAGCAGCATGGCGGCAATCTCCTTACGCCCTTTGCTGATTGCATGATGCAGAAGCGTCCAACCGTTATTGTCCGCTCCCTCCACATCCGCTCCCGCGACCAGGAAGGCTTTGAAAACCTCGGCGTTTCCGAGTGCGCCCAAAACCAGCGGATAATCATCATAGGTTTTGGCATTGGGATCGGCCTTGAACTGAAGCAACAGCTTCACCATCGCCGGGTGTTCTTCCCAAAGACCGGCTTGGAGCGGTGTGAGCTTGCGACGGTTTCGGCCGAACTGTTGTCTCTGGATCGTGTTGCCGCCTCCGGGTCGGACCACGCTGATTTCGTCGCAGTCCGTCGGTTGATTTGGGTCGGCGCCCGCTCGCAATAGCTGTTCGGCAAGTCCGGCGGCGTCCGCGCGCACTGCCATCAGCAAGGGCGCATCCGCCGATCCAGCGTTGGGATTCGCTTTGGCTTCCAGTAGCATCTGCGCCAAGTCCGACGGACCGCGCTCCACGGCGTAACTCAGTGCGGTGCGGCCATTGTTGTCCGCCACATCGGGCGATGCTTTAGCCGCGAGCAATGCTTTCACTGAAACAGCATGTCCGCCTTGGGCCGCTTCAATCAGTGGCGTTTCTCCCGCCGTGTCCTTGGCGTTCACATCTGCGCCAGACTTTAGCAATGCTTCGATGACGCCAGCGTCGCCCTTAAAAGCGGCGAGATGCAGTGAGGTTTGTCCGGCTGCGTCTCTGCGGTTTGCGTCATCACCATTCGCCAACAGAAAACCAACGAGCGCCGCATTGCCATTTTGTGCGGCAAGATGCAGCGGCGACTGTTCGCCGTTCGATTTGCTGTTGCGGGCGTTGAGATCGGCTTTGTACTTGAGTAAGTCCTCAGCGATGGCGAGGAAGCCACTCCGTGCGGCGACGTGCAGCGGCGTACCGCCTGTAGCGTCTTTTGCATTGATGTCCGCGCCTCGTTGTAACAGCAATTCCACCATGGCCTTGCTTCCAGACTGAACCGCATAATGCAATGGCGTGCTTCCGAAGGATGCCTTGTTGACGTTCGCGCCGTTGTCCAATAGAAAAGTCGCTGCGCGCAACCAACCACGGCTGACAGCGTTTACCAATGGACTTTGCGCCTCACTGGTGCCGTTAATGAGGTCAGGGCTGTTCTTGATCATCTCTCGGATGCGGCGGATTTCTTTTTCTTCGTCGTCGGTGGTGACTGTGGGTGCAGCGGCTGACTGTGTTAAGCCGGCCTTCGACTTTTTCTCGTTTACCGCTTGTTCGAGGGATGAAACCTGGATTTCGAGGCCAGTCAAGATACCAGCACACCGTTCGTCTATTTGTTTCTTAATTGCGTCCACGAGGGTCTGAAATTTGATAAGCTCCGGGTTGTCGGGCGCGACCTCCTTTGACCGCGACACTACTGTTTGCTCTGCCAAGTTCAACTGTGATAATAGTTCGTTTAGGAGCGAATCCTGGGCGGTGCTTGGTAGAACTTGGCGAAGCTTCTCACGGTCGAGTCCTTTCAACTTCTCCAATAATGACTTTCTTTGTGCGAGTTGGGTTTCTGAGTCCGCAAGTTGGCCCGCCCTCGGCGTGGTCTGCTTATCTTGATAGGAGGAGCCCAGCGCGGACAAATTCTGCCGGCTCAACGTGACGAGCGTGTTCTGGTCGGCGAATTCGCGCATGATCCGCTCGTATTGAGCGGTGGCCTCATTGGTCTTGCCGAGTTTGCGATAACATTCGCCCAGGCGGAAAACCGCCGTGGCCGCCAGTTGCCGGTCTTTGTCGAATTGGGTCGCGACCGATTGATACGCCTGGATGGCCGCATCCAGATTGCGATTGGCTTCTTCTTCAAACAATCCTTTCTGGAGCGCCCCGCTCAGATCGTTGGTGGCCGCCGGGAGCGTGAGCGGTAGCAGAATCAACGCAAAGATGCCAAGGCATTGCGCGGCGAAGCCGCCACTAAACCGGAGCGCGGCTGTCCCAGCCGCAGCAGCCACGAGTGTATCCAAGACATTCTTTTTGGCGCATTCAGAACCATCGGAAATGCTGCGGCTGGGACAGCCGCGCTCGTGCGCCTGTGGAGGCGTACACACAACGGG
>CAZYYS010000192.1:0-3732 GCA_964651015.1 uncultured Verrucomicrobiota bacterium
TCCACGACGATATCGACGTCGCTGCGAACCTCTTTGGGAAAGCGACGCGTATCTCCGACCAGACAGTAGGGGATGCCGCTCTGATCCAGTGTGGCGATGAGTCGCATCAAAACGGTTTCGCGATTTGAGTGCCAGGCGGCGCTAGATTCGGAAACGTTGAGAATCATGTCATTGAGTCTCGAAAAAATGAGCGACTCGATTTTTTCTTTCATTAGCCCTCGGCTTCAGCCGGGTATTGTAGCGGAGCGAGGAGACGAGCCGTTTCAACGGCTTGACGACGGGCGGAAAACCGTTGAAACGGTTTTCCAATCCTCTGCCGACCAGCACCGGGCTGAAGCCCGGTGCTAATGAGATGGTGTTACTCATTTGTGCGGGTCTCCATTAGTAGGTCACTTCGACGGTGCGCACACTGGCAACCCAACGGATTCGTGTGCCGGCCGCTCCATTGACTCTGACAATCAATGCGTCGTTCACATCGTCCGCATCCACGCTCGCGTTCCAAGTCGCATCGTTGCCCAACTGTAAAAAAACCGGCGAGCCGATCAATGTGGTGGTGCCGGAGTTGTTTTTGATCGATCCGCGGATTTGGAAGGCAGCCGAATCCCCGTTGGCAGTGCGCCCCGTTACCAGCGCATCAAAGCCCCACGTGGAATTCTCCGGCACGACCATGCGCTCGGCCACGCCGTCGAGGAACAACTCATTCAGCGCGCTGTTGGTGGTCGTACCGCGACAAACATAAACGGAAGTTTGGGCGTCACCGGTGTCGTTGAACTGAAGTTTGGGCATCGCCAGGGCCCTCAAATTGTCCGCTGGCATAGGCAAGTTGCCCGTAGCTTCGAGCCGCTGCCTGAATTCCGCCAGGTACAGTGCCGTAGTTACCCCATGCCCGGTTACCTTGCCCGCCGCCAATCGTGGCATACGGAGCTACGGTGCGGTTAGCATTGCCACCGCCGATGGCGCCGCCGGGAAATACGACCGTGTTTTGCGAACCTCCCCCAATCGCCGCCCACGAAGCCAAGACAACATTCGAAGAACCACCGGCGATGGTGGCGTCCCCTAACCAGGGTCCGACGAAATTTCCGCGGCCGCCGCCAATAGCAGAACCGTAAGAACCATAAAAAATTTGGTTATCCGCACCCCCCGCTATTGTCGCAGAATCAGTGGGATCGTACCATCCAGCAATCGTATTCCTTGTTCCCCCTCCAATCGTTGAGTATCCCACTCCCATACGTGTGCCGCCGCTAATCGAATTGCTCTCTCCCCCGGCAATGATTGAGGCCAAGGCCCAGCTGATATGATTGTTTGCACCCCCGCCAACACTATTGTTAGCCCCCCCGCCGTAATAACGACTCTGGCCAATTATGGAATTGGTGGCCCCACCGGCGATCGTCCCGTAACCGCCAGATACGATTTGATTGCCCGCTCCGCCACCGATCGTTCCAAAGTTTGGGAAAAACAAAACCGGCGGTTCAGATTGCGAAGAGGAGTACGCATAGACGTCAAGCAGGTTGAGCCGGTTGGTGTCTCCACCTCCACCAATAGTTACACCAAAGATATTGCTGCCGGCATAATTCCCGCGAAAGCCGCCGATGATATTCGGACTGTTGGTGGTCGGCTCCAGCCGGAAGGCCCGTTGACCGTTGACCTTGAGTTCCAGCGGTTGGTTGTCTGTGGTTCCAAGAAAATCCACGCCCGGCGTCGTGCCGGCGTTGCCACCCAGTTGCCAGAAACTCCCAGCTCCCAAACCGCCCAACTCTTCCGCGTTCACTTCGCTCAGACCGGCGCCACTGCCCGCAAAACTATTGCTGGGGCTGTCAAAAATGAAAGTACGCGTGAATTGTCCGCCTCCCAAAAGCGCTGATGACACGGTCCCGGTCAACTGATTGGCGTCCAATGTGCCGGCGAGATGACCGGCTGTGATCGCGTAGGGCGTTGGGGTAAGCAGTTGCCTGGGGCTGAGCCGAGTAAAGTCGCCGGCACCGCTGGGGCGCACCCCCATCTCCAACCAGCGATCCCGGCCGTCGAATACTCCAGTGCCGAAATCGAGGGTCACGGTGAACAGGCCGTTGTTCACTGCCACCACCGAGTTGGTGAGCGCGCCGCCGACCCGGTTGGTGCCGGTGTCAGCGTCGAACACCGCAAAGGTCAGATCATAGCTGCCGCTGGCAGGAATGCCGTTGTCATTGAGCCGGCCATGATACATGAAGGCGGTGCCTTGGGCCAGGACCACGTCCGTCGCCACGGCGAATAGAATCAAGGCGGTGAATAGACATTGCAGGTAAGGTTTCATAGGCATCATGATTGGTTTGAAGTGAAGTCGTTTGCAGTAGCCGATTTTTAGCAGCTAACGGATAGGCGGAAAAGGACGCCTCTCAAAATGCAGTTGCTGCCGAGCTTTGTTCTTGAGAGAAAATCGCGTTTGCCCACTCGGGGTGATGACAGGAACTTGGGCATGGCAATCAAACCTTTATCAAACGTCCGCCCCAATTACAAGCCATCTTTAGGCATGTTCTCATGGGTCTTGGCAGGGCGCAATTTGAGCCCACCGCTCTGGATTGGCCTCGAAGAAGCCAAATGAGGATAGCCTCGGCTGGGCGGCTGAAAAAAGAACTTCCCGGATTGGCGTCCGTAGCCTATGTTAAGCATGGGTACTCTTGAGAACTCTAAACACGATGATGGCTAAGAGCTTGGCGGCGCTCGGAATTCTCTGCGCGCTTGTGCTCTGCTCTTGTTCCAAGAAGACGATATCACCGACGGAAGCCAAAGATTACATCGGCAAAGAAACGACGGTGTGCGGGACCGTCTATCAAGTTCAGCTTTCCAAACAGGGGAACATCTTCTTAAACATCGGGGGAGATCACCCGAACCAGCCATTCACGGCGGTCTGTTTCAAGGGGACCATTCCTTATGAATCCCTCAAGCACTTTGAAAGCCTGCCGGTATGTGTCACTGGAACGATCCGGGACTACCACGGAAAGCCGGAGATTACGATCACATCGCTCAGCCAGATCATCAGCCAGAAGGAAGCCAAATGACCTCGGGGCTTGGATGCAAAACTGGTGAAATGGTGCCCCGGTTAGGATTCGAACCTATAATAGGACCGATTGATTAAGGGTAAGCACAGAAACGTTTCTGCGCGTCGCCGTCGTCTCTCCACGTAGGGTTAAACCCTTTGTAAATCGGGCGCATTCTCAATGAGCGCGCCGACCTGCACCTCCGTGAAACGTCGTGCAACGCGATACTGCATTCGATACTACTTCCCTGTTGTTCGTTAGCAGTCATCTCTCAAGCTACAATCAATGTCCTCCGTCGGCGTCCCCGCCGTGTCCGGCATCAACATCGTCCGCGCCAATGTCGTGCATCTATCGTGGGGGCGTTAGGAACGCAAACTCCGGTCGGCCGCAACAGACGCGAATGGGTCTTTCGGTCCATTGCTAAACGACCTGAACGAATGCAACGCTGTCGCATGCTTAAATCAAACAATTTGCAGCACGACATTCCGAAGACGCCGACCTCGCCGTTCAGCGTCACCTTCCGGCAATGCGTGGCCCGGGCAAAGGATCTTTCAAGACTGGCATCTTGCGAGGTCCGAACGCGCGGGGCAACCACCGGTGGAGCAGCCCAGAAATCGAAATTCATATGAAACCATATCTGAAGAACGCGAACGATCCCCAAAACCAACCCCCCTTGACACCCACCATGAAGTCGGGAAGACAAAAAAGCAAACTCACG
>CAZYYS010000192.1:3742-11357 GCA_964651015.1 uncultured Verrucomicrobiota bacterium
TGGGTTTGCATCCAGCTGCTGATCGCTTCGCTCGCGCTGGGACAAGGGGACGACCGATTGGTCGGCATTTGGGCGCTCGACGAGGGCTTTCAAATCGTCGAGCTTCTCTTTCGCTCCGACGGGCGCTACCAGATCGACACGAAAAGCACTGACCCGGTCTCCTCCTTCTCTGAACGGGGTCGTTATTCCATCAATGGTCAGGCGATCGCCTTGACACCGTATGATTATTTGGGTGAGCCCCAAACCAGGCAGTACCAGTTTGAGGTGCTCGGTGATTCCCTCTCGCTGACCAGGCTCGATTTTTCCCTGTTCGAGGTGTACCAATTCAAGCCTGGCTCCAAGGCGGAGGTGCTGGCGCGCGAGCAGGTTGCTCCCGTATTAGTCGGCACTTGGGGACGCTCCATCTCGTTTTTTGGAAAGGCGGAATACACGTTCCGTCCCGGCGGGTACTATTTTCTGAAAAACACGCCTGACGGCAGCGAATTTCCTCCCGAGATCGTCCGGGGACGGTACACACAGGATGGAACGCGACTCACGCTCAAACCATACAGTGGAGTTGAAGTGCAGTATGAAATCGATTTCTTCGGAAACACACTGACGCTGATTGAAAACGACCCGTTCTTCGGTGAGTCGGCAGGTTACGAAAAACTTCCCGGCTCCGAGACGGAGGTGCGTGCCAAAGCTGCCGAGGCGGAGGCCTTTCTCAGCCGCGAGAACTGGCAGGTCGGCATCTGGGAGATTCGCGATACAGTCCAGACCGTGGATTTGACCATCCGTCCTGATGGTCAGTACATGGCGACCAACCATGCGGAATTTCTCCATGGGATTGTGCGAGGACGCTACGCGCTGGAGACCAGGCGAATCCACCTTCAGCCCTACGTCGGCCAGGGATTGTATTCTCGCAGCAACGGCGAATTCGGCAAAGTCGAACGGACTCGCGAGCTGGATTACTACGAAGGCGAATTGCAGTTCATCGACCTGGAAGCGATTTCGCAGTCGGTGACCATCGCCCGGAGACGCCCGGGTAGCGAAGCGCTGGTGCTGGAGAAATTGCGTCAGGCGCAAGCGGAACGCGCACGTGAAGGCTGGCAGATCGGAGTTTGGGAGGTCAACGACCCGGTGGGATGGATGGAATTCACCTTTCGCCCCGACAACCGCTACATCGCCAAAGCCGGGACCAGTGGCGTGCCGAGCCAGGTGGAGCGGGGGCGATTCCTCGTGGCCGGCGACAAGGTCACCTTGGCGCCCTATGCCGGGCTTGGCGCGCCGCGCGGTTTTCAACTCGATCTGTACGATGGTGAGTTGTTCCTGATTGGTGATCTGGCGCGCATGGTCATCGCCCGTAAAATACCCGGTTCAGAAAGTAGCGTCATTGACAAGACGCTCAACCCCGACGCGATGAAGGGCGAACGCGGGTCCATCCTCGGTCGGTGGACTGCGAACTTGCCGGGGCAGTTCGTTGACTTGATTTTCCGGCAGGACGGTCAGTTCCGTTTGAGCCGCTGCCTGAACAACGCCGTCGCCCACGATTATGGGCTTTACACGGTCAACATGTCCACGCGAACGCTCGTTTCGGATTCCCGTTTTGTGGAGGTCCAAACCCAGGGACTCGATTTTTACGGCCACACCATGACGATTTTCGGCGGCCTCGGAGCCCCAAGCACTTATGCCGTCAATCTCGGCGGCGTGGACGCCGCAATTGAAGCTTCTTTCGCGGCCGATGCCGCCGAGGCCGAAATAGACGCGCAGTGGCTGGCGCGTGTGCCCATCGGTCAGCGGGACCCGAACGCCGTTCAGATTCCAACGGGTGACATCCCTGCCGATCCGAATCCGGGACGCACCTTCAACACGCCGACGGTACTGCTGAACTACCAACTCTACCGGCGATTGATTCCGGGCCTGGTGTTCTTCAACGACCAGGGAACCATCAAGAGCGTGCCGGTGGTCAATACCAGAGAGTGGCATTTCTTCCCCACCGGACGCGTCCTGGTCCGTTTCAAGAATCACCGCGCCGGCTTGTCCCACCCGAACACGATTGTCGATGTGACTGAATCTTGGGGCGCCTACCGGGTCGAACCGAAGCCCAGTCAGCAGGATATTCTTCATCTCTACGCGGACAACTCGCTCTTTATCGACACGGACTCGGGTGAACAGGCGGAAATGACGCTCGAGGATGGCCGGCGCCATTTGTTTTGGAACAAGGACTTTCAGATCTTGTCCGAGTGGGCAGCCGAGCAGAAACCGATTCCATGTCAGGTCCCCGGAAATCCGGATGCGAGCTTGATGAACACGGGCATCGCGCTTTCCACCAATATCAAGCCCGACGAGGTGCGAGATTTACAGCCGATTCTCATCAAGCTGACTGGTCCAGTTGCCGGGAAGTTCACGTTGAGCGGAACCACGGATATTGCAGCCAATCTGGTCATCGAGCGCGCGAGCAGTCTGATCTCGCCGATTATTTGGCAACCGCTGCAAACGAACAGCGCCCCGGGCGGCCCCTTCAGTTTCCAAGTGCCTCAGGGTAACATCTCGGCAGGTTTCTTCAGAGTGCGCGGACAATAACCGTCATATCTCCTCACCGCTGGCGAATTGGCCGCGGGAACTGGATCGGCGTCGGCGACCGACGATGGGCCCGCAACCGCGACGGCCCGCCGCCGTGCGCTGCGCGAGCCGTATGAAAACGTCAATCAGAGTAATCCCTGCCCTCTTGTTCGCGCTCATTTCGAGTTTCGATGATCTCTGATCTTCTCGGTGAATGGAGAGTATCTCCCAAGGCCACCGAACCCTGTCGTCGTCACGTTGGTAGCTGTTCCAACCATTGCTCTTCCTGCTCCTGAATCTAACGGCGCACCGCCACCTCGTTCTTGCCCACCGTCGAATACCAGTAGGCTCACGCCCAAAAATGCTGTCCCACTAAGCTTTTTCCCGTGATATTTACCTCCCCACATCGTGTGGGCAAACGTGAATACGTTCAAACTTATTCGACATTTGTGATTAGCAGTGAAATTGCGGCTTGATCAAATTTCAAAACGCTTTGGCGGCCACCTGGTGCTCGACGGCATAACGTTGGCGCTGGAGAAGGTCCACACGCTCGCGCTGATCGGGCCATCGGGAGGTGGTAAATCCACTCTCTTACGAATTATCGCGGGGCTTGAGCATCCGGACACCGGCAGGGTGGAAATCAACGGTGAGCGGGTCGCGTTCGATGAAGATTACTTGCTCAAACATCGCCGCACCATTGGAACAGTTTTCCAGGCATTCAATCTCTTCCCACACCTCAGCGCTTTGCAAAATATCACTTTGCCGCTGGAAAAGGTGCATGGCTATTCGCCGGCAGAAGCACTCGAAGCCGCAGGCCAATTTCTGCAAAGAATTATCCGGCGGCCAACGACAACGAGTGGCCATCGCTCGCGCCATTTCGATTAAACCCCGGTTGCTTCTTTTCGACGAACCGACCTCCGCGCTGGATCCGGAGATGACCGCCGAGGTGCTGGACATGATCAAGGAGTTGCGCGAAGAAGGGCGCGATTTCATTTTGGTGACGCACGAGATGGGTTTCGCGCGGGAAATTGCCGACCAGGTTGCCTTGCTGGCAGATGGGAGAATTGTGGAAGCCGGTCCGGTTGAAAAAGTATTCGACCATCCAAGCTTTCCGCAAAGCCGTGATTTCCTGGCCAAGGTGCTGAAGTATTAGCGATACCTCAAACTGCTGAGATAACCCCATGCCATGCCCATGACCAACCCGACGGCGTGGGCGGTGTTCGCAATGCTGCCGAGCAGACCGGTGTAGCAAAGGAAAAACCAGATGATCATCATCGTCACAGTGGACTTGTGCAGGAAGAGCCCGGAGCCGGGATCGAATTTCCCTCTGATCCAGATGTAACCGAGCAAGCCGTAAACAACTCCAGACATCCCGCCAAAGACGGGGCCGCTGACGAAGTACTGCGCAACGTTTGAAACCGCCGAGATGGCCAGCACCAGCATGAGCAAATGCCACGTGCTTTGCCGTGCTTCGATCATACTACCGAGGTCCCGTAGCCAAAGCATGTTGAACAGAATGTGAAGCGGAAGTGGACCAAAATGGATTACAATTGGTGTGAACAATCGCCAGATTTCGCCGTGACGAATCTCTGGCAAACCAGGCTGCCAACGGATTTGGTTTCCAGTTATGTCGAACGACGAGATAAAGAGACCCTTGATTGGCTCGAATTCGGTCCCCATTTTCGACAGCACATAAACGACGACGCTGATACAGATGAGTGCAAAGGTTAATGGTCCGAATCCATAATCGGTCAGCGGACGGAAAAGATGTCGTCGGTCTTGAATTTTTTTCTGATACGCCGCCAGCTCCTTTTCTTCCTGTTCCTTCAATTTGGGCGCCACCTGCCTGGCGTGTTCAAACTTCGGATGGTTCGGTTGGGCGCGATACTCGGCCAGCAGTTGTCTGGCTCGATCCACCTCTTCCTCTGCGTGAACCCAAACAGCCCAACCTGCGTCTTTTTCAGCCTCCACCTCATTCTTGATTCCCTGAACAAACAGGTAATCGCTAAAAACACGAGCACCGGATTCCGTTTCGAGATGACCGATCTGTCGCATGACGGATGGAGCCTACCGGCAAAAGTTGCGCCGTAAACAGTAAACCACCGGGTTGCATTTATGAAATCAGAGACGAAAATGGCAACGTGACGACCATCGCAACCCAAACCGACCAGTTGATCCGATTCCTGCGAGAGGCGAAAAATATTATCGCGTTCACCGGCGCGGGCATTTCCACAGGAAGCGGCATCCCCGATTTTCGCGGGCCAAATGGAGTATGGAAAAAACGCCAGCCCGTCTATTACCACGATTTCATGACGTCCGAGTCTGCGCGGATTGAGCATTGGGACTACAAACTCGAAGCGTGGAGCGCCTTTCGCGACGCCCAACCGAACGCTACCCACCATGCCATCGTCCAGCTTGAGCGCGCTGGCAAACTGCTCATGGTCGTAACGCAAAATATCGATGGCCTGCATTCCCGCGCTGGAACCTCGCCGGAACGTCTGGTGGAGCTGCACGGCACGAACAGTGAGGTGGAATGTCAGACCTGTCATCAGCGCAGCGATCCGGAACCGCCCTTCGAGTCTTTCCGCAAATCCCGTCGACCACCGCTATGCAAATGCGGCGGTTTCTTGAAGCCCGCCACGATCAGCTTTGGACAGAACCTCCGCGCCGAGGATTTGCTGCGCGCAGAAGAGGCTGCGGGCCGCGCCGACCTCACCATTGCACTCGGCTCCACCCTATCCGTTTATCCTGCTGCCAACATCCCGCTCCTCGCGTCGCGCAATCACGCGCCGTATGTGATCGTCAATCGTGGAGAAACCGAGCACGATGACCTTCCGCAGGTTTCCATCAGGATTGAAGAGGACGTTGAAAAAGTGTTTCCGTTCGCCGTCGTCGCCGCGCTTGATACATCTCTTCATTTGCGCCGGTAATGGCCTCAGCAAAATGGCATCTGAAGTTCAAATTGACGGAAAGGCATGCGACTGTAAACATCGTGACTAAATACTCCAAAACCCATGCGCCCTGCGTCGATCATACAAGTTGTCATGGTTCTGGTCATCGTCACCGCCTTGGCCCGCGCTGGTGAAGCCCCACGCACTTACGAGAACACTCTCACACCAATAAGAGATCCGAAGCCGCTGCTTGCCGACCACCCGGAATGGGTCGAGCCAATTCGCGAAACCAATCGCTGGGAGGCGCCAGCCATCGTCAATGGTCCAAACGCGGATCTTCACGTGCGCGCCTGGCGCTGGAGCTACAACGCACGTGGCATTATCGAAATGCCAAATCACCTTCGCGCCAGCCAGACCGCCATTGTAATGGTTCATCCGTGGGGGATTGATGACGGCCAGGGTTGGGACACGCCTGAACCGGCCGGCGTCGCTGACTTTTGCACACCGGCCAAAAACCATCTTGCCGCAAGGCATACTCGCACGGTGATTGATCCGTTCCACAAATCGCTTCGCGGCAAGGTGGCTGCGGTTCTTTATAGCCTGCCGGGAAGTTGCGATCCAATTCGCCGCAAACTGTATCGCTCGTTTATGCACAATCCCGGCCCGGAAGAACGGAAACAAGGAGCGGTTGAACTGGATGCAAAGTTGCGCGGTTTTAATTATCGCGGCGAACCGCTGGTGAAATCCTTGACTCTTTCGAGTGACAAACCGGTGGTGGATTACTTCAAACAATTCCCCGGCCTTGAAGCCTATCGCTACAACAATCCCGGCTTCTGGGATTTGCCGATTCCCGTTACGCGTGACATCACGGTGTTTCCCGACGATGTCGTGGTGTATGACGCGGAGGGGTACGACAAGTTACGCGAATTTCTGCGCGCGAACGGCGTGCGCCACATCTTGTTGACCGGCTATGCCACGGATATGTGCTACGCCCGCACCTGCGCCGGTTATGAAAATCTCTCGAAGGATTTCAACGTGTTTCTCGTTGGCGATGCCACGTTGGCTACGTTCCCGGCCCACGACACGCCGAAGTTTGCGACCAGCGCGCACATTGCGTTTGCCTCACTCAACCAACTCGTCACTCAAATCTCTTGGATCAAGTATGAACCCCGAAAGAAGTAATTCAACTTTGCCAATAGTTCGTAGCCCCCGAAGTGGCGAGGCGGACATAACTCTGATGATCCAACCTGATCCGCCTCCTCCCATCGGTGGCTGCGGCACATTCGGGACTTCGCGCCGTGATTTCATTCGCACTGCCTCGCTTGCCGGCGCTGGCATCACACTCGGCGGCACCAGCGCGTTTGCCCAAGCCACGCCGCCTCGCCGCGACAAGGCGCTGATTGCCATTACGCTCGACCTCGAAATGGCCCGCAACTTCCCAAAGTGGGAGGACATGCATTGGGATTACGAGAAGGGAAATCTCAACGCTGAAGCCAAACGCTATGCCATTGAAGCCGCACGTAGAGTCAAAGCTCACGGCGGTGTCACCCACTTCTTTGCCGTTGGTCAGGTGTTTGAACAGGAGAATGTGGATTGGATGAAGCAACTTCATCAAGATGGCCATCCCATCGGCAACCACACCTATGATCACGTTTATGTTCTCGCGACCAAACCGCAGGATATTCAGTATCGCTTTGCCCGCGCGCCTTGGCTGATTCAGGGTAAAACTCCGGCGCAAGTCATCCGTGAAAATGTCCAACTCTGCACCGAGGCGATGCGCGCGCGTCTTGGTTTTGGTCCAGCTGGTTTCCGAACGCCCGGCGGTTTTGCCGAGGGTTTGAATGGCCGGCCTGATGTGCAGCAAATGTTGCTCGATTGCGGCTTCGAATGGGTGAGCTGCAAATACCCGGCGCATCTCTACGGCAATCCCGGCGAGCCGGCTACCGGGGAAGTTCTCGATAACATCGTCAAGACCCAGGCCGACGCACAGCCGTTCATTTATCCGAGCGGTTTGATTGACGTGCCGATGAGTCCGATCAGCGACATTGGCGCGTTCCGCAACGCCCGTTGGAAGCTAGACGATTATCTACGCGCCATCCGCCTCGGCGTCGAGTGGGCCATCGAGAACAAAGGCGTGTTCGATCTCCTCTCGCATCCTTCGGTGCTTTATCCGAACGATCCCG
>CAZYYS010000193.1:0-11356 GCA_964651015.1 uncultured Verrucomicrobiota bacterium
CGATTCCGGGGGTGAGCAACGCGACGCCCTATCCGTCTGTGATCAATGTGAGCGGCACTGGCGGCACCATCACCAACCTCACCGTGACGCTCAGAAATCTGACGCACAGCTACGCCGACGATGTGGATATTTTGCTCGTCGATCCAAGTGGACAGACCGTTATGATCTTCTCCGACGTGGGCGGTGCCGCGGGCGTGAGCAACCTTACAGTGACCTTGTCCGACGCAGCAACTTCATCACTTCCGAACAACAGCCCGCTGGCTTCCGGCACTTACAAACCGACTGACGCTTCACCCGGAGAACTCAGGGATCTGTTTCCCGCACCCGCACCCGCTGGGCCGTACGGAAACAGCCTGGCGGTCTTCAATGGTCTTACCGCAGACGGAACGTGGTCCCTGTACGTGAATGACGACGGCGCAGGTGACGCTGGCGACATCGCGGGGGGATGGAGTTTGACGATCACAACGACGGGGGGTGTGGCGGCGGCGCCGACGATCAGCGACATTGGAGATCAGGCAACAACGGTGGATACACCAACGGCGGCAATCCCGTTTACGGTCAACGATGCGGACACGCCGATCGGGAATCTGACCTTGAGCCGCAACTCCTCGAACACGAATCTGGTGCCGACGAACAACATTGTGTTGGGCGGGAGCGGGAACAACCGCACCGTGACCATCACCCCGGCCACGGGGCAGACGGGGAATGCGACGATCACAGTGAGCGTGAGTGACGGACTTTTGAGCACGAACACCAGTTTTGTGCTGACGGTGAGTCCGGTACTAACGGGTACCAAATCGTTTACCAACGCAACAAACATCATCATCCCGGTCCAGGGAGCAGCAACGCCCTATCCATCGACCATTGATGTCATTGGGCACGGCGGAACAATCACCAACTTGACCGTGACGTTGAGGAACTTGACTCATACCTATCCGGATGACGTGGATATTCTGCTCGTCGGTCCGACCGGACAGAAGGTAATGATTTTCTCTGACGTAGGTGGTGCCACGGATGTAACCGATCTCATTTTGACCCTTTCGGACGCAGCGGCTTCAACGCTCCCGGATAATGGACCATTGGTCAGTGGCACTTACAAGCCCACCGACGCTTCACCTGGGGAAGTCCGCGACCTTTTCCCCGCCCCCGCTCCAGCAGGGCCGTACGGAACCAGTCTGGCAATCTTTAATGGTCTTACCGCCAACGGAACATGGTCACTCTATGTGAACGACGACGGGAACAACGACGAGGGCACAATCGCCGATGGTTGGGCGCTCTCAATCACCACTGCCGTCACGCCGCCAGCCTCCATTCAAATCACTTCCATAATTGTGAATGGCCAGGGAGCGGCACAAGTGAGAGCCACCGGTCAGACTGGTTTTAGTTACGCGCTGGAGGCTTCCAGTGACCTGATTAATTGGACCACAGTGGATGTGCAAAACAATGTGACAGGCTCAATTACCTTCAATGATCAGCCAACGAATTCGATGCAATTTTACCGGGCAGTGTCCGTGCCGCAATAGACGGAGAACTTCATCGTTGGTTTTTTCCATTTCAGTTTTTCTGCAATAGCACCCCGATAACCTACCAATAGACAAAGCCCGAATCCGGACGGTATTGCTGGGGCACCGCCGTAAGTGGACCCGAATAGTAGTTCGCGTAATTCGGATCACTCTGAATCTCGCGGGGAAACTGGAAGAACTGCACGTGGGCGTCACCGAAGAGGACGTTGTTTCGTCGCTGGCCTTTGTAGTTGTGCCACATGTTGCGAGGGTTTTCGGCAGGTCGGTTGCCGTGCCAGTTATGGTCGCCGCTGATGATCTTGTTGGCCGGGCTTTTTGCAACCTCAGTCGTCTTGATCGGCTCCGAGCCCGCCACGGACGCGGGGTTATTGACCGCGACGCGCAATCCGGTCGTGCGTTGGACGCGCCAACTGTGCCCGGCCCACATCTCCCGATAACTGTTCCCGTTAATTTCAAAGATTGTCGTTCGGGGAGGCGAGGATTGTTCACCTTTGTCGGCCGGACAACGGAAGAGCTGGTACGAGGAACTGTTGGTGGGATCGCTTCCGGTCAGGCCGACGTAAGCGTTGAGCGGGCGATTGGTCGGGTGTATGCCTGAGCCTTCGACGCTGTAAACCGGCGCGCCGCGCCAACCGCCCGCGCCGTTGAAACCGGCGGTCGTGGGAAAAAACTCACTGCTGTCGTCGGCATAGATCTGAAAGGCAACTCCGATCTGTTTGAGGTTGGCGACGCACCTGATGGCGTGCGCCTTGTCCTTGGCGCGGGCGAGCGCGGGCAGAAGGAGACCCGCCAAGATCGCAATGATCGCAATCACAACCAGCAGTTCAATCAGTGTGAATGCGAGCGGGATTGAAGCGGTTGTGGATGTCGGTGAGCGAAGGATTGGCGTGGACTTCATATCCCAGCACTCAGTTCAGTTTAGATTCGTGCATGACGGATTCTCGAAGCACGAGTTCATTAAGGTAAAGGTGACGTTAGAGTGTCAATACCATTGGCTGACACTTTTTTACTTTTCGATACTAGTTGGTGCGATTCGTCTTAATCCGACCATCGCAGATTCAATGTCCTCTAGCCGTTTTGCCAAGCCCCCTGCGCTGTTTCCGTCGAACCAACCTAAGGCCTTGACTCTTTCGAGTCGGTCATCGCGATAAAGCCAGTCACGCAAATGTGGTCGCCCAGTGACAAATGCAAACGCGTAGCCCTTCCGATACCATTCCGAATACACTCGCCCAAGTTCTTCGTTGCTTCCGAATGGGATCGAAGTTGGCACGGCAACTTTGACGCTGAACGATTCGATTTTGGCGATTGTCTCGCTTGGAAGCCCAGACAATTCTGAATCGGGATAGTTGCTCGGCTGCCCAGTAATGTTCGTCGATTCAAGGTCGCTCTTGCTAGAGCGCGCACAGCCCAACAGGCACACGACAACCAAGACCCAAATAATACCTGACCATCTCCGGGATGCTTCTAGTGGCAGGGGGATTCTCATCAGGAACGGGTCAAGAACGGGTCCCGGCATTTGGGAGAGTTCTGGTGACACCCTCGAGCTGCTCGGGTAAGCCATCCGAGTGGGCCGCGAGCTCAGAGTCCTGACGGTGTCATTCAATGGTATCGCCATGCTATTCCAAGAGCTTCCCATGATTCGAGTCACATAAATGGATGATTTCCCCGTCCTCTTCACGCGAGCATTCCTTGAATGACTTCGCCATGCACGTCGGTCAACCGACGATCCACGCCGTTGTGACGGAAGGTGAGCTTGGTGTGATCGAACCCCAGCAAATACAGAACGGTCGCGTGAATGTCATAGACCGTCGTGGGAGCGTTTCGGTCGAGCGGCTTGTAACCCCATTCGTCGCTCTCGCCGCAGATCGCGCCGCCTTTGATACCGCCGCCGCACAACCAGTTGGTGAAGCAGTAGGGATTATGGTCGCGCCCTTTGCCGCCCTGCGTGCTGGGCATGCGACCGAATTCCGTGGTCCACAGGATGATGGTGTCGTCGAGCAAGCCGCGCTGTTTCAGGTCCTGGATCAACGCCGCAGTTCCGCGCGCAAAACCGCGAGCCAGCGGCCCGTGATCGCGTCGGACATCCTCATGAGAATCCCAATTGCGCCGCGGGAAACCGTTGTCGTTGCCCGACCAGATCTGGACAAAGCGCACCCCTCGCTCGACCAGTCGCCGCGCCACGATACATTTGCGCCCAAAATAATCCATTTCCTCCTCCGCGTTGATTTCCTTGGGCCAGGTCTTGGTCGTGCGGTTGATGCCGTAAAGATCGAGCAGGTAATCCGGCTCTTTCGAGAGGTCCATTGCCTCCGGCGCGGCGAGTTGCATGCGGGCCGCCAGTTCGTAACTGCGGATGCGCGCGTCAAGGCGGTCATCGCCTTCGCGTGTGGCGGCGTGTTCGCGGTTCAGCCGGGCGAGGATGGTATGGGCCGCCGCCTCACTTTGGGGAGAAAGGAAAGTCCCGGCCTTCCCGGGGAACAAGTCGGAAATCGGATTCTCTTGTCCGGGGTAAATCATGGTGCCCGCGTGTTGCCCCGGAAGAAATGCGGAGTCCCAGTTCTTCGGCCCGTTGGACGCGAAGCCGCGATGATCGGGCAGCACGACAAACGTCGGCAGGTTTTCATTCATGCTCCCGAGGCCGTAGCTGACCCAGCAACCCATGCCGGGAAAACCGGGCAGTTGAAAACCCGTGGATTGAAGGTAGGTCGCCTGGCTGTGGACTCCCGTCTTGCCCACCAGATTATGCACGAACGCCATCTCATCCACGACCACGCCGAGGTCGGCAACAACTTCGCTCAGCAACTTGCCGCTCTGGCCGTAGGGCTTGAACTCCCAGTTCGGCTTCATCCACGGACCGAGGCCGTCTTGAAACGCCTCGACGTGTTCGCCGAAATCGCTTTTCTGCCCGTCGCGTTTCACCAACTCAGGTTTGAAATCGAACAAGTCGATGTGGCTGGCGGCCCCGCCCATGAACATTTGGATGACCCGCTTGGCGCGCGGCTTGAAGTGCGGTTGCGCCACTTGCGGACCGGCATTCGCCGCCTTCGCCACGGACGCAAGGAGACCTTCGCCGCCGAGCAGGCTGGCTAGCGCAATGCCGCCCAATCCGCCACCAGAACGCCAGAGAAACTCACGGCGATTCAGAGGCGACGAACGCGCCGAAACACGATGGAATGGGGAGTTGTTTTCCATGCTTCAATCCACAAATGAAAATTCGTTTAAATTGAAAAGCACACGGCAGACATTAGGCAGGCCAAATTCCCGCGCGTAGTTCAACAATTCTTTTTGATCCTCGACCGACGGCGGCCGACCGACGGCCTCGTAGTAGGCGCGGTATATTTTGACCGGCAACTCGCCATCGGTGTTCTCCAGTTTTGCGGCAAAGTGCTTCGCCATGCTCAACATCAGCGCGTTGTTCAAGAGAGTCAGCGCCTGGAGCGGGGAGACGCTCTCGTTGCGGCGGCCCACCTGCATGGAGGGATCGGCGCAATCCAACGTGGTCATAAACGGCTGTTGCTGCGAACGAACGATGAAGCGATAAATCGAGCGCCGGTGCGCCTTCGAATCTTCCGGGTCGTGCAAGTGATACTCGTAGTGCGGCGAGTGCTCCGGTTTGTCGATCACGAAGTCTTGAAAACTCGGTCCGCCCATCTTCACGTCGAGCTTGCCGGACACAAATAGCACCGAGTCCCGCACGGACTCAGCTTCGAGCTTGCGGCGGTTCATGCGCCAGAGGTAACGATTATCGGCATCCACTTTCTCGAATGCCTCCACGCCTTGGGAAGTTTGGCGATATGTTGCGCTGGTCACGATAAGTTTGTGCAATTTCTTCAACGACTGCCCGCCATCACGAAATTCCACCGCCAGCCAATCCAACAATTCTGGATGCGTCGGCCGCGCGCCCATGTGGCCGAAATCATTCGGCGTCTCCACCAGTCCGCGCCCGAAGTGATACTGCCAGACGCGGTTCGCAATCGAGCGCCATGTCAACGGATTCTGCGGATCCGTCAGCCACTTCGCCAGCGCCGCACGGCGCGCACCCTCGCTATGATCTGGCGGCAGATCGAAACGCGACGGCAGTCCCGGCAAGCAACCCAAAGTACCCGGGCCAACTTCCTTGCCAGGCTTCTGAACGCTGCCACGATTCAAGACGTGGATCGGTCGGGGCTTACCGCCCTTTGCGCCCGTTCCGACAAACGAACCTGAACCGGTATGCACTGAGGCCACGTATGCGGTGTTTTGCGCCGGTAGTTTGTCCGACTCGGCCTTCACCGTCGCCAGATCGCGATCCAAATCAGCAAGCGCCGCCTTCTCTTCGTCCAGTGTGGCTGTTGCTAACAAGGCGATGCGTTCGTTACGAAGATCGGTGAGTTCCGGACTGTTCGTCACGCTCACGCCGAAGTACCAGCCGTCGGTCAAATTGATTTTCTGCCAGCGCGCCGGAGACTCGATAGAGTCGAGCGCGGATACAGCGGCGCCAAACGCCGCATTCTTCCCGTCACCGGTCAGAGCAGTGAGTTCCGCCAGCGCGAAAATGTAGTCATCCTGCCGCGGTGCCAGCTTCGTGGCCGTCACACGAATGAAGCGAGCGGAGCGCCCACCCGCATCGACGCTCTGCGGCTTGAGCTTGGGATTGGGAACATCGTCTCCGGTGTAATCACCAACCAGCGCAGTTTGGTTGAACTCCGCATCGTCGGACACTTCGACTTTGAATCGGACCGGGAAGCCGAACCCTTCGCCAATGTTGTTGAAATCATCCTTGGACGGATACAGCACTATGCTTCCGAGCGCGACACTGCGGCCGAGGTCCACCTGAACCCACTTCTCGGCATCTTGTTTCTTTTCGATGTTGCTGTGGTAACCAAATGCATCCCCCTTCTTCCGCGACTTTTCCAATGCGGCGATTTTCTTATCAAGATCCATCAGCGGTTGACCGGCGCGAGCCATGATTTTTTCGTTCAGTTCCTTCTTTCGCGCCACGAGCCCAGTCTGCTGTTCCAGCAGCGGCTTCCGTTTCTGTGCTACTGCCGGATCGATATCGTATTTCTTGTCCGCGCGATCCACCGCGGCAAACACCGCCTGCAGGCTGTAATAGTCTTCCTGCAAAATGGGGTCGAACTTATGATTGTGGCATTGCGCGCATTGCACCGTGAGGCTGTTGAACGTCTGGATGGTGTTCGCCACCATATCGTCGCGATCCAGATGCCGTGCGACCTGACCGTCCATCTTCGACTCCGGCACTTCCTCGTGCCCGATAAAGTCCCATGGCCCCGCCGAAATGAATCCCAACGCTTCGAAGCCGTCGCGGGTGGCCGGAAACAAGACATCGCCCGCCACCTGTTCCAGAACGAAACGGGTGTAGGGCTTGTCTTCATTGAATGCACGGATGACGTAATCGCGGTAGGGCCATGCGTTTGGCCGGGGCTTGTCTTTATCGTAGCCGTGCGTCTCACCGTAATGCACCACATCCAGCCAATGCCGCGCCCAGCGCTCACCGTATCTTGGTGATTCGAGTAAGCGGTCCACAAGCCTCTCATAAGCCTGCGGGTCCTTGTCGGAAGCAAACGCCTCGACTTCCTCCGGACTCGGCGGCAACCCGGTGATATCAAAATACAGCCGACGAATGAGTGTGCGACGATCCGCCTCTGGTGACGGACGCAATCCTACGCGCATTAATTTATCTAGGATAAACGCATCAATGGGATTTGAGGTGCGCAACGTGACATGCGGTACTGGGGTGCGTCGAAGAGGTTGAAGCGACCACCAATCGGTCCCGGAGGACTTTTGCGAAACCGCTGCGACCTTTGCTTCATCAACCGGCGGCAACTTTGAGACGTCCAGTTCCGCTGCACCAGCCCACGCCACCAGAGATATAGCTACGACGATCCCGGTTAAGTTCAGCACGCTGAAAGGCAGTGTCGGCATTCTTGTTCCTATGCTCTTCGTCATCTTCTCGTGCGGGCAGTTACCAAAACACGGTAGCTCGGCACCAGGATTAACTCGCTCAAGGTAAACGACTCCTGTTGGCGCTGCAATATCAACTTCGGCGTCCAGCGGCATCCAGCCCCGCCAGCCGGCCGTCACCCAAAGAAACTGATCGACTTATTTAGCGAATACAGTAATTTTGAATATGAATTCCGAAATTATGAATCGAACCCAAAGTTCCAATCCGCCAGAGGGCGAATCACGCCGTTCTTTCATCCGCAAAGCGGCTGGTGTCGCAACCACACTCGCAACGACCAGCCTGCTGAAAACGCCGGTTTACGGCCAGAGTCAGGCCCCTTCGACTGGCAGGGTCATCGGGGCCAATGATCGCATCGTCGTCGGGTACGTCGGCGTGGGAAGTCAAGGCACCGCGCACCTAAAATCCCAGAAAGAGCATGCCCAGGAAAACAACATCGCCCAGGCCGCAGTCTGTGATGTTTACCAGAAACGGCTTGAGGCCGCGAAGGAATTCATCGGCGTTACCAACGCAGACGCCTACGGTGACCATCGAAAGTTACTCGAACGAAAAGATATCGACGCCATCGTGATTGCGACGGTGGACAACTGGCACGCCCAAGTCTCGATCGACTCCCTGAATGCCGGCAAGCATGTCTATTGTGAGAAACCCATGACACGGTATTTGGGAGAGGCATTTGAAGTCTATGACACGGTGAAACGCACCGGTAAAACTTACATCGTCGGCTCGCAGGGTTGCGCCGATCCGAAGTATCACAAGGCAGCGGAATGGATCAAAGCCGGCAAGCTGGGCCCGCTGGTGTGGGGTCAGGGTTCGTACTGCCGGAACAATCCGAGAAACAGCGAATGGACTTATCCCGTCGATCCGGCGGCAAACGAAAAGAACCTCGATTGGTACCGTTGGCTTGGGAAGGCACCGAAAATTCCATTCACTCCGGAGCATTATTTCAGTTGGCACAAGTTTTACGCCTACAATTCCGGCCTCATCGGCAATCTTCTGCCCCATCGTTTTCATCCGATGATGCTGGCGACAGGCAATCCTGAATTCCCCCGGCGCGTCGTCTGCACTGGCACAAGAAAAGTCTCCACCGACCGTGACATTACGGATACAACGCACCTCCTCGCGGAGTTCCCCAGCGGCCTCACACTGCTCGTCGCCGGCAGCACTGTCAACGAACAGGGACTGCCCGATATCCTGCGCGGGAAGAAAGCGACGATTTACTTCGCGTCCAGTCAGAACAAAGCGGAATTGAAACCTGAACGCGTTGCTGCGGACGAGTTGGAACCGGAAGAATTTCAGGATGCGTTGCCGACGGACAGCATTCCGCGCCTTGAGAAAAACTGGTTCGACTGCATTCGCAACGGAGGCACACCTGTCGCAAGTATTGATCTGGCGATCCGCACCCAAACGGTGCTATGTCTCGCGGAAATGTCGGAACGCCTCAGCCTGACTCTGTTGTTTGATGAGAAAACCCGGAAGATCAGCACGGGCGATGGTCGCGTCGTCCCGCCACTGACCTACGACAGCGTTGTGCCGACCCAATCTTGAAAGGCGTCCGCTTTCGGTAACAACGGGCCTAACTAGAGCCCACGACAACTTCTGTGAACCGCTCTTGTCTGTTAGACCTCATCGCACACGCACAGTGAATGCGAACCGGACGCCTTTGCTTCGAGATGTGGTCGGATTCCTCGTTGCCGGCATTTCAGCGGGCGTAGCCGCCGCCCTCATTTTTCTGGCGTTCTTTCCGTTGCCACCAGAGCACAAGCCCACAGACCACACCGGTGAAGCATTGGCCGTTTTGGTTCTCGTCGTTTTCTTCTGCGGCGGGTTCATCGGGCGTCGAGCGTTCAGCGCTGATTTTTGGTCCGACTTGCTGCCGTCGGTTATCACGTCTTACGTCGTCATGCTATTTCTGTGTCTGACCGCGAGTCTCGATTTCAGAGAGACAGCTACGATGATTGGGTTTGCTTCGGTCGGCATTGTTGCCAGCACAGTCCTTTTGATATTCTTGGGGCGTCGTTTTCCACCGAAGATAGAAACGTATGAGGCCTAACAAACGCTGCATCTCCGCCGACCCGCTGGCAGTCGGATGGTTCAGGTAGTGTCAACGATTGTTGCAGCCGCTCGGTTGTTTCCGGCGACGGTCGTTGAGCTTGGTCGATCAGGAGCAGTTTGCCAGGCGTCTCGTGAATGAGAGCTCGGTAGTCGAGTTGCCGTTGCAATCAAGAGGTTATTCGCCAACAAGCGCAACCTAATCGCGTAACCACTCGTCTTCGTGCTTCGCCACAAAAGCATTGTCGTTCAAATGCGGATAGGCACGATGGACACGGTCGATTTCCTCACGCTGGCCGGGACTGAGGATTTCCTTGCGATCGAGACACCAGTTCCCCGCAAGTAAGCCCTGTCGGCGCAGCACGTCGTGAAGGCCGGGGATGCAACCGGCATAATTGTTCGCCGCATCGAAGAACGCCGCGTTGGCGTCCGTGATTTCCACGCTGCGCTGTACCAACTCAATGGGAATCGCACCACCGGATTGAACCACACGTCGGCACTCAGTATGAAGTTCGACGGCCTTTTTGGTCCAAACCGCCCAATGTCCGAGCAACCCACCCACGATACGACGCTCGACGAGTTTACCGCCCACTTGAAAACGAAACGGCGTCAATAGATCCATCACAATGTTGTCATCGTTGCCGGTATAAAGTGCGATGTTGTCGCGGCCACTTTCAGCGACGGCACGAACGACGTCGAGGGTTTGATAGCGGTTGAATGGAGCGATTTTGATGGCCACAACGTTTTCAATCTCCGCAAAGCGCCGCCAGAAGGAATATGGCAGCACACGTCCGCCGACCGCAGGTTGAAGATAAAAGCCGAACAACGGAATAATATCAGCAATCGTCCGGCAATGGGCGATCAGTTCGTCCTCACTGGCTGTTTTGAGTGCCGCGAGACTGACCAAGCCCGCGTGAAACCCAAGTTCTCTGATCAATTTCGCTTCAGCAGCAGCCTGTCTCGTCTGTCCGCAGATACCACCGACTCCAAATCTTTCAGATCGGCTGCGTCGCAATTCATCCGCCGCCAGTTCCAGCACGGGCCGGAATAAACCTATTTTCGGATTGCGAACGGCGAACTGAGTCGTGTGCACGCCGACTGCAAGCCCGCCGGCACCAGCGGCAAGATAGTAACGGAAAAGGGCGCGCTGACGACGTTCGTCCAACTTGCGCCGCGAGTTGAGCGCCAGCGGACACGCCGGGATGACCAGTCCTTCACCAAGTCGTCTTCGCACCTGTTCAATACTTGCCATCGCGCACCTCGAAATGAGTGGGTCTGCCAAGATTGCGTCCACCCGCTTTCACCCAGTGTGCAATCCATCCTGACATTGTCTCAATAAAAACCACGGGTGCTCCTAGCTTCGCGCATAAAGGAGCGGAGTTTCCCAGCAACGCCGTCTGCGATTCGTCACCAATAAATTGTGGCGGCCGTTCAAATAGTTCGCCAAAGCGCGATGCCACTTTGCGTACGGAAAATATTTCCGGTCGGCACAGATTCCACGCCGACGGCGGCGAAGCGGTCAGCGCCAACGCCCGCAGCGTCATGTCATTTGCATCACCCTGCCAGATGCAATTGAAGTAGCCATTCGCCAGTTCAATCGGATCACCGGCCCAAACCTTTCGCGCGATGTCCACCAAAATACCGTAGCGCAATTCGACCGCGTAGAAGAGTCGAATCAGCGCGATCGGGGAACTGTTCAGTCGCGAATAATATTCAAAAATGCGCTCGCGCCCGATTGCCGCGTTGGCATATTCGCCCACCGGTGTGAGCGGATCCGCCTCTACAGAACCTCCGCGATTGACCTCACCGAGGGGATAAA
>CAZYYS010000194.1:0-11290 GCA_964651015.1 uncultured Verrucomicrobiota bacterium
CTATCGCGCTCCCGCGCACTGGCACCGTGGAAGTGGCGGGCAAGCTGGTTCGTTTCAAACGGCCCGGCCTCACCGAGGAGTACGCGGTGAACATGGACGGAGTGCGGCAGGATTTCATCATTGAACAGCGACTTGCGGGCGAGGACGAACTCCAACTGCGGCTGGGCGTGAGCGGAGCGCAGGTGGAAGCGACTCCCGACGGTGCGCGGTTGGTGTTGGAAAACTCCGGACGCAAGATCGCCTACAGTCGGTTGCGCGTCACGGATGCGACGGGTAAGGAGTTACCCGCGCGGATGGAGGTAGGGCGTGTCGCTCCGCGCGCGCCGCTGCCCGCCGTGATAGGGAACAACGACGGCGCGCAACGGAGTGCGCGCCCTACCACCTCAATGCTTGCCGCACTGGTTGACGACACGGACGCCGTTTATCCCGTGCGCATTGACCCGACCTTCAGCGATGCCAACTGGATCAGCATGGGCGGCATCCCCGGCGCAAACGGTGCAGTTGGTGCGGCGGCGACAGACGTTTCGGGCAATCTCTACATCGCCGGCCAATTCACCGTGGTAGGAGATGTCACTGCCAATTATATCGCGAAATGGAACGGGGCCAGTTGGAGCGCGCTCGGTTCAGGGGTGAACCACTTTGTGAATGCGCTGGCGGTGTCGGGCAACAACCTATATGTGGGAGGCGATTTCACGTCGGCGGGTGGGAGCGCGGCCAATTATGTCGCGAAATGGAACGGTAGTGGCTGGACGAACGTTGGTTCAGGGATGAACGGCCCCGTGGGCGCGCTGGCGGTGTCGGGCAGTGACTTGTATGCGGGGGGCGGGTTCACCACGGCAGACGGCAACACGGCAATTGGCATTGCCAAATGGAACGGGAGCGGTTGGAGCGCGCTCGGCTCGGGGGTGTGGAATGATTATCTCCCCGTTGTGTATGCGCTGGCGGTGTCGGGTAACAACCTGTATGTGGGAGGCGATTTCACGTCAGCGGGCGGGAGCGCGGCCAATTACATTGCTAAATGGAACGGGTCCAGTTGGAGCGCGCTAGGCGAGGGGATGCATGCTGTTGTGGGTGGCACTGTTGTGGGTGCGCTGGCCGTATCGGGCAGCGATCTGTACGCGGGAGGCAACTTCACGTTTGCAGGCGGCACCCCGGCCAATAACATCGCCAAATGGGACGGGACCAATTGGTCGGCACTGGGCTTGGGAACTAGCGGCCCTCCCGATGCCCCTTATTACGGCAGCGTCTCGGCCTTGGCCGTGTCGGGCAGTAACCTGTATGCGGGGGGCAATTTCACGATGGCTGGCGGGGTGTCGGCCAAGTCCGTCGGCAAGTGGGACGGGACCAGTTGGAGCTCACTTGGCTCGGGGATGAACTCCGATGTGCATACGCTGGCGGTGTCAGGCGGCGACCTGTACGCAGGGGGCGATTTCACGTCGGCGCATGGCATCACGGCCAATCGGATTGCCAAATGGAACGGGACCGATTGGAGTGCGCTCGGCTCGGGGGTTGGAAGAGCCGGCTACCCGTCCTATGTGTATGCGCTGGCGGTGTCAGGCAGCGACCTGTATGCAGGGGGCGATTTCACGACGGCGGGCGGGGTAAACATTGGCTACGGTATTGCCAAATGGAACGGGACCAGTTGGAGCGCGCTGGGCTCGGGCATGAGTGGAGGAAACCGTACGACCTACGTATCCGCGCTGGCCGTGTCGGGCAGTAACCTGTATGCGGGGGGCAATTTCACGATGGCTGGCGGGGTGTCGGCCAAGTCCATCGCCAAGTGGGACGGGAGCAGTTGGAGCGCACTCGGCTCAGGGATCAGTGGTGGCGTTGCAGGTAACCCTTCTGCTGTGTATGCGCTGGTGGTGTTGGGCAGCGATCTGTACGCGGGCGGGAATTTCACGACGGCCGGCGGGGTGAATATTGGCTACGGTATTGCCAAATGGAACGGGACCAATTGGAGTGCGCTCGGCTCGGGGATGAATGGCAGCGGTGTTTATGCAACTGGCAGCGTCGGGGAACGACCTGTACACAGGTGGCGATTTTACGTCGGCGGGTGGCGTGAACATTGGCTACGGTATTGCAAAATGGAATGGGACCAGTTGGAGCGCACTCGGCTCGGGTATGAGCGGCTACGGCGTGTATGCGCTGGCAGTATCCGGCAGTGACCTGTATGCGGGGGGCTATTTCTGGAAGGTGAGCGGGAGCATGGCCAATTACATTGCCAAATGGGACGGGGGCAGTTGGACCACTTTGGGTTCGGGGATGAACAGTCACGTGTATGCGCTAGCGGTTTCAGGTAGCGATCTGTATGCGGGGGGACCATTCACGATGGCGGGTGGGAAAGTGTCTGGATACATCGCCCGCGCCTATCTGGCGGATCTTCCCACGCTTTCGGTGCTTCGCTCCGGAACTGATGTAACGGTTTCTTGGCCTTCAGTTGACACGGACGGTTTCGGGTTGGAGCAGACCGACACTCTGTCGCTTCCCGTGAGCTGGGTCACCAATTCCGCCAGTGTCACCAATGACGGCACCAACAAGTCGGTGATCCTTCCAGCCACGAACAGCGGGCAGTTCTTCCGTCTCCGCCGGCCGTAAGAGTTCCAACGTGGCCTCGATAAAGCTTTGCCCAGACCATCAACGTTGTGGTAACGTTTTGCCACATGGCGCGTCGGATTCAACTAATCTGCAGTTTGTTGTTTTTGCTGGGAGGCAATGGCCTGCTACTGGCCGAGCTTCCTCTGACCCGCCTGCTCACGATATTTCCACCGGGTGGGAAAGCCGGCACGCAGGTTGAAGTCACCGTGGCGGGTGCTGATCTTGACGAGGCGAACCGGCTTCATTTCTCGCACGCTGGCATCACCGCGAAGCAAAAGCTGGGCGAAACCAACGGCCTGCCGGAGGCGAACAAGTTTGTGGTGACGATTGCCGCGAATGTGCCACCCGGCGTTTACGATGCGCGCGTGGTCGGTCGCTTCGGGATTTCCAATCCGCGGGCGTTCGTTGTCAGCGATCTCCCCGAAAGCATCGCACCGACCACGAACAGTTCCGCTACCGCCGCAACCGCGCTTTCGCTGGGAACGATTGTCAACGGCCATTCGGAAGCCAACGCGGTGGATTACTTCAAGTTCACCGCCAAAAAGGGACAACGCATTTTGATCGAGTGCAAAGCCAAAGAGATCGATTCCCGAATGGACGCCGCCTTGATTTTGTATGACGCCGCCGGCAAAGAACTCGAACGCAACCGGCGCGGCGGCCTGGTTGATTTCACGGTTCCGGCCGACGGGGATTACGTGATCAAGGTTCACGACTTTGTTTTCCGGGGCGGGGGAGAGTATTTTTATCGCCTCGCCGTCAACACCGCGCCGCGTATTGATTTCATCTTCCCGCCGTCGGGATTACCGGGCACGAAGGGCAAATACGTTCTCTACGGACGCAATCTGCCGGGGAGCACGCCCGCCAAGGATTTTACGATCGAGGGCAAATCCTTGGAACAACTGGAAGTCGAAATCGAACTGCCGCGCGATCCGGCAGCACAAACTCCTCTCAGCCCCACCTTGGCACCGGCGGACGCCACCCTCGACGCTTTTGAATACCGCTTGCGCACACCCCAAGGAGTTTCGAATCCGGTTCTTATCAGTTTGGCAACCGGACCAGTGGTGACCGAGCGCCAGCCCAACGATCAACCGGCGCAGGCGCAGACCATCTCGCCGCCGTGCGAATATGTGGGCCAGCTTTATCCGCAAGGCGACCGGGACTGGGTCACCTTCGAAGCAAAGAAGGGCGATGTTTATTGGGTGGAAATGTTTTCACAGCGACTCGGTCTGCCGACGGATCCGTTCGCACTCATTCAGCGCGTGACTAAAAATGACAAGGGCGAAGAGACGGTCTCGGATGTGAAGGAACTCTACGACACCGAGGGCAACTTTGGCGGGGCAGAATACAAGACCGCCACGCGCGATCCTTCCGGGCGATTTGAGGCCCCCGAGGCCGGCATGTATCGAATCGAGGTCCGTGATTTCTTCAATCGCTTTCAAGCCGATCCGCGTCTGGTTTATCGCCTCTCGATCCGCAAGGAAACTCCCGACTTCCGTCTCGTGGCCGTCGCTCAAGCGCCACCCTCGCCAAACAAGGATGCGAAGGAAGCGTTGGTCTGGACGCCGTTGGTGCGCCGAGGCGAAACCGTGCCGATCAAGGTGATGGCCTTTCGTCGCGACAACTTCAACGGTGAGATTCACCTCAAGGTCGATGGCTTGCCTGCGGGAGTCAGTTGCAACGACGCCAAGATCGAGCCGGACAAGAACTCGACTGTGCTCCTGCTGACTGCCGCTGAGAACGCCGCCAGTTGGGTGGGGCCGGTAAAGGTTGTTGGGAAAGCGAAAATCGGAGACGTCGAAGTGGCGCGTGAGGGGCGCGGCGGCACTGTGAACTGGACGGTGACCGACTACAACAACGAGGCCGTTCAATCCCGGTTGTCGCGGGATTTCGTTCTGGGAGTGGGAGTCGAAGCTGCACCCGTTTCGATTGAGCCGAGCGAGGCCAAAACCTGGGAAACCTCGGTCGCAGGGAAATTGCCGATCCCGCTCACACTTGTTCGCCGGGCGGAGTTCAATGCGAATCTGAAGCTGAAAGCCGTCGGTCTCCCGGCCCTCGACAAGTTGAAGGAGATCGAAGTCGATGGCAAAGCCACCAACGCGACCCTCCAACTGGACCTCACGGAGCACAAGATTCCCGCAGGCAATTACAGTTTTTATTTGCAAACGCAGACTACCGGTAAATACCGCAACAACCCCGAAGCGGCCAAAGCAGCCGAGGAGGCGCTCAAAGAGGTTGAGAAACAGATCGCCGAACTGACCGCGAAGATCAAGGCCGCGCCGGAGGCCAAGCGAGCGGCGACCAAAGCCGCCGCTGAATCCGCCGCCAAAGCGAAAGCGGCAGCCGATGGGCTCACCGCTGCGAACAAGACCGCGGACGAAGACACTGCGCTGGCAAAGACTGCGGCGGAAAAACTGGCGGCGGCAAGTGCGGCGTTGGAACAGAAATCGGACGACAAGGAACTCGTCGCGGCCAAGGAAACGGCGGCAAAGGCCGCCGAAGAAGCCACGGTAAAGTCCAAGACAGCCAGCGAAGCCAAAGTGGCGGCGGAAAAGGAATCGGCTGAAGCCGCTGCAAAGGCGAAAGCCGACGCCGAAGCACAAAAGGCCGCTGAACTGGCAGAGACCGAGTTGACCGCGCAACTCAAAGAGGTGGAGAAGAAAAAAGAACTGGCCGCAACCCGGGCCAAAGAAACCGCCAAGACAGCCGAACCTAAAGACATGACGGTCACGGTTTACTCAGCTCCCATCAATTTGAAAGTTACGCCGGCGCCCATCACACTTTCAGCCACGCAGCCCGCTGGCCAATTGGAGCAAGGCAAGAAGATTGAAATCCCGGTGCAGATCCGCCGCCTCTACGATTACGCCGATCCTGTGGAGTTGACACTTGAATTGCCCAAAGGCGTCAGCGGGTTGACCGTTCCAAAACTGACTATTCCCAAGGATCAGAGCGCGGGCACACTTGTGGTTGAAGCTGCGGGCGACGCCACACCGGGTGAACACAAAGTGACGTTGCAAGCGGCGCTCAAGCTGAACAATCAGGACCTTAAGGTGGATCAGGGCATCACCTTGAAAGTCGCTGGAGCGCAAAAATCAGCCGCCAAATAATTTCTGAATTTAGATGCCACACTTCGTGAACTTCATGATTCGAAAACTGGAGCGTTTGGTTGTTTTCACCCTCATCGGAATGTTCTTCGCTGCTCCGGTTTTCTCCGAGGAAGAGAAACCGGCCGCTGAGAATCAACGGAAGCCGATCAACATCGCCAAGGTCAATCGCAAAACACCGGTGGACTTCGAGAAGGAAATCCTGCCCATCCTCAAGAACAATTGTCTGGCCTGTCACAACAAAACCACCACCAAGGCCGAGCTGATTCTGGAAACACCGCAGGACATGATCAAGGGAGGCGAATCGGGCAAAGCGATTGTTCCCAAACGCAGTGGCGACAGCCTGCTGCTGAAAGTCGCGTCGCATCAGGTGAAACCCACCATGCCGCCCAGAAACAACAAGGTCGAAGCGTCAGACCTGACACCGGAAGAGTTGGGCCTGATCAAACTCTGGATTGATCAGGGTGCGAAAGGCGAAGTGCATGGGACCGGGCCGATTGTCTGGCAATCGTTGCCGGAAGGACTGAATCCCATTTACGCCGTGGCCCTGACTGCTGACGGGCAATACGCGGCTTGCGGTCGCGCGAACCAGATTTTCATCTACCATATTCCTTCGCGCCAACTCGTGACGCGCTTGAGCGACCCTGAACTCTTCAAGACGGGCCTCTACGGCAAACCCGGCGTGGCGCACCGCGACCTGGTTAATTCGCTTGCATTCAGCCCCGACGGCAATCTGCTGGCCTCCGGCGGCTATCGCGAAGTCAAGCTTTGGCGACGTCCCAGAGATGTTCAAAAGTTCAACCTCGCTTCAGTTGCTCGAAATGCAGTGTTTACCCTGGCGGTCAGTCAGGATGGGAAGCTACTGGCCACAGGTGGCGACGATGGCAAAATCAAGCTTTGGAATCTTGAGACTGGAAAATCGACTAAGAATCTTTCCGGTCACAAAGGAGCCATCAACAGTTTGAAGTTTTCACCCGACGGCACCAGGCTTGTTTCCGGCTCATCCGACAAGACCATCCGGATTTGGGACGTGGCCAAAGGCAAGAAACTGTTCCAAACCCAGACGCCGGCGGAAGTCAACGCCGTGGCCTGGGTTTTCAACGGTAAACAGATCGCATCGGGCGGAGCGGATCACATTGTCCGTCTTTGGTTCGTGGACGAAGCCAAAAACGAACTCGCGGCGCTCAAAGAAATCAAAGGTCACGAAGGCCCGGTCACATCGCTCGCCGCGCTTCCGCCGAACGGGTCGCAAATCATTTCCGGCAGCGGTGATGGCACCATCCGCCAGTGGAGCATCGATGATGGCCAGTTGATTCGCCAGATGAAGCACGGCGGGCCGGTGTCGGCGGTGGCGGTTTCCAATGAAGGCAAGCGTTTCGCTTCCGCCAGCCTTAACAATGTTGCCAAACTGTGGGATGGGATGACGGGAAGAGAAGTCGCTGAACTGAGGGGCGACCGTTATGCGCGCGAATTACAAATAGTAAGAGAGCGTGAACTGACGTTCGCCACCAATGAAATCGCTTACCGGAGAACAGCCTTGCAAACAGCCACGAACAACCACAACGCCGCGCTTGAGCGAGTCAAGAAGGCCACGGACGCCCTGACTGCGGCAGATAAAACCTACGGCGAGAAGAAAACAAACGTGGTCAACGCGGTTGAAGCCAAGGCCGCCGCCGAAAAAGCGCTAAACGAATTCACCGAAGTCAAGCAAGCCACCGAGGCCCTCGAAGCTGCTGAAAAGGCATCCACTCAAGCCGCAGCCGATGTCAAAACCGCCAAGGAAAAGTCTCCGCCTGATCAAGCCGCGATCGACAAGCTGGTGGCCGAGGCAGACTCAAAGGCGAAAGCTGCCACAGAAACCAAGGCCGCTCTGGAAAAACTTCCTGCGGACGCGAGGGATAAATTCACGCAAGCCAGGGACAAATTCAACGCCGCCGCCAAGGCGCTGACTGATGCGGAAGCCGAGCTTAAGAAATCCGAACAGCCCAAATCCAACGCCGAGAATGAACTTCAGTTGGCAGCCAAATCAGCCGGTAAGACCGAGGAGGCGATTGCCACGGCCAAAGCGGCGGTTCAAGCGGCGCAGGATTTTCAGGCGAAATCCGCCATCGAACTGGAAGCAGCAAAAACAACTGCTGCGAACATGGAAAAACCACTGCGCATGGTCGCCTTCTCTTCTGATAATCTCTTTGTGGCGACCGCGGGAGACGATCAGCAAGTTCACCTCTGGAACGCCGCAGACGGCACTGCCATTGAAACTTTTCGCGGGCACAAAGGCTCTGTGCTTGCCGCTGCCTTCGTCGGCTCAGGTCAATTGGTTTCGGGCGCGGCGGATCGAAGTGCTGTGGTCTGGGATTTGAACCCGGCCTGGACACTCGAACGCACCATCGGCACCGGAGATGCCGCATCGCCCCTCAGCGATCGAGTCAATGCCGTGCGGTTCTCACCTGATGGTTTGCGATTGGCCACGGGTGGCGGAGAGCCGACGCGCGGCGGTGAGGTGAAAATCTGGCAAGTTGCAGACGGCAAGCTGTCTCAAACGTTTACGAATGTTCACAGTGATGCTGTGTTCGGGCTCGACTTCTCGGCGGACGGAAAATTCCTCGCTTCGAGTGCCGCGGATAAATTTGTCAAGGTGTTGGACCTGGCGACTGGTAAAGTTGCCAAAACGTTTGAAGGGCACACTCATCATGCGCTGGGTGTTAGCTGGAAGCGGGACGGTCGCACGCTGGCAAGCGCGGGCGCAGACAACGTCATCAAAGTGTGGGATTTCGTCACTGGTGAGCGGAAGAAGAACATAGACGGTTTTGGAAAGGAAGTCACTTCCATCAACTTTATTGGGATTACAGATCAGGTCCTCGCCTCCTCCGGCGACAAGGAGGTTCGCACGGTGAGTGATGCGGGGGAGAAAATCCGCTCGTTTGAAGGCGGGACAGATTTCATGGATTCCGCCGCAGCGACACCGGATGGCAAAACGATCATCGCTGGCGGACACGACAGTGTCTTACGTGCTTGGAATGGCACCAACGGAGAAGTTCTCGCAACGTTTCCCCCACCGAAGGTCAATTAGTGCCTTCATCGCCGAGGTTCGTTTCCAATCTTTTGATCGGCTCATCTCTGGCCGGGTAAAACAAGTTGACGTGTAGGGAGGTCATTTGTAGATTGCGCACCCATTTGGAGTCCAGAGTAGCTCAATGGTAGAGCACGCGGCTGTTAACCGTGTGGTTGCAGGTTCGAGTCCTGCCTCTGGAGCCATTTCATAATGTTGAGACCGTACTGTGACGTTGTTGCGCTGCTCGGCCCCCCCCAAAGCCCCCCATCTTGTTTGTTATCTGGAAAACGCGACTCACAATTCAATGACCATACCAAGCAAATACATTGATTTCAGGATTTCATCCATTCACGGTACGGGCGGCTTTGCCACAACCCACATACCAGCCGGCACGCGGCTTATCGAATACGTTGGCGAAAAAATCGACAAGCGCGAGGCAAATGAACGATGCTGCCAGAACAACGAATATATCTTCTGCTTGGACGAGACGTTTGACCTGGATGGCAACGTCGATTGGAACCCGGCCCGCTTCATCAACCACAGTTGTTCGCCTAACTGCGACGCGGAATTGGACGAATGGCGTATTTGGATCGTCGCGCGACGCCCGATCGAACCTGGAGAGGAAATTACGTTTAATTACGGTTACGACCTCGAGAACTACAAGGAGCATCCTTGTCGGTGCGGTGCGTCGAATTGCGTTGGATACATTCTGGGCGAGGAGTTCATGGCTCACGTCAGTTTGGGTGTTCCGTGAGCCCCAGGTTGACAACCTGTTGAAGCGTGATCATCTCTCATCGGGCGGCTCGGGGAGAATCAGCGCCACCAAGAGCGCAGGCAAAAATAGAAAGGCTGCGCAGAGCAGGGTGGTGCGGAAGTCCACGCCGCGGGTGATGACGCCTGAAAGCGCCACACCGGCTGCTGAAGCGATGCGCCCGATATTGTAGCAGAAACCGGCACCGGTTGTGCGGAGGAGTGTGGGAAACAGCGGCGGCAGGTACATGGTGAATAGCCCGAACACTCCCGAGAAAAACCCGACAAACGGAAACCAGAACCAAAGCAGCGATTCCCAGGAACGCGGTTGAATAAACGTGCCAGCCATGGCGATGAAAAAGCCGAGATACATCATCGCAATGGCGCGACGATAGCCGAACTTGCGCGCGAGCAGGGAGGCAAAAAAATTGCCGACAATTGAGATGCCGATGATCAGGAAGAACGCGATACTGACAATGCGCTGCTTCTCACCGGCGATCCATTTGGGAGCGGGCGTGCTGATTCCCGCCGCCGCGTGGCGCGCGGTCAGTTCGTTTGTCAACTCCGGCAGGCTTCGCAGATGTTGCGCGTGCCAGAACATAAAGGCCCACCACGCAGTAAGCCCGCAGGCACAGACGATAATCGTGAGCAAGGTCGTGCGGCGCACGGCGCCGGAGAACAGATCACGGACACCGGGCTGATGCGTGGCTACTGATCTTGCCGACTGCCATTCCTCTGGCTCCGGAACATGCCGACGGATCCAGAAAACGATAAACGCGGGTAGCACGCCAACCAGAAAGACGTATTTAGGTTGCAGATCGGCCATAACGTAAGTGGTGAGGCAGGCCAGCAACACGCCGAGGTTGACGCCCGTCTGGAGGACGGCGGCAATCCACGGACGCCATTTCTTCGGCCACGTTTCGGAAAGCAGCGCGGAGCCAACGGCCCATTCACCGCCGATACCGAGCGCAGCGACGAAGCGGAAGATCAACAACTGCCACCATGATTGAGCGAAGAACGAGAGTCCGGTAAAGCAGGCGTAGGTGAGAATGGTAAGACTGAGCGCACGGCTGCGCCCCAGAACGTCGCCGAGCCGGCCAAAGAATCCGCCGCCAAGCGCCCACCCAACCAGAAACGCGGCTTGAATGATCCCGCTTTTGTCTTTGGCGATGGCAGTCGCCGCGTCACCGGCGAGCGAAGGATTCTGATTGAGGATGAGCGCCGTGACAAACGGCAGCGCGACCAGGCCATACAGGTGCATGTCGAGGCCGTCAAAGAGCCAGCCGAGCCACGCAGCGATGCCGGATTTCCATTGTTGCGGCGAGAGGTCGCGCAGATTTTTCACTTCCGGGTGAAGACCGGCCTTCACCGACGGATCGGATGTAGTGGTGGCAATCGTTTTGTCCAAAGCTTTATTGGAAATGTGTCTGCACGTGTTATCCGGTCGCCTTGGTTTCGTCAATGACAAGCCTCGACTAATTTCGCCGCTGGACGCATAGTAAAGTGCAAGGGACAATGCGCCCGTGGGCTGTAGCGGCAGAGCTCTCGTTAGTGACCGGCTGAACCAGGTGACAATGTCATTTAACTGAATAGCACTCACTTTTTTGAGATGTGCCGTTCGTCGCCACAAGTTTGAGTATCGAGAAGTCGTTGGGTTTCCGCGGTGAATTGATCTTGAAATGAACAGAGAGTTGACAAAATTGCGGCGCGCTACAATCCTCCCCGTCCCTTGAGTGCCTCGGTAGCTCAGTTGGTAGAGCAGTTGACTCTTAATCAATTGGTCCCAGGT
>CAZYYS010000195.1:0-11284 GCA_964651015.1 uncultured Verrucomicrobiota bacterium
GCAGCAAAGTGATCGGCGATACCCGGACCAGTCAACTTGTGGTGCTTGCCACGGAGAAGGAAATGGTGGCAATCGATGAACTGGTCAAGAAACTCGACCTCCCCACCAAACAGGTGTTGATTGAGGCGAAACTGGTGGAAACCTCAAAGAATCCAACCAGCACAAAGGGCATAGACTGGAGTGGCACACTCAAGGAGCAAAATCTAACTTTTGGTAATAATGCGCAAAAATCCCAGAATCCTAACGCGCCCTCAGTCCCTGGCGCAGGTGGTTCCGGCACCATTGTCGCGGCACCGATTGGCGGCGTCCTTAATAGTCCAGGATTCATCGTCAGCACGGACGGCGGACTTGTTCCCAGCACGGCGTTCTTGAACGCCTCTGGCGTCAATGCAGTCCTCTCTTACCTTAACACGGATGCCGATGCAAAAGTGCTGTCCACGCCGCGAGCCGTAACCATGGACAATCAGGAAGCCGTTCTTTCCGTGACCCGCGCCGAACCCATTTTTGCAACCACGGCCGGCACTCAAGGTTCTCCCGGTGGCTCTCAGGTCACGTACACGAACCTGGGCACCATCCTCCACGTCACGCCGCGTATTTCGGCAAACGACCAAATTAACTTGAGAGTCATTCCGGAAGTTTCCAGTGTGTTTGGTACCGTGAGGAAAATCGTAGCGGGCACGGTTAATGAAGCGGATCGCTATGACATCCGTCGCATCGAAACGCAAGTACTCATTCCCAGCGGCAACACTTTGGTGATGGGCGGATTGGTAAGTGACGCCTCCACTAAAGCGTTCACCAAAGTGCCAATTCTTGGTGACATGCCATTTCTCGGAAGAGCTTTTCGGTACGACAGAAAAGAGCGCGCCAAGAAAAACCTCGTCGTCTTCATTACCCCCTCCATTGTGGGGGATGACGATTTCCAACCTGAAAAATCGGACTTCCTGAAAACCAAGTTCAAAGGAATCGATGAAGAGCCAGAGACAGCATGGGACAGCGGCAAACCCATCGATTGGAGCAAGCCAGTTGCGCCAGGAAAGACGCGCATGCAAACTCTGCAAGACTAATTTTGGCCAAGTCTAACCAAATACAAATTACACCTCATGAAGACTAAAGCAATTAGCCTCAAAAGTTGGGCGGCCGTCGGCCTGAGCCTAGCTTTCCTGCTGAGTAGTTTCGGCATGGCCAAAGCCCAGCCCTCTCCGGTAGGCACTTGGGACTGCGCGTTGAGTAGTCCTTGGAAGGGCACAGCCTACCTTACTTTCGGTAGTAATTTCACCGTCAACGGCATTCAAATTATGACGCCGCCGTTCACGGCAACCAATAGCTACGACTTGCCAAAGCACACCAACTCTTTTGGCGGGGCCATAATAGCAGGTGGTGAATGGCATTTTCAGGATTCTAAAGTTGTCGGATTCTATGCTGCCGTATCAACTGAGGTACAGTGCACGAACTATTTGGTTCTAACAGTCAATTATCAGACAAACATACTGGAGGATGGCAGCAGCACTGTCACAACGACCGTGGTCACCAACGTCATTCAAAACTGTGTCACAAATGGCATCACAAATGGCGTCAGTTTTGAGGCGACCGTAAAGCCGGGTAAGAACATCAACATCAAGGCTACCGTTGACGGCCGCCCTACTTCGCTGAAAGGTGTCCCCGCTATTGGCCTGCCGGATATCAGCGGTTCCTATTACGGCGAAGGACGCAACAACAAGGTACCGTTCAACGAATTCTTCACGTTGACACTTACCGATCCCTCAATCAATGGCTATGACTTAAATGGCCAAGGGCCAGGCTACACGTTCTCAGGCTTTGCTCTGCTGTCCAAGAAATCAGTCAGCTTTTACGCAACTGACAGTTCAAGCAACACGCTGTTGCGGGCGCTAAGTGGTCCAATCAACACGGCCAAGGGCTCCGCGACGCTAAAGGGCCTCCAAGGAACTGGAGATGGTGGAACTGACAAAATCATTTACAAGGTATCCAAGCAGCCAAATCCCCCCCCTCCGCCACCTTCCGCCGGTACCGAGTAATCGAGAAAACTTTTTTCAAAGGCCATCGCTCAATTTTCCAGAGCGGTGGCCCTTTTGTTTTCCCGAAAGCCATTCAGTGGGTCAGCCAGCCATTGCCACCTGACGCAAATAATCGAACGAATAAATTCCCGTCGCGTGGCCATCACCCCAGATTGGTTGAACCGCATAACTGCCCACGATGGCGATCTGTACGAGTTGAAATGCCGCTGCTGGCAGTGGCTTGTCCGGGTTCTTGTAAAGATTACCCATGATGTCCACCTCCCCTTTGCAACCAGCGCACGGGCAATGACGCCGCAGCTTTTCCAGTCGCGCAAAACTCTCACTGCCGTCTTCCCACTTGATCGCTAATTCCTCGCCTATTCGTTGAATGTCAATCGGTCGCACGGTTTAAACGTAGTCAGATGCGAATTCGCTCGTCCACATGTTCATCGCCCACCGCTGTGCCGTATTTCTTGATGGACCAGATTCACTGGAAAAGAATTTCACAACATTTCCAAGACGCGATGGAGTTCCGCATCCGTGTTGTAGAAATGCGGTGACAGGCGTATGTAGCGTTGCCCGGCGCGATCGGTGCGCAAGGAAGTAATAATGTCGGCGGTTTCAAGCTTCTGGTGCACCGCCGGCATGTCATCGTCCGGTCGAGAAAAACTGACGAAACCGCTGGCTGTTTCCATCGCCGTTTCAGCGTGCAAAACTACGTAGCCTCTTGCCTGAAGCGAGGACGCGAGCCGGGTGCGCTTGCGTAGCAATTCGCGACTTATGTTCTCCACACCCAACTCCAATATCAATTCCAGCGCCGCATGCAATCCGACGAGGCCAAGCAAATTATGGGTGCCAACTTCAAAGCGCTGCGAACCGGCCCGAAACACGATTTGCTCCTGGGCCACGTAATTTGGGCAGCGTACATTGTTCCAGCCGTAAATCGGCGGATTCAGCCGCTCTTGGAGTGATCGTCGTACGAACATGATGCCGGCGGCGCATGGCCCCAGCAGCCACTTGTGCGCATCGGCTGCCAGCAAATCGATGTTCTCGACCGTCGTCGGAAAAGCACCCAAGGTCTGAATCGCGTCCAGACAGAAAAGGATATTTCGTTCCCGTAGAAATTTTCCGATCGCTTGGTAGTCGATTCGATATCCGCTGATGAAATGACACGAAGCCAGCGCTACCACCCGTGTCTGCTCATCCACTCGCCCGCGCACGTCGGCCAGACGGATTGCTCCCAATTCGCGCGTGTTGAGCAACCGGACTTGCACGCCTTTTTCCGCCAACGCCAGCCACGGATAAACATTCGACGGGTAATCGTCAAAATAAATCACGATGTTGTCCCCTTTTCGGAACACCAAACTGCTGGCGATCAAACTCAGCGCCAGCGACGTCGGGCCTACAAATGCGACTTCATCAGGTTGGGCATTTAGTAGGCGTGCCGCGAGTTGGCGACCATCTTTGAGGACAGCCGGATAGGCAACCCGCTCTTGGTCGCCGGTCGTCGATTGCCGGGCGTAATTGGAAATAGCCTCAGCCACCCGCCGCGGCAATGGACAAACCCCGGCGTGGGCGAGGAAAATCTTCTCACGCACAATCGGAAATTCGTGTTGACGCAACTCTTCGTTAGCGAGCAACTCGGATAGAGTCATGGGCGAAGATTAAGCAAAGGAGTGATATGAGAAAAGTTTCAACTGCGTTGATGGCGGCTGAAGCGCATTTTAGCTATTACGGCCCGCTTAGAAGCCACCGGCACCCTGAATTTGCTGGAGGTATCCGGTCCAAAACTGAATGACGCGATACGCAATCATCAGCGCCACCGAAAAATAGATGATGCGTGGAGTCCATTGCGCCAGCGCGTGAAGTTTGCGAGTTCCTTCCTCTTGGTAATAGATCTGCAACCGCCGCAGGGTTTCGTCCAGTTGACCGCTTACTTCGCCGGTGCGGTAGAGGTTGGCAAACAATTCGGGAAATTGCGGGCTCGCATTGACTTCTTCTGCGGGCGTTTCACCCGACAACACGCGCGGCTTCCAAGCCAGCACTGCGCGCCGCAATGCGGGTGAACCACTTGCTGCCGCCGCAAGTTCCCACGCTTCGATGATCGTCACACCCGCGCTGATAAGCGCCTCCAATGCAGCAGAGAGTCGTGCCAACGCGAGGGCGCGCCGTGCTTTGCCCAGAATTGGAATCCAATGAAACAGTGCTTCCAGCCATGATCGCCACGTTTCGCCACGTTGTCCCTGGCAGGCAAGAATGATCAGGAGGACTGCGGTGTAGATCGGGAGCAGCACGCCGAAGGTTTGTTGCAAATAAGCCAGCCAATCTCCCGAAATGAAAAATTGCGCGAAGGGAAAAATGAAAATGGCGGCGTGAAACACGAACATGGGATATGCTAGGTCGGAAATCATCTGTCGGGTCAGGCGGGCGCGGTCATTGTAAAAACTGGCGAGCAATTTGAAAACTGCTTCGAGCCGGCCGCTATGTTCACCAGCTTGCAAGAGCGCAAGATCGAACGACGGCAGCCATTTGCCGGAACGACTCATCGCCTCGCTGAATGTGTGGCCTTGCCCCAACTGGTTGATAAGCTTTTGCAGCGGCTCGCGAAACGAGCGGGCAGGCGGGTTGCGGCGCATATGCTCCAGCGCTTGGGGCAGGCCGACACCGGCAGCCGTCAACTGACCGATCTGATGATATATCTCCGCGCGTTGAGTGAGTTGTCGGGGCGTGAGGATGAGCGACATAACGCCCGCACGCAGCACGCTTACGCTGCGACTTTATCGAAGCTCGCCTTGAGATCGCGCTTGCTTCGCAGGCCAACAATTTGCTCGGTCACCTGACCTTGATGAAACAGCAAGAGCGTTGGTATGGCGCGAATGCCATATTCCGTGGCCAGCGATTGATGGTCGTCGATGTTGACTTTGCCGATCTTGACGCGCCCCTGATATTCATCAGCGAGTTCATCGAGGACTGGAGCCACCATTTTGCAGGGCCCGCACCATTCGGCCCAAAAATCGACCAGCACAGCTGTGGGAGATTGAAGCACCTCCTGAGCAAAGTTCTCCTTTGTCAAAGTGACTATGTTGGGATTAGCCATAAAGATCGCGTGGGCAAAAGTACCTTCTGCGGAATTCCAGAGCGGATTGAGGCTGTTTCTACTGCATTATAGACAATAGGTAAAACAAGCTTCCTGCCACCAGCAGGCTGACCACCGCAGCAGCAATAGCGAGTATGTTATCCACAGCACTGACGGCTGGCGCAGCGGCTACTGGGGCTCGTTGCGCCGCAACCGGTTTTTGGGCTGCGACAGGCGCGGCGGGTCTGGGTGCAGCAGCGGCAGCGGGAGCGGCTGCCTTGGCAACGGGTGCCGCGGTTGGCGCGGCGGTCGGGGCAGCAGCAGGAGCAGCCGCAGTCGGTGCCGAAGCGGTTGGCGCTGGGGGACCTCCAGGAGGGAGTGTTGGCAACTTGATCGTCGGCGCAGCGGAGGGCTTTGGCGGCAGATTAATCCGTACGGTTTCTTTCTTGGGTTGCACCTTCCCAGTTTCCTTTTTGGGTGGTGGCGATCCCGCTGGTAAGTTTGGTATGTTCTCAGCCATAAATTCTATTTGAGTTGAAACTAGGTTTGAGTCGTTCAGGTGTCAAACTCTTATTCAGATGTCGATTTGCCCTTCCATGCAGAATTCAGCCTCTCCGCTTTGCTATCTATCATGCTCGAAGGACACGTCGCGGGCGAATTCACCGGCGAGTGCAGTGGAATGACTTCTGATTACGCTTTTTCCTCGATCAATTCGCGTCGGGCACCGCTCAAGAGTTGCTCAATGAAGTTTGTCGAATAAACGCCCCGGCGGAAATTCGGATCTTGAAGAATAGCTTGTTGAAACGAAATCGTCGTCTTGACGCCGGTCAGCATGTACTCGCTCAGTGCGCGACTCATCTTGTCCATCGCCTCACGCCGATCCTTTCCATAGGTGATGAGCTTGCCGATCATCGAGTCGTAATGAGGCGGGACTGTGTAACCAGCGTAGGCATGGCTGTCCACCCGCACGCCGCGACCACCCGGAGGATAATACATTTCGATGCGCCCAGGACTCGGTCGAAAATCATCAAATGGATCTTCCGCGTTGATCCGGCACTCGATGGCGTGGCCTTTGAATTGGATGTCACTTTGCGAATGACGTAGCGGCTCTCCCATGGCGATCATGATCTGGTATCTAACCAGATCAATGCCTGTTACCTCCTCGGTTATGGGATGTTCCACTTGGATCCGCTTGTTGACCTCCAGGAAGTAATAGTTACCCCGGTCATCGACGATGAATTCCACAGTGCCTGCATTGGTGTAATGTGCCAGTTCGCCGATGCGTACGGCAGCCTTGCCAATTTTATCCCTTAATTTCCGAAACTTGCTCTCGATTAATGGGGATGGCATTTCCTCGATTAGCTTTTGGTTCCGTCTTTGTATGGAGCAATCGCGTTCACCCAAGTGGATGACGTGCCCCCGGTGGTCGCCTAGGATTTGAAACTCAATGTGGTGTGGATTCTCAATCAACTTCTCAATGTAAACGCCAGAATTACCAAAAGCCTTTTCTGCTTCCGTACGTGCCGTATGATAGCCCTTGACTAGGGAAATATCATTGTGCGCCGCCCGCATTCCACGTCCACCGCCACCGGCCACCGCCTTGATCATTACCGGGTAACCGATCCGTTTCGCTGTCGCTAAAGCATCCTGCTCATTGTCCACCATTCCATCCGAGCCGGGTGGGATTGGCACCCCGGCTTTTTTGGCCAGCGAACGGCTTACAGCTTTGTCCTCCAACGCATTCATCGCACGAGAACTTGGGCCAATGAAACGAATGTTACAGTTCTCGCAAACATCCGCAAAATGCGCGTTTTCGGAAAGGAATCCGTAACCGGGGTGAATAGCGTCAACATCCGCAATCTCCGCTGCGCTGATGATCCGGTCGATGCGCAGATAACTCTCGCTACTAGCCGCTTTCCCGATGCAGATTGCCTCGTCAGCCAATTGAGCATGCATGGAGTTGGCGTCAGCTTCCGAATAAACGGCAACCGTGCGAACGTTAAGCTCTTTGCACGCGCGGATGATACGAACGGCGATCTCCCCGCGATTTGCTACCAGTATTTTCTCGAACATGCGGTTTAGAGCGGAAGCACTATGGCAAGCCAGTTAACTCGACCCGGGCAAAAGCACCGAGACTTGCGAGGCCGTCAAGTAGGGCGAATTTTGAACAACGGCTGGCCAAATTCCACGGGTTTGGCGTTTTCGACCAAAATCTGTGTGACCACGCCTTTGGCCTCAGCTTTGATTTCATTCATGACTTTCATCGCTTCGATGATGCAAACAACCGTGTCGGAGTTGACCTCTGTGCCAATCTCAATGTAGTTGGCGGATTCTGGAGAAGGCGCCCGGTAAAATGTGCCAATCATCGGCGATTTGACTTCCAGCTCGTCGGATGCGGCTATGGGTGGCGGAGGCGCTACGACGGCAGGCGGCAAGGCAGCAACGGCGGGTGTTGGCGAATACGCCGCGACTGGCGGTTCTTCCGTCTGCGGAATGCCAACTACACCGCTTGCTGCTCGCTTGAGCTTTATCTTGAAATCCTGCCGCTCCAACTCGAACTCTGAGATGGAGTTCTTCTTCATCAAATCAATGATGGCTTTTATGTCTTTCAGGTCCACAGGCCGCTCTTCGTTAGAAACCCAAATGCTTGCTTTCGTTTCGTAACATGTCTGTATCAAGCAAAAAAAGCAGCAGCCGAACTTCGGCCCTGCTTGACTGGTTATTTCAATTGCGGGCGAGACTAGTCAGGTAATAAAACCCCGTCAAGCGGTAAAAAATGGCCGTGAAGCATATCCAAAAAGCTGCGCGAAAAGGCGTCACCTTGTTAGAATTCACTTCTCGTTAACATTAACGGCCGCTTCAAGCGCCAAAACGTACGAGTTTGTGCCAAACCCAGCTATTAGCCCACGACAAACAGGTGCAATGAACGACTTGTGGCGGAATTCCTCGCGGGCTTGGGTATTGGATAAGTGAAGCTCAATGGTCGGTACTCCCGTCGCCACAATGGCATCTCGCAGTGCGATGCTCGTATGGGTGTAGGCGGCTGCATTCAGAACTATGACATCGATTCGCCCTTTTGCCTGCTGAATCCAAGTAATCAATTCCCCCTCCAAGTTGGATTGCCGGAACTCCACTTCCACCCCCAACATTCTACCGGCCCGTTCCCGAACCTTGGCCTCAATGTCCCGGAGGGTGGCTCGACCGTAAGTTTCCGGCTCCCGTTGCCCCAGCATGTTCAAGTTTGGGCCGTTAAGATACAAGATTTTCATCGTTCCGAGTGCAGGCTAACGGGTCTTTGATCCAATGTCGATTTGATTTGCAGCGCGATTCGCCAAACAGCCAAACAAACTGAAAGCCAACCAAGCCAAAGCCGGAATATAAAGCCCGAACTCAACCAAGCCCTGCAAACTCCAGCCCAAGAGTCCGACATATACCGCACGTAATAAGTCATCTTTCGATCCCCATACCTTCTTGCCGAGCGTCAGGAGCAAAACTCCAATCCATGCCACGAAGCTTAACCCGCCTATGATGCCTGAATCGGAAAACTGTTCGAGGTAATCGTTATGCGTAAGCCGCGCCATTTCGGCTTCGGGCGACTTGATAAGTGCGTAGGGCCGCTGAAAGGTACCCGGACCTGAGCCGAGCAATGTGCGCTCTCCCGTGATCCGCAGCGCTGCTCGCCAATAGTCAAACCGGGCCCCAACGCTCGTTGCACCCGCAGCAAAGTAAGCCTGAAACCGAAGTGCAAATATCGTTAAACCCGCTACCATCATCGTAAGGAACACTGCCCCTTTCCAACGACTTGGCCAATTCAACCGAAACACCCACACGCCAGCGAGCACCAATGCGATCAACCAACCGGATTTTGATCCGGTCCAAAACAACCCACCTCCACCAAGCAGAAGCGCAAGTACGATGACCACCGCTCGCGTGAGAGGTCGGAACCGCCGCGTGCCATCGACAGCCACTACGATGGCAAGCGGCCACAGCAGCAACACGACCCCTGCCAATGCGTTGGGATACACAAGCGTGCCGTGAACTCGCCCTTTTTCATATTTAGCCAGAATCACCGGATTTGTCACATCGACTCCGTTGGTTGTGATGATGAATCCATCGCGCTTCATCTGTAGGAACACTTCGGGCGGAAAGTTTGTCCAACCCGTGCGCTCGCCTTCCAGCAGGGCTTGCCGGTCTTGAGGAAATTCGATCAACCGCTGGTTCACTGCGCGCACCAGGCAAAATGCGAATGCCGCCAGCACGCCGATCAATAGCCACCGCATGGTGTGTTTGTGTCCTAAGACCAGTGCACCTAGGAAATAACACGCGAGACAGCCCGCAAAATGCCACAGCGTAACCTCCGTAAGTGTGCGATCAACGGTCCGGGTGGCGGAAACAAGTTGCCAGCTGAACCATACCGCCGGGAGTACCCACAGCCACGCCGTGCCCGGCCACCGCAGCTTCTTCAAGGCGATCAGCCATAAACCCGGCAACAACAGCAATGCCAGTAGCCAGTTACCCCAATGTGTTGGCCACGAGTCGACCCACACTTCAGAAAACGATGTTGGCGGCCTGATCTTATGATCAAGGATGACCGGATTGCCAAACTTCACAATCGCCAGGCCAAGGAACAGCCCGAATACCAGTGCGTACAGCTCCTGGCCCGTGAGGGTTTGTCGCGGCTTTGCGGCGGGCGGACTCACAATTTGAGTTTCAGCAAGCCGACTTCCAAGGCAAGCGCCTCCTGTACATTCGTGCCAAGCAATCGTTGAGTTCCCTCAAGAATTTCCAGGTTCGCACTGGCTTGGTTGGCTGTAACTCTCGCCGCTACACGTCTGACACTCGGCAATTCTGGAAAGTTCAACAGCCTGTCCACCTGCATTGAAAGCGAACCTGCGGTTCCGGCTTCAGGAGTTTGGCGGCCATCGCCTTGCCTCAAAGCCAGAGTTTCAAGCCACACATCACGCAACCACCATTGCAACCCCAGCAGCAGATCCGATCGTTGCAGCCGATACTCAGCCTCGATTGCTGCCGTCAATTCTTCCTCCCACTTCTCCCTTAACGCCGGTTCGACATCCGGGTAACGCTCCAGCGGCGAACGGGCTGTAAGCGACTTTTCAATCCCCCCCTTCATTTCAGCCAGTCTTTTCAGCAAAATTCCGAGCAAACGATACCGTCCCAACAATCCCCGCTGTTCCACCGCCGCACTTTCGCTCAACTCCGTGAGCCAGGCTGTTTGTGCGGCGTCCAACTTCCGACCGCTTTCGCCCGCGAAGTTCAACCGCAAACAACGCGAAAGAATGGTTTCGAGAATTCGTTGCGGTTCCGTGGTCAGCAGAATCAAAATCGACTTCGGCGGCGGCTCTTCCAGCGTTTTCAGGAAAGCATTGGCTGCTTCTATTTTCAACCGGTCGGCCGCGACAATAACCGCAACTTTGTATTCCGCTTCAGTCGGCTTGAGATTGATCTCTTGCATCAACGCGCGCACTTGCTCGATGAGTATGACGCGCGATTTGGACTCCGGGCGCACCCAATGCACGTCCGCGTGATTGTCGTGATCAATCTTGCGGCAACTCAGGCATTCGTCACAACTATCAATCGCCGGCCCGTCAGGTCTGGTCCGCGCCGGCTGCCGGCAATTCAACGTTTTGGCCAACGCGCGCGCGATGCCCTCCAACTCACCAAGCGAGTGGCCGGCGAAGAGATAAGCATGGGCCAGGCGGCCACGATCCAGACTGCGCTGCAACAACTGGGCGACTTGTTCCTGTTCGGGGAAATCTTTGAATGCCATCGCGACTTTTATAGCCGCCGAATCAGTCGAAGGAAACTACAGATTTCTAAACCTCCATCCAGTCTGGGTACCGCGCGCGCATGTGAGCCTGGAAAACGTAGATTAATTAACCAGCCACAAAAAGGCCCACAAGGCGCAAAGAAAATTGTGTCGAACCTACTTTGTCCGACGTTGGAACGGTTCACCCGGCAGATGAGCAATGTCACCGGTGGTATTTTTATCGTCATCCTGGGTTTTGTATTACTATCCGTCAAAATCCTCTCGGGCTGCGAAGATTTTCCCGGGGCGCGGACAGCTTTGTACAGCTTTGTCCGCAAGTTCCTGCCCACGCCCAAGCGACACGCGGACAAGGACTGTCCGCGCTCGTGCGCCTGTGGAGGCGTACACACAACGGGGTGCAAGTCCCCG
>CAZYYS010000196.1:0-11245 GCA_964651015.1 uncultured Verrucomicrobiota bacterium
TTCTCCACTCTTTCAATTAGGCCGAATGTCGCATTATTTATGCGCGTATAAATAGAACAAACCGAGAATTGGCCAGAGACAAGCGAGACGGGGCGAGCCTCAAGAGATTTTGCAGTCGCTACGACAGCTTTCGGAGGGCTGCCTTGATGATGGCCTCACTACAAGTGGGATACGACCCGATGCTCACGATGGCGATAATCGCGGTTTGCCTGACTGACGCCACGCCGAAAAAACGGCCGCCAACAGGAAGAACACTCCCGCCGCGACCGCCATCATCGCAGCAGAGCTGGTTGCCCCAAGGTCGGGCTGGCCCAGGAAAACTCCCACCATTCCGGGGAGCGTAATGGCCCCGATGTGCCCCAGTACCGCGCTCGCCGCCGCGAACACCAACGCCAGTGCCAGCAGCCAGCGTAAATTCCGTGTGAGCAATGATGCCGTCGCGGCGGGGACGACAAGCATCGCGATCACCAGGATGCTGCCGACGCTTTCAAAAGCCAGGACCGTGGTCACCGACGCCACAAGGGTGAGCCCGAGGCGGATCGCGTCGGCATTGAATCCCAAGGTCGTTGCCAACGCCGGATCAAAAGCGGCGAGCCGAAGTTCCTTGTAGAAGAGCGCCGTAAGCAGCGCGTTGACCAGCAACAAGCCGCCGCTGATAAGAGCAACCCGCGGCATGCGCCCCACATCCACCACCGCAGTTTCGATCGAACCGTAAAGCACACAATCGGCGTCCAGGTCAACGCGGTCGGACGCGACGCGGATCAGGATCAATCCGACGGCGAACAGGCCGCAAAACACCACACCTAGCGCCGCCCCGCTTTCAACCTGCCCAAACCGCTGAACCGCCTGCGCGAGCACGGCGGTGAGCGCGCCAGCGATCACCGCGCCGATCACCATTGGCAATATTTCCCGCGAATTAGTCAGTAGGAACGCGATGGCGAGACCCGGCAGTACGGCGTGACTGATGCCGTCGCCCAGCATGCTTTGGCGGTTTAGCATCAGAAATGCGCCTGGGAGTGCACACGCCAGGCATATCAAAACACCGGTGATGACAATCCATGTGTCAAGCTCGCTCCAGTTCATGAACCGACTCCTTTCAACGGGACAATTTGGGGTTTCTCAGGATCGGCCGGCACGAACGCCCCGCCCTCGCGTCCAGCGAGCAATTCCTCGAGTTCGTTGACGATGTTCGGTTCAATCACGTGCTCGATCTGGTCGGCGTTATGATGGATGTGTTGCGGCGCCACATCCGCGTAGCGCAGCAAGTAGGCCTCCCAGAGGCGATGGTTGCGGGTGACGCGACGGGCTTCGAGTTTACCTCTCGCCGAGAGCTGTACGGCGTCATGCGAGTTGTTCCACGTCACCAACCGCTCGGCAAGCCCGAGCCGCAGAAGATGCCGAAGTCGCGCCTGACTCCAGTCGTTGGCGCGACGTAATTCTCCGGGCGACACGGCGCAATCGAGCAGGCTGGCCGGAGGCGGGCAGGCGGATTGCCTTTGGGTTTCGCACCATTCGTAGATAGCACGCAACAGATGTTGTCGTGCCACGCGCGCGGCGACCCGGCGCTGTTCCAGCCAGCGAATCAGTAATCCGCGCCGCGCGCCCAAGAGCAGACTTGCGGTAAAACAAAACACGGCTGCCAGGACGATGACCGCGCCCGCCGGTAACTTCGGAAACAAAGCGCTGGCAATGACACCAACCAGGCCACTGACAGCGCCGATCAAGGTAGCCAGCAACACTGTCACGCCCAGCCGATGACTCCAGAACCGCGCCGCCGCCGCCGGGATGATAAGCAGGGCGACAACGAGCAGCAATCCGACGGCTTGCAGGCCGATCACAGTCGTAGCGACGACCAATCCCATCAGCGCCAGATCGAGCAGGGTTGTTGGCCAGCCTTGAGTACGCGCGAAGACCGCGTCGAAGCAAAGCAGCTTCAACTCCTTGAACAACGCTCCGCAACCGAGCGCGACGGTGAGGCTGGCGAACAAAATCAATCGGGCGTCGCCCGCCGTCATGGCTGCGGCTTTGCCGTAGATGAAATGTGAAAGGCCGGCGATATTGCCGGTCGGCAGTTGCTGAATGATTACCATCAGCGCAATGCCCAGTCCGAAGAAAACACTGAGTACGATGGCCAGTGCCGCGTCATCCTTCACGCGGCTTCGCGTGCGGATGGCAGCCACCGCGCCCATGCCAAGCACGCCCGTCACCACCGCTCCCGTGAGCAGCAGCGGCAGCGACCGACCGGACATCCCCGCGGCTTCGGCAACAAGAAATGCGATAGCGATCCCCGGCAACGTGCAGTGGCTGATGGTGTCGCTGAGCAGGGAGCGCTTGCGTAACAAGAGAAACGTCCCGACCAACCCGCTCGCGGCGCCTAGCGCTGTCACGCCCGCAAACACGACGCGCGTGTTGTAGTCCGCGAGTGAAATGGTGCGCCAAAGCCTTTCCCGTGTGGGCCACTGAAGACCCGTGTCCGTAATGGACTTGCCGGCCCGACCATGGGCCTCGCCGGAATGACTGTCTCGCGAACGCGACAGCCAGATCCACCCGCCCAAGAGCAACACGAGCAGACCAATTACCAAAGAGGGTCGCCAACGATTCATGCGCGATGTTGAGCGGTCACGCGCGCGCGTTCGACCGCTTGGGCGGCTTCCTCCAGCAACGTGAGCCGGGCACCGTAGGTTTTGCGCAAGTTTTCGGCGGTGAATACCTCCGCCACCGGGCCTTGCGCCATGACGCGCATGTTCAGCAATGCGACGTGATCGAAATACTCTGGCACGGTCGGGAGATCGTGATGCACGCAGACAGCGGTCCTGCCGCGCGCGCGCAACTCACGGAGCACCTCCACAATGGCGCGTTCGGTGGCGGCGTCCACGCTCGCGAACGGCTCATCCATCAGATACAGGTCAGCGTCCTGTGCCAGGGCTCGCGCGAGAAAAACACGCTGTTGCTGGCCGCCCGAAAGCTCGCTGATTTGCCGCGCGGCGTAGTCGGCCAATCCGACTTTTGCGAGCGCGGCGCGCGCAAGTTCACGCTCCTTGGAGCGCACCGGTACACACCAGCCCAGTTGGCGGTATAGTCCCATCGCCACCACGTCCAACGCGCTTACCGGAAAATCCCAATCCACGCTCTCGCGCTGCGGGACGTAGGCAACCCGATGTCGCGCTTCGCGGTACGGTAGACCGAAGAAGCGCACGCTGCCAGACGCCGCAGGAATCAAGTCCAGCGCAGCCTTGAGCAAAGTGCTTTTGCCAGCGCCATTCGGGCCGACGATGGCAACCAGTTTGCCGGCGGGCGCATCGAAATCCGCATCCCATACGACGACCTTGGTTTGATACGCGACATTCAAGTCCCGAACAGCAAGGGGAAGCGGTGGTGTTGACGGTGCGTTCATGGAGAAAGCGCCCGGACGAATTCGTACTGCATATGCATTACCAAATTGTCCTTGGGAAAAACGTGATTGGCACGCTCATTCTTCACTTCGCCTCCCTCGGTCCGGCAAGCAAGTCGTTCAAGCCGCGCTCCGGCGCCTGGCCGCCCAATGCACGGGTGATGGTCGTTACGTTGTGATCGATCATGCCGATGTAAGTGCCTTCATACGTGCCCGGTTTGCCCATGGCATCTGAGAAAAGCTGGCCACCAATTCGAACGGCATGCCCGCGGGATTTGCTGCCCTCAACGAGCGCCTTGATGTTTTTATCCGACACGCTCGACTCGACGAAGATCGCAGGGATTTTCCGCGTGACGATGAAATCCACAAGCTTGTTGATGTCAGCCACGCCCGCTTCGGACTCGGTGCTGATGCCCTGGATGCCACGCACGTCAAGGTCGTAAGCACGGCCAAAGTAATTGAACGCATCGTGCGCAGTGATGAGCACACGGCGTTCCTTCGGGATGCTTCCCACAGCTTGCTTAGCATAGTCGTTGAGCTTTGCAAGTTGAATGCTGTAACGCTCCGCGTTCTGCCGGTAATACGCGGCGTTGGTGGCGTCCACCTCTCCGAGCGAACGCGCCACAACTTGGACGGCATCCATCCAGCCTTTGACATCCATCCACACGTGCGGATCCGTGTGCCCCTGAAATTCCTTGGGTTCCAGGAGAAACTTTTCGTCCAACAATTCCGTGACGGCAAAGACGGGGGTGCCTTTGCGGGCAACTTTTAGAAACGTGTCGGTCATGCGGCCTTCGAGCATGAGACCAGAGTAAAAAACCACGTCCGCTTGCAACAGTTTCGCGACGTCGTCCCGCGTGGGCTTATAGAGGTGTGGGTCCACGCCTTCGCCCATCAAACCTGTTACCTTTGCCTTGTCACCGGCCACCTCGCGCACGATGTCCGTGACCATGCCGCAGGTGGTGACGATGGTGTAGTTGGCCGGTAGCTTTTTCCCAGCCACCTCGGTCGTCAGCAACATACCGAGCGCAGTGACCACGCTCAATGCCCGGCAACGAAACCAGATGCGGTGCCGCATAACTGAAGGGTTGGCATAAATTCTCTTTTTTTGGGGAAAGGTGAAAGTGTGTTTCATAATGATGAATCAAAACCGCCACGACAAACCGATGAACGGATTAAAGTCTGGCGCGGATTCGGTGACGCCAAAATTGCAGCCGGTATCGAGCTGCATGTTGTCATTCACGGCGTAAGTGAATCCCACGTCGAATTGTCCCTGCCAGTCCGCATCGCCGGCCGAACTAAGGACGGAGAAAAACTCCCCGTAGCCAGCAAGTTTGCCGACGATGTCGTGGCTGAACGTGATCGAGTTGACGAACTCGGTATCGTATCCATCGGTGTCGTTGGCCACAAAGTCAAACTCGGTCATTACCGCCGAACTCCACCCGGCAGGCAATTCGTATCCCAGAATGAAGATGGTGCCGCCTTCTGTCTTGCCATTTCGGATGCTGGATTCCGCCAGCGGCCATTTTAGGAACGGCATGATCGCAAACGCGGTCGCGCCGACATCGTTGCCCCAAAGATTGATTTTGAGCCGGGTTTGAATATCGCCAAAACCTGAAGTTGTGGCGACCGAGCCGGCGACAGTGTCCTTGACCCTCGTATTTACGTACGGGTCGAGCACAAACTGGATGTCCACATTGTTCAACAATCCTGCTTTCAGATTGAGGGATGTCCCCCAACCGATCGTTTCTACTTCCCCGCCGCCGGAACGATCACGGTCAAACACCGCACTCACCAGATCCATCTCCACCTGAAAATGCCCAGCATCCACCGTGTAGGGCGACTCCGTCTGGTCCGGTCGGTCGGTGCTCATCGGTCTCATCAGGTCACGTGGCGTGGCATCGAACAAAGTGTAGTGGCTTTTGTCCGGCAACGGAACAGCGTCCAATGAACCGTCACCGTTCGCAGAAGCAATAGCAATATTCAACATCCACGCCAAAACGGCGAGGAGCACAAATGCCCGCACACGGTTCGATTCCTGTCTCATCAAACTCACAGAAAGTGCGGCCCAATTACAAGGAGAGCACCGCACTTGGAGACAATAATTCGAGACAACAGTTAGTGTCAACTGTTAAAGTTAGACAAGGCTAACTATGCGGTCATGGTCCGACCATCACCAACTATGCGGTGATGCTCTACTAGATTGGTGCTCGACATGCCGTGTCATCCAAAATACAACCCACTTTATGAAAACCACCTCAAAAGTCCCTATTCATCCTTCTCGCCGGTAGCTTTCTATTAGCTGGTTGCTGCTGTACTCGACCGCATGCTGAAGTCACACAATGGGAGTACAAGGTTGTTTCCATGAACCCCAACCCCCTCAAGAAGGCTTACAAATGCGGACAGGGAGGAGTTTTTGAACGGTCTGGGTAAAGAAGGCTGGGGCCTTATTCAAAGAGATGACAATCTTGGCACGTACTACTTCAAACGTCCCCTGAAGTAGTTAAAGGAGCATAGTGGACATTGTTGGCTGTTCAATAGTGTTGAATGAGGCGTCTTTTTTGGCTTTTACTTTGGGGAATTCTTCAGACGCAGCCAGGCCACGACCGGAAAATGATCACTCGGATATTGTCCGCGCTCTTCGAACAAGACGATTTCAGTGGCATCAGTGACAAATGGACCGCGCGATAGAATCCAATCAATCCGTTGTCCGTTCCGCCGCGGCACTTGATAGCCATGAAACGTATTGTAACCCTCGTTTACTCGCTTTGCCGAGGTTGGCCATGAGTCGGTCAGTCCGCCGTCCCGCACTAGGATGTCGTAAACGCTGTTCGCACCGGCTACGGCATTAAAGTCTCCAACCAACACCACCGGCAAATTTGTTTTCAACAAATTAATCCGCTGAAGAATCAGCAGCGCGGCTTTCTCGCGGGCTTCTTGAAGGGCGTGATCCAGGTGAGTGTTCCAGAAATAGAATTCCTGCTCGGTTTTCCGATCACGGAATCTGACCCAGGTGACCATGCGGCGATTCGTGTTGCCCCATGTCGAGGACGCAATGACCTCCGGGGTGTCCGACAGCCAGAAGTAATCGTATTCAAGCGGTTCAAAGCGGTCCTTCCGATAAAACACCGCCATGAACTCGCCGCGACTGCCGCCATCGCGGCCCTGCCCGATCCATTCATACTGCGGCAAATCCGTCGCGATGTCTTTCAACTGTTGATAAAGCCCCTCCTGCGTTCCGACCAAATCCGGCAACACTTTTTCGATGCAATGCTGCATCACCGGTCGACGCTGCTGCCAGGCGTTCGGCGGTTTCGGACTGGCGTAGCGAAGGTTGAACGTCATCACGCACAATGCGTCAGGCGACGAGGTGGCGTTCTCCGCGCCTTGAACGGGTAAGAGCGCGACGAGACAAAAAGCCAGGAAACAACAAACCGTTGCTCTGATCGAATTCATTTTCGATTCATAGGGTTGAATTTCTCTTCATTTGCTCGAAGGCACAGCACTCGTCAGAGCTTTTTGAAAAGCCGAAAGGTGCTCCGCAAATTGAGTCGGACTGAAATCCGGCAGTGATTGCGCGTCCTTGAACAATTGCTTAAGCGCGGACTGCACCGGCTCGTTCTTGTCCAATTCCGGAAGTGCGGTGACAAGGCGGTCAAGCGCGAGCACCAGTCGCTCAGCGCGACGCGCTTGCAAGGGCTGTGAAATGGAGCTGTCACGGAAATCGGTGCTTGCGCTTGCCAATGAGGATAAAAATGTGTGCATGCCTTTATCCCGCAGCACATCAAATAAATATTTTGCTCCGGCATCGGTTGCCTGTTGAACAGTTTTTGCCTCTTCGATTGCTGAAGGTATTGCCCCTGCTTTTGGTTTTTCCATCTGGTTGAATAGCCAAATTAGTCCTTTCCATCGGTTGACCTGATTTTCCGTCGGCGATTTTTCGTTAGTGATCTGCCAACTCATCTCGCGTAGCGCCACTGATTGGCCAGTCCACCACGCTTGCGCGCCGTTCCAATTGGTCGTCTCGCGCCAGTGCTTCGGTTGGGTTACAGCCTGTCCGTCCAGTTCAAAGATGAGTTCGGGATGGCCAGCTTGCAAAAGCTCGGCATCGACATTTTGGTGGCAGGCAACACAAGTGTTCGCGCGGACGTAGAGATTCTTTAGATCACGCATCCCGGCGTTGACTCGGTCTTGATGGCTGAAATCCGATCGCGTGTGCGAGCGCAGCCAGTTCTCCGCCGGCCCGTGACAACTCTCACAGGAAACGCCTTCCTTGATCTCAACGTCTTTGGCCAGTTCGGTTGCCGGCACGGTCTGAAAGGGTGCGTGACAGACGGTGCAGCGCGTGCTTTGCGTTGGGTCACCGAGCTTAAGCGCGTCGGCGATGCGCGCGGAGCGCGCGGTGGTGAGGGTTGCAAACGAGCGGGAGTGGAAATCGAGCTTCGACCAAATGGTGTATTGGTGGCGATTTTCCCCGGCACCACCGTGACAACTGGAGGAACTGCAGGATTGTGCTCCGAGAAATTTTGCGGGAGTGAGGTCAAGTTGTTTTTCCTGCGCTTGCATCTGAAACAGGAGGCAAAGCGGAACAAACAAGAAGGCGATTTTTCTTTTGAAAATCAGACCCGGCTCGAATCGAATCGCCGGTAGTTTTGCAACTGGTCGTCTTTGACTTAAACATTTGCCGGGCACGACGGTTTGTTATATTCTTTGCCCCGTCAATGCAACCAATTAACGAAAAGTTGGATGTTGGTGAGCCGTTGTCCACCGATCAGCTTCTCGAGTATCTCCCTGCGTTGAAGGAAGTCCCCCGCACCCAAGTGGACAATTGGGCAAAAGGCGCAGCGGTGTTGCATCGATTCAAGGCGGGCGACATCGTTTGTGAAGAAGGGGCGTTCGGCTCCACGGCGTTCTACCTTATTTCCGGCAAGGTCGATATCTTCATCGCCAATCAAATTGCGCACATTAAGACCCAATCGAGCGGCGGCACGGGGTTCTTTGGTCGCGGCGCGGCGCGGATGAGAAGTTTCATGGTCAGCGACCGCGAAGAGAAGCGCGATCGCAAGGAGCGGAGCTTCATTCCCATTGATGCCTCCGTGGATCTTTCAATTACCAAACCATTGGCCCAACTGGGGCCGGGCGAGCTATTTGGGGAAATGACCTGCCGCAATTTCCTGCCGCGTTCCGCGACAGTGCGCGCGGTTGAAGATTGCGTCATCATCGAAATGTTGCGCGTGATCCTGGACATGTTGGTGGGCACGCGCCAGATCGACACCACCACCAAAGCCACGACCAAGGTCAAAGCACCGACCTTCAAAGGCACTTCGTTCAAGGCGGAAATGGATCGCAAGTACCGTGAACGCTCCTTAAGCAGCCACCTGCGCAGTGTGCCGTTGTTCGCCTCGCTGAACGAGGGCTTTTTGAATCACCTCAAGGACAACGTCGAACTGGTTTCCTTCAACAAGGGCGACGTGATTTGCAAACAGAACGATCCGGCGGATGCCTTTTATCTCATCCGACAAGGCATGGTCAAAGTCACGCAATCGCTGGCCGGCGGTGAAATGGTCCGCACTTATTTGGGTCGCGGTGACTACTTTGGGGAAATCGGCCTGCTGATGAACCAACCCCGCATCGCCACCTGCTCGGCTTTGGACACCGTGGATGTGGTGCGCATCAAAGCAGATGATTTTAATTTCATGCTTGGTCAGTTTCCGGACGTGCGCCAATTGCTGACGCAAGTCGCCGGCGCGCGGTTAAAAACCGACCGGGACACAGGTTTGCCCGCCGGTTTGAACATGGATGAGTTTCTGGACCAAGGCCTGTTCGAGGCACAAAACCTCCTGTTGATCGATCTGGAGCGCTGTACCCGTTGCGACCTTTGCGTCCGCGCTTGCGCCGATGCGCATGATGGAGTGACGCGTCTGCTCCGCGACGGACTGCATTACGACAAATATCTGGTGGCGACCGCCTGTCGCACCTGTCGCGACCCCTTGTGCATGACGCAATGCCCGGTCGGTTCCATCCGCCGCAAAGACAACCTGGAAATCATCATTGAGGACTGGTGCATCGGCTGCGGCAAGTGTTCCGAGCTTTGTCCCTATGGCAACATCAACATGCATCCCGTCGAACTGATGGAAAGCCGCAAGCCGGAGACAAAAACAGCGGCCGGCACCGCAAGCACGGCAACGTCGACAACTGCCCTAGCCGGGAAAACCAACAACGGAGAGAAACGTGAGCCCTTCAATCTATTGGCATTCTTCGGGCTAATGCGGGTTGCAAAGGGAGAGGAGAAAAAGTCCTCGGCCAAAAAGGCGGCGACCTGCGATCTCTGCACGGAGTTGAACATGCCGAGTTGCGTTTATGCCTGTCCGCACGACGCCGCAATGCGCGTGGACCCGAGTGAATTCTTCGCGCGCCAACTGGCCGGCCGACGCGACCTTGACACAGCCCGCTGGCAACCGACGAAGAAATTTGACACCCGAACGACGCACAAGGCAGAAACGGACTTCTAAATCGCCACGACCAATGATCATTGATCGTCAACATCTTTCGTGGGCCGTCTTTGTGATCCTGGCGACGGTGCTGGCGGTCATTGGCTACGCTGCCAACTTTCATCCGGATTGGCTGCCGTTTCAATTAAGGTTGCCAGCGTTTTTTGGTCCGACACCCCCGCTGCGTGGCAGAGTCGGTAGCAGTCCCCTGGGACTAATCTTCGGTGTTTGTGCCGCATTGATTTTTGTATTCGCCGCCATGTTGGGCGCACGCCGCAAGAAACCTGCCTGGCGAGTCGGGCGCGTCCAAATCTGGTTGAAGGCGCATATCTGGCTGTCGGTGCTCACCATTCCACTGGTGTTGCTGCACTCCGGATTTTCGCTCGGCGGGCCGATGACACAGTTGCTGCTTGGCCTCTTTGCGGTGGTGATGGTCAGTGGCTTTTGGGGTCTGGCATTGCAACACATTTTTCCGCGTGCGATGAAAGACAGACTGCCACAGGAAGTTATCTTCGAACAGATCCCACACATCCTGGAACAATTGCGAACGGAAGCGAAAAAGATGCGTGAAAGTCTCGAACCCGTCCCGGCGCCCACCGTTGCCGTCGCCGCTTCCGCGACGACCGCGGCAGCAGACGCTCCAGTAAAAACGGAATTGCCCGACGAATCCATCACGGTCCTGAAAGGATTTTTAGACCTTGAAGCTTTGCCCTATCTCGCGGCGCGGCGCGGAAAAAAACTTCACCTTGGCGACTGGCGTACGTCCAGCGAGCTTTTCCGGACTCTGAAGATCAGCGTAACGCCAACCTGGCACGCTGACGTGCAAAAAATCCAGGATTGGTGCGATGAGCGGCGGCAACTCGACCGCCAAACACGACTGCAACACTGGTTGCACAGTTGGCTGTTTGTGCACGCGCCGCTTTCATTCTTGCTGCTCATTTTGACCGCCTGGCACGCGCTCGTCACCATGTTACGTTATTGAACCACTGACATGGCCCAACCCGACCGAACCCAAAAGCAGGTTGCCGAACGGTATAAAGGCAACTTGGATTACTACAAAAAGCCGCACTACCTTCGGAGTGGCAAGTTTTGGACGGCGATCGCGGTGGTAGTGATCGGCTGCGCTGGAATGTATGCCTACCACCAGTGGGGCGGCGAAAACTTTTACAGCCCCGGCGGCATCTCACGTCAACACGCTCATTTTGCCAACAATTGCGAGGCCTGCCACACGGGTGGAAGCCTGCTGCGGGAAATCAAATCGTCCTCACGCGCGAGTATCGACCGCGCCTGCCTCGATTGCCACAAGGGTCACGCCTTCCACCAACCGAACGTCGTGCAGGACCATTCCTGCACTGCCTGTCAT
>CAZYYS010000197.1:0-11219 GCA_964651015.1 uncultured Verrucomicrobiota bacterium
CGCCATCGCTTCGACGAACCGAGCGCCCGCGCGAATGATGCCAGATTGTTCGGCCCGATGATGCCATTGAGCACTCGCACGAACGTTCCTTTGCCCCCGCCTGCCGTGCCGGTGAGGAGGACAATTTTCTGAGCCAAGTTCTCGCCGATAAGTATTTGTCCACACCAACGTTGCAGCAAATCCAAATCATCGGGATCAAGCGCAGGGCGCATAAGAGTATCGAGAAAAAGAGGACACTTTGCGGCAGGGGCATAAGGCACGGAGAGCTTGTTACGACGCCGGTAGTTTGGGCTGAACAACAAGAGTTCTTTGTCACTCAATCGCAACATCCCATCGGCGCATGGAATGAATCGCGTAAGGTCGCTGGCGAAATAGTTATGCGGAACATCCAGTATGCCTCGCGCCTTTTTGAGAACCCCGCTCAGACTGGCAGCATCTCGAAAACGGAATTCAAGTGTCTTAGTTTCGCAACTATTGCGGCATTGGCGGGCGCAATCTAGCAGCAAGGAACTCAATTCTCGAAGCAAATTAGCATCACGTTTGGGCACGAAAATTCCTTCGGTTTCCGAATAGGCGTAGAACTTCTCCTCTATGGGCAGGAACACCGTAGGCGTAGCTGGACGGCCCTTCTCGCCCAGGGTCGCAGCCAAAAAGTCCTCGTTAATGTCGCAAACGGATATTCTACAGTCCCTGTCAATTTCTTCCAAGACGGGCTCACCGTACTCAGCCGCCAACGCGGGAAATTTTTGACATAACCATTCCGCCGGCGTGGCGGAGCTGTGTCCGCTTCGTCCGGGACCTTGGTTTCCACGGTATCCGGTTTTTCTATTCCGCGATTTCCTGTCGCCGGCCGCGTCCTTGACCAGCCCGGCCACCTCGTTCTGCTTGATGCCGAGCAAGTCGGCGAGCAGCGGCTTGAGGTCTAGCCGAGCAGCAGGTTCCTTCCAAAGAAGGGCTGCGCTTTTTACTAGTCTGACACGAGCGCGAGAGCCTTCATGGTTTTGTTGCGAAACGAGCTGCTTGACGGACTGACTTTCCTTCCTCAGCAACCAAACGAAAATTTCCGTGGCGCTTGATTTGGCAGAAACGTCGTACCTATTTGACAAGACAGAATCAAAGCACTCGTTGAATCCATCCCCCTTTTGATCCCGCAAATCATCGGCTCCTTTGGGCCCGTCGAGTGGCAGGTTCACCACGGTGAATTTCCGAATACATGGAAACTGCTTCACCGCGAGCAATAGCCGACACAGCTTGGCCGCTTCAATCGCAAATAGCGCATTGAGCGCAACATCAGCATCGCCGAGGAAAACGACTTCCGTTGGTTCTTGGTTTTTGAGCAGCTCAACAAGTTCGCTGTTCAGCACATGATCACGCTCCCCATTTTCGCGAGTGACCTTTCGTGTCGCGCCGTTGATACCGCACAAGCCTAAGGCGCAATAGCCAGCCTCAGCCAAAGCCAGGGACTTGAATTCGCCCTCAACGAAAATGAGAATTGCGCCTTTGGGTGATTGCGCGAACGTATGCGGAGTGTAAAGGTGAACTCCGCTTCCTCGTCGTTGATCGTATTTCTGATCGTTTGTCGCTTCCGAAAGCCTCACTCTAGCGAATTGCCAGTCCTCAACTATGATAGGTTTGCCGTTTGCGTGTCGAAATGGAATAGCCGTGCCAATCGCCTTGAAGCCGTAGCGCCCGTCACACTCGGATTCGTCAACATGAACGCACCCAGCTTTGGTCAGAAAACTGTCAGACACACCAGGCCGGTTGAATTTCATATCTTCGTCGCTCATATCCCCTCCTCCACCGTTTTAAGGAACTGGACGAGCGACTGGTACGAAACCAAACGACAGCCGCGCGTACCGTTGGACCGCTTTAAGACCCGGCTCACGATCTTGCCTTCTCGGCAAAGTTGGTACATGACCGAACGGCTCAACCCTGAATGAGGACAGAGGTTGCCTGTTTTGGGAAGACGGACGAAAACCGGAACGGTTTTTGGAGACTGCTCTAAATCTTTCATGGATGCAGTAAACATCCATGAATTGCAGGACTAAAGGGGTGTGTTCTCCTGCAAGTCTATTCCCGATTGCAACCTGCCATGCTGCGAAACTTGTCTTTCAGCATTGTAAAGAAGTGCGAGTTAATGTGTTGCATCGAGTTGATCTTGTAAGAGGGTATTCGGCGCGATGAGGCTTTGACCATCAGATTTAACCGTTTGATATCCTCTCGTTCCTTGTAGCTTTCCCGAATGTGCTCCTCGGCAACCTCGGCCCACATGGGCCAAGTTTCAGCGTTGAATTCGGGCAAACCTCTCGCCCGGCTCTCCGCCCTAGTCCAAGACTCATAGCCCCACGGAACGTCCAGTGTGCGAAGGTACTCAAATTGATCCCAGAGTTGCATCGCAATCTTCCCTACATCGTCTTTGGGATCCCACTTACCCTTAACAATGTTCAATGGGTTGTTTATTCCCAATTCGAGTTGCAACAAAACCGCTTTGTGATCCGTGTCAAAACGTGGGTGCCACGATTTCAGCACCGGCCAGTAGCGCTGCTCATGTGCGAAGGATTGCACCTTTGCGAGTTGTAATTGAGTCAATTCCGCAAGCTCTTTAGTGCAGTTCAGGGCAAGGTCGCAGAAGCTCTTCACGGCTCTGGCGTCGCCGCTAAACGCTAGTTCTTTTAGGTAGCGCAACGGCTCGTTAAGACTCATGCTCGCGGCCTCAGCCGCGTAGTCGCGCCACGTTGTATTGAGCGCTGGACGCCAGAAAGTTTGACGTCTGAGACAGTTCACCGTGAATTGCCTAAGTTCGAGTGTCCTGCTTGAACGTCGAATGTATTCAAGAATAGACGGGGAGTTGGACTCTAACCAAGCTTCGCGATCGGCGTACGGGGGACCTTTTGTGTTTCGCGATACATCCGTATCCTCCAGAACGGAACCAGAGCGATAAAGTTTCCGCCGAGGTTTCGCATGGGTAGCCTCAACATTTGAAGCAGCTTTGCTGGATTGCTTGCCCTTCATATTCAGTGGTGCTCAACATGCGCCAATGTTTTAGAACTACAAGGACGTTTTACAAAAACCAAGAATTCTGTATTTGATCAGCCTGCCATAGTCACACATCAGCCTTGGGATGGCAGCTTGTGCGAAAGGCAGGTTGGCTTTATTTAATTCTAATCTCTCGGCGGGTCTGGCTGTAGCGCGAACAAGATATCCTCAGCTATTTGCTCTAGCGGCAGAGTGAGCACGTCTTCTGGTTCATACCCGACGTCTCTGATCACCGTCTCCAAGACTGCTCGCTGGTCTTCAAAGAGAAATCCGGCGAGGTGTTCTCCTTCCTCCGTCGAATCGCCTCCTTTATCGCCTCCGAGCGAGTTTGCGGCGATGATGGCAAGGTCAAGCAGGTGGATGGCATCCTTTGCTGGTGCGACACCCAACTGACTTAACCTCTCGGCAGCCGCCTGATTCAGCGGATGCCGGTTCAGTTCTTTGATTTTTGCGTATTTCGCCGCACTCGCCACATCTTCGAGCGCCTGCCATTCTCCTTGCGTTAGCTCCACTTCGAGCAATCTGCCATCAGCCAATCGCCTAAGGGCCCAAAAGCCGGGCCTGACTGCGCTTGGGTGGACGACCAAGTCTCCCGGAAGTGAGTTCAATTGCATTGCTTTCCGACGCACCTGTAAAATTCGTCTCGTGAGTATCAGCGATCCGCGGCACCCCCTTGTTCGTTTCTCGGTTCTCTGTCCGATTCGGGGAAGTTTTTCTGAATCCACTCGTGCTCGCGCCTAAATTCATTAGCTTCGCGGTGCTTGAGGTAGGCCTTGTGCTTCCTCTTACGTTCCCGTTCCAGTTCGCGGCCGCGGATTTGATTGGGGCTTGGGGCAACCCATGCCTTAACCGTTTCAACAATGCTTGCGATGCCAAAGAAAATTCCCGCGACTATCAGGATTATCACGTGCAGTGCGATGGCGCCGACGACTACAACCGCGGCCGCTCCGAGTGCGAATAGTATAAAGTTCATCAACTCAACGTGGCCTGTGTGGGGTCTTCATAACAAACTTCGATAGGGCTTGGGCATTCGTGTATTCGCGGTAGATCGCTGGCTATACCATAATGAATATCCCGTTTTGGGATAATGGTCAACCTCCTTTTATACCTATGCGCGAATGGCCAAGTCCATCTACAGCGTCGGACAGCAGAGGTTGCAGAGGCTCCTGCGGCAAGTCCGCGTCGAAGCGGGTATCACACAGACGGATTTGGCATTGCGTCTCAAAAAGCCCCAATCCTTTGTGTCCAAGTACGAAAGCGGCGAGCGTCGGCTTGATCTGGTTGAACTTCAGCAAGTGTGCGGTGGACTTGGGATCGGTCTGGTCGAGTTTGTACGAAGATTTGCTAGAGAGTAAAAACACTGGCGACCGTGTCGTCAAACTGTCTTGGGAGAACTCTGGCTGTCAATCAAATCGCGGTCCTTTCTTTCTGATACGCCAGCCAGCCCTACTAACACTCGTCGGAGAGCAGTGAAACTTTCGGGGTTGCGGCGCATCCGAGAGTATGTCGACAGACAATTCGATGAGACCACTCCGCAACTAGGTAGCCAATTTAGGAGCGCGTTAAAATCGTTGGCAAATGTAGGCGCACGCCCCAAAGTATAAACCATTCCAAGCTTAAGCCGGAGGACCTCCGGGGAAGCTGGGGATGCCGTGAAAAGACCGGGATCATGAGTGCAACAGACAAAAAGCTATACGCAGTGTTCAAGTTGGTCACAACAGGGTCGCTTGACGCAACGAAGGAACAAAAGGCAAAGGAGGAACTTAGGAGCATTTTGGAAAAGGCGAGGGACACAGAGCGTTTTGAACTCTTGTGGCGTGCTTTCACGGAAGTGAGCGACGCAACGTTGAAACGCCGGCAGTTGGATACAAAACAACTTGTAGACATGGTGGGATCGCTGCGGAACGCTGAGCTGGTTAAGACGAGCGCGCTTTTGTTTGCCATTTGTCTGAATGCAGGCGCAGCTTTGGACTGGGAAGCAATGTTGCGGTTGTCTCCAGACGCCGCGTCGGTGGAAGCCTGGCGCAAGAAGAACAGGATGCCGATGAAAGAATTCCAACAAGAGTTGCTTGCAGATGTCAGAGTTGCGTATGAATCAGCCGGCGGAGACTGGGCACTCAGGTATGGTGAAGCGAATATGCTGACGCCCCTGATGGATCTCTTTCTCAAAAGACAGCCCCGACCGCGGCATCTGCCGACTCCATTTGAGGCGCTTTCCAAGACACTGACACGTGATGTGAAAGGTTCGATCACCGGTGTAGCGGTGAGGGCAGCCACGACCTCGGAGGAAGTCAGGGTGCTTGCCGAAATCTTGTTGCAAAGACCGGTATTCCCGGTCGCGGTGGAATCATTGGCGAAAGTGGCAACGCAAAAAGACGAAGCCGCTGGGCTGGTCGCACTGATCAAGGAAATGTGCGGGGCAGTGTTGGTTGCGAATGACAACGTGCGTGAGTTGCTTACCGCCGGCCTAGCTAGGATCGGGACGGGGATACTACTTGCGGAAAAGCGTGGATCGCAATCACAAGGGGTGGTGGAGGTGATCGTTAAATTGGGACGACAATTGGAGGCGACTTCAACAAAGCAGCAGCGAGAAAGTACTTGGGCACTGGTGAATCTAGGAGTGGAAACAGAGTCGCCCCAAGGGCATCTCCACGTCACGGAGGATGGAGCGCGTCGCATCGCCGTTGCCTTTGAAAAGGCGGCCGAGGGCTTTGGCGCTCCAGAAGTATTGACGATGCTTGCGCGTAATCTGGGGATGACATCGGTGGGGAAAAAGGGTGATGTCGTGCGATTTGATCCCCTCGTCCATGAGGATGTTAAGGGAGGGATGCATCCGGGCGATTCAGTCGTCATCCACGAGCCCGGCTGGGCATGTGGCGAAACCGTGGTGGTCAGGGCAAAAGTAAAAGCTTAAGAGATACCACTGTCATGTACAACGCCACATTGAGCATTGATCTAGGCGCGAGCTACACCAAGATTGCTTACCGCAAGGACTGCAACCCAACAAAGATCGGCAGCGTTAAAAGAGATGCCTGCGTTCTGACGCTGGAGCGAGGCCCACTGATTCCCTCACTTGCGGTGCAAGGCAGAAAGGGGCAATGGTTTTTCGGGCACGAGGCGGCGGGAATGACACCGAATGGCCAGACAAAAGTTTACCAGAACTGGAAGGCGAGGTTGTTCCGACCTGAAAACGATGAGCAATCCGCAAGCGCCGTGATTGTGACACAACAGTTTTTCAAATGGTTGCGTGAAAAAGTGGAACAGTCCGACATCGAGCTAGAAAAGACTCAAATCCGAATAGCCTTACCGGCATTCCGGAACATGGCGGAAAAGGCCTCACTCGTGGCGTGTTGTATGGAAATGGCTGGCTGGGAGTGTCCGGCGATATTGAAGGCGACGGAACCGCATGCGAACGTGCTCGGGTTGTTTACCTCGGGAGAGAACATCCTCTCGCAGAACAAGCACGGGGAGGTGCTGCTCAATTATGGCGAAATGTTCGGCATGGACAGTGGTTACGTGGAGCGTGCGCGCAGGATCGTGCTGAATGACCCGAACGGCGAGCGGTTGTATCGGGTGATGGTCGTTGACATCGGCGCTTTCACAACGGACATAGCAGAACTAACTTTTGACGTAAGATCCGAGCAGGATGGCTTGATGAAAGTGAAGCAAGAGAGTCATGCGGTGGGCGTGATCAATCAACTGGATCTTCCGCTTTTTGAGGCGTTGGAGAATAGGCACGGGTTTTCGATGAGAGACGTTTCGTTTGCGCAGATTGAGCAGATGAAGGAAGATATCTACCAAGGAAATCAACATTCGCTACTAATCAAGGGAAAAGGTGCTCTCGATGTCGGGGGCGAAAGCGACAAGGACCTGGTGAGCAAGCACGTGACGGATTTCACGGAGGAAGTCTGGCAAGCGGTCGGCAAGGCTGTCGAACAAGAAAAACCCGATGAGGTGCGGTTCACGGGCGGCGGCAGTCTGATTTCACCGGTGGTCAGTGCTCTTTGCCGATCGCTTCACTTGGAGGGCGTGCAGGTTGAAGACAGCAATGATCACGAGAGCGTTCGTCGGGGCAACGCTAATTGGCGTGTCTGGCATGAGGCGGGCGAGGCACTGGTGCGACTCGCGACATCAATCGGCGGTGCAAGCATCATTTTGCAGGCGCCAGCCTCACCGCGAGAACAGAACGTGGAGAGGAAGGTAAGAATCCCGGAGCCGGTGCGGGATTATGTCGAGTGTTTTTGCCGAGGTGGCAACAAGGATTGCTGTTTTTGCGACGGACGAGGTTATTATCGCAAGCGGTGATCCTTGGATAGAACCTACTAATGGCGGCTTCGCTTAGTATTGGGGAGAACTTGCGTCGTCGAATTCTGTTAGCATATGGGTAGGCCGTGGGCATTCAGAGTTTCCCTGGCCATGTGTTCCGCGAGAGTCCGATTGCGCGAGCGGGACTCGTAGTCGCGGACAAGTTTCTGGCGAAGTTCGCGGCAGTATTTCTCGTAGTTGGCGACGGCACTGAACACCTTAAACATTTCCTTCGGCAAGCGGAGTTCGGTGACGCCGCGCTGCTGGGCGTAGAGGAAAAACTTGCCTTCGACTTCGTTGCGAACCTGGCGGTGAAAACCTGAATCGTCCGTCACGAAGTAATGGCCGTTGCGATCCTGCGCGATCTTCAGGCGGTCGGTCGGCAGCGTGAGGTTCTCGACTTCAAGCTTGCCGTCGGGCAGGAAGCCGTCGGGAAAGTTTCTCAGGCTGGCGGCGTCGAAGCCGTGAGGCGCGGGTTTGTTTTCCGCTGCACCGACAGTCTGCTTCGCGTCGGCAACCCACTTCGGCTGCTGCATGTCGGGAAACAGGGATGTCTCTGATGTGGCCGCGACGCCGAGTTGCTGCACGAGGACTTCGGCCAGTTGGGTGAACTGTTTTAGTTTGTCCCACCCGAATCGGACTCCAGCCTTGGTCGGGCCGGTGTAGCGGACGGTCTCAACGAACTCGCGAATGTCCACGCTGGGAAGACGGCTGTCTTCGTCCGGTGGAATGATGGCAATGCGAATTTCCCAATCGCGTGTCTTGCCTACGGAGACGAACTGGTTTGGATCGCTCGTCGGCACGGTGGACTGAAGCGAGCGGAGCGCCGCGAGCAGTTGCGCCAATGTCGCGCCGTCGAGGGACATGCCGGATTTTGTCGGCCCAGTATACTTGTCGGAGGCGATGAATTTGCGGATGCTGCCACGCGACTGCCCCTTCCACGAGCCAACGCTGAAGATGATGCGTGTCGTCGCGGTCAACTCTACGAATCCAAGTTCCCTGTCGGCCATAAAGTCAAGGGACAATCAGAAAATCCAACTGGTCGTGCCGAATGGCGTCCAAAATGGCCAAGAGATCCTCAATGTCCTGAAAACCAATGTTGCGCAAATGGGCCGCCTCGTTCCGCAGGCGGCGGATCTTCGTGAAGTAATCCGGCCAGCGCTTCTTAGGAGGATCAATGAGGCGATTCGACCTAGGTTTGTCGAGAAAGACCCGGTCGGTCAGCGACTGAAGGAGGGCAGAAAGTTCGGCAAAGGTGAGACAGCCAACGGCCTGTTCGGGCGTGGGAGTAGTTCGCACTCCACTTGCGCCGCCCGGGCTAGGGGAAAACAAAGGTAAGACGCGCTGGTCAGTCGTTGGTTCAGCCCGCGATCCCGTGGTAAGGCTTGCCGTGAATACCTCACACACTTTCGTCCAAAGATTGCTGTCGACCTCAAACTCCATTCGCTTCTGCTTTAGCAATAGCGCGAGCTCAGTCTTTGCGTCATAGGGCGCGACAACCGGAACTGTGCCTGCCCAGTCAAGCAAGCTGCGCTGGAGGTCTGGCGCAAAAAGTTTCTGCTCCGTTTTGATGCCCTGTAACAATGCTTGCACGTCGGCTGCCTGCATTTGGCGGAAGACGGTTCGTAGCATCGCGCGCAACGCGACTTCGATGTCCTGAAGCAATGCATTCACACGTCCGTTGGCAGACCGGCGCAACAATTCAATCGGCGTTGTGGCAACACCCATTTGCTCCTCAACAATGTACCGAGCCAGAAGATTCCGAAACTGGTAATAGCCCGGCAGCAGATTAGTGCAAAGAAAGCCGTCGAGAAATATGCGGCGGATTTCCTTGGATGTTTCGAGATGAATCTCAGGCCGGTGCAAGAGAAGCTTCCCGCCACCGCACAGCATGCGGAGATGCGATTTGCACGGATCGGGAAGGGCGGTAAATCGTTCCCGGTAGCTGCACACGGCGGGACTCTCAGTGAGCCAATTGCTTAAGCAATCCGCGACAACATCGTCGTAAATATTCTCGGTCCACTCGCCGTAAAAATATTCTACCAATTCTTCGACCAAGGTGAGGTCGTTGCTGCACCAATCGAGAACGAAATAAAGCATGGCTTCGCCCCAACGCCCCCAAAAACGTTCGCCGCGGCTGGAGATGGCACGGTAGAGACGCAGCAAGTCGTCGCGCCCGAGCTCGGGCAGGCAAAGATGCATTCGCGTGTCTGTGTGAAGGTCGATGCCTGTGACCGCCTTGATCGTGCGCGTGTCCAGCGCGCCCAACCAAAGGGCTACCGTTGGGCTTTGCGCAGCGATTTCGCGCAAGCGGGTGACGACCAGTTGCAACTCTGCGAGCGGCAAAGACGCAGCGTGGTCAATTAGAACGACGCCGTTCTGACCTGCCTCCCGCTTTGGCCCGGCGAACTCCGCGAGGCGCGGGGCAATGTCTCCGCCGGCAGCACAGTCGAAAGTGGCACAGGGCAATTTGGCGACGGAAGGCTGTTGCTGAACCCGCGAGGCGACGGAGGATGCGCCCGCGCCCGACGGTCCGACGATAGCTACGTCCTTTCCTTGCAGCAAAAACTCCGCTGCGGTCTGGGCGACCGCATCGAAGACGGGCAAGGGGATGAGCGTTTTGGCGTCCATGCATCAGGTTTCCACTTTGGGAAGGCCAAACTTGTCGAAGACGGATTGGGTGAGCGTGGCGGCGATGCGGGTATCAAGAGTGCGCCGGTGGAAGGCATCATAGAGGCGTTTGCGCAATTCGCGGAGGTAGCCTTCGTAGTTCGCTACGGTGCGGCTGACTTCGACGGGCTTCGTCGGGACGCGCGCAACTTTGTGGCCGGCCTTTTGCGCGTAGAGCAGGAACTTTCCTTCGGCAGGAGACTTAATCGGGTAGTCCCATTTTTTGTCCTTAGAATAGAGCAGAGTAATGAGGGTGCCGGTGTCTAAGATGAGTTCCTTGCCGGGAAGCTCGATGTCGGTTTTGGCTTCACCCTTGGCGGTATCGGAAAAAAACTCGTCGGGGAAACGGTGCGGGCCATTGGGCAATTGCTCCGTGAGCACGTCCTGAAGGGTTTGCTTTTCCGCGCCCACTTTGCGGGCCTTGGTTTTGCGGGCCTTGCCGCGAATCTGGCCGAGTTCGATGCGCTCGCGCACCAGTTCGCACAGGCCGTCGTAAATCGGCTGGAGATATTTCTTGGGATCGAGGCCGATGGCACGGAGCACGGCGGCGTCGAGCATCTGCCGGTCTTTCTGCTTCACTTCCTCAAACACGCTGCCAATGTAGCGTTCACAAAGTTTTTCAAAGGCATCGGTGATTGCCTTCTTGACCGGAGCGGTCGCAGATCGAAGGTCCGGAACGATCATGTAATCGCGAGCATCTTCGACGCGTAGTTCGAGCACGCCATCTCCGGCCGTAACAGGGCCAGCGAGCTCCGTCGCAAGGGCGCATACGCTGCTATTCAGAATGGCACTGACTAGCGTTGCAGTTATTCCGTGTGTTGGAGCGAGATAGTAGAGCCGCTGGTCGGGAATCAGTTTACTGCGGGAGAATCGGTGAAAGTGGGCATCATCCTGCGCCTTGCTGAAGAAAATTTGACTTGGATTCGTTTCCGAATCAGGGAGCGCATACCAGCCCGGCTGCCGATCCTTAACCCATGTTCCTTGCGGCCATTGCAAGCCATTGTCATTGCCACTCGCGTAGGTTTGCTTTTCACCCCACTCGATGTAGGCAAGCGCGCCTTTGTGATGCCGGCGTTTGAGTTCCGTTTTAGCTTCACGGCACACGAATACCTTGAGAGGCAGCTCGCTTGGTTCGATCTCAATTTGCTTGGACTCTTTCGGACTTTTAATCAAGGGCAGCAGGTATTCATCCTCTATACCGAAGCGCT
>CAZYYS010000198.1:0-11191 GCA_964651015.1 uncultured Verrucomicrobiota bacterium
TACGCTGATCGAACTGCTCGTCGTGATTGCCATCATCGCGATTCTGGCCGGGTTGCTGTTGCCGGCTCTGGCCAAGGCCAAGGAAAAAAGCCTGCGGATCAAATGCATCAACAACATGCGCCAGGTTGGTCTGGCCCTGATGCTTTACGAGTCGGACTATCAGCGACTGCCAGTGACGGAAAGCCAGGTGCTCGATTTCATGGTCAACCCGCAACCCTCTTACCTGAAATTGCTGCGCCCGCTCATGGGCACCGACAAGACCTTTGTTTGCCCGAGCGCGAAGCCTTCCAAGAACCCCGGCGAAACCCCCACCACCAACAGCCACACGTCCTTCATGGGCAATGCGGTGGTGATGGGGCGAAAGCTCGCGGATGTTCCAAGACCTTCGGACATCGTGTTCCTCCAGGAAACCTTGTGGGACATCAACGTCTGCACGTTGCGTCCTTGGAACCTCTTGACCGCCAAGGACAATAGCGCCTCCACTTACACTTGGTGGCAGGACCGGCTCACCTACAATATGCAGCTCTACAGCATCATCCATTCGCGCGGCGGCAATCTCCTCTTCACCGATGGCCATGCCGAATATCGGAAAGCTTCAACCCTGCGCAGTCGTGAATTCGGCCTGACACCCGGTGAGGACACGCAAGCCGCCGATTCATTGAAGACGTATCGCGCGGCGTTTTGAGGTGAAACATTGATCGGTCGGGAATGAAACCCGACTGGTTCAACTCTTCACGCCGAAATGAGACAAAACGTTCTTGAGCAAGTGTTGGAATTTCGGGTCAGCCAGCAACGCCCAACCCGAGCCGATTGACCCCGCGTTGAACACGCGACCGCCTTCGGGCCGCTCCCAGTAAATCAGTTCGCCCCCCTGATCGGTCTTGGGCTTGATGAATTGGATGAAATAATCGAAGGCTGTCCCGCCCCGCTTCCACGGGATGATGCCATTGGCTCGCCGCGGCGGCTCAGGATGGCAGCATCCGCCTCTGGCACGCGCCGTCCTGGGCGGAGATTGAGCCGGCGGAAAAACGACGCACGGATTCGCCGTAGCCTTTTGCGAGCGGCCCTATTGGTGTGCGGTCACTCTGCCCGCCGGTCAGCCAGTGCTTGCTCCTGAAAACGACGGCAAAAAACCGCGGAATACCCAAAGACGCGAATGGATAAAAAGAGTGGCGGAAAAGACCGCTCCCCATAGGTGGCATTACTTTTTTTCAACTCTGCTGCTGAAGTAAGTAGCACGGACAGAAAATGGTCCGTTGCCCAGAAATTCAAACTCCCTCACCGAAGTTTTTCAGGATGAATTATTCTGCAACCTTGTGACCGGTGCGGTTTTTGTTATTTTGCCATCGTAATGTCCGCTGAACCCGATCCTGATGCCTTGATCATGCTCCGCGTCAAACGGGGCGATACGGTCGCTTTTGGTGAATTGGTGGACAAATACAAACAGTCGGTGATGAACTTAGTCGGCCCGATTCTCGGGGATGCCACCCAATCCGAGGACTTTGCGCAGAGTGTCTTTGTGCAGACTTTCAAATCAGCCCACCGCTACAAAGTCACCGCCAAATTCTCGACCTGGCTTTACACCATCGCGCGTAACCTTTGCTTGAACGAAATCCGTCGCCGCTCGCGCCATCCTGCGGATTCTCTGGAAGCGGCACAAATTGAGCATGAAAACCTGCCATTGCGCCAGTTCAAGGACGAAAATGCGCTTTCACCACCCGAAGCCCTCCTGCACCGCGAACTAGAGCGGAAAATCTCCCAAGCATTGGCAGAGCTCCCCGAAAACCAGCGCACGGCTATCCTCCTTTGTCGCGGGGACGAATTGAGTTATGAAGAAATTGCGGAGGTGCTTGGCTGCTCGCTGTCGGCAACCAAGTCACTGATTCACCGTGGCCGCGAAACTTTGAAACAAAAATTAAGACCCTACTTGCGCACCGGCGCCTGGCAGGAAACTCCAAAATGAGCGCAACTTTTCCGGCCCGGCGGGTATTTTAGGAATGACAGCGATATTATGAAGGACCCGCTCTATAACCATCTGCGCGAACTAAGCTGGCGGCGCAAACTGACTGAGGCTGAAGAAGCTCAGTTGCGAACTATCCTGTCAGCGCGCCCCGAGGCTCAGGCTGACTGGGAAAGCGAAATCCGGTTGAACCGGTTCTTGGATCAAGTACTCGATGTGCCCGTAGCCTCAAATTTTACCAACCGTGTTCTCCAAGCCGCAGAGCGGGAAGCGACCGGACGATCGCGGTCGGCAGTTTCGGAGTGGAAGTCGCTGTGGCCCTCGCTGGGTTGGATGCCGAAGACCGCCATCGCTGCTGCGTTGCTATGCCTTGTCCTGTCTGGCTACTATCAATATCGAAGCGCGATGAGAGCGCAGATGGCGCAAAGTCTGCCCGAGGTTTCCAGCGTGGTGTCCTTATCCAGCCTCGAAATCTGGGAAAACTTTCAGGCGATCAACCAGTTGAACAGAACCCCGCCACAGGCTGATCGTGAACTTCTGGCGTTAATGAAATGAAACGGGATCAACTAACGTCGGGCCTCACCGTTTTGAGCTGGGCGTTTGTTGGCCTGAGCGTTCATGCATGGCTGGCCGCCCAACTTCTTGCTCAGGCTGCTGTGAATCTTACCGGAGCCACGACCTCGGCGTCTCCGCTTCCTGCATCAGACGTTTCCCCAGTTCCTGCGTCACCTAAATCGCCAGTGGATTTTTTCCGGGAACTGCTCTCAATGGATGCCAACGAACGCATAGAACGGCTTGCGGGACGGAACCCCGAAGACCGGAAGGCGATTCTGGCGAAGCTGCAGGAATATGAGTCGCTCACGCCCGAAGAGCGCGAATTGCGCCTCAGCACCACTCAGCTCCATTGGTACATGTTGCGCTTCATGAAAACGCCCACGACCAATTGGTCCGCACAACTCGATTTGATTCCCAAAGCGGATCGGGCGTTGGTAGAAGATCGCATCAACCAGTGGACCATCCTACCGCCGCAGTTGCAGGCAGAGGTCTTGGAATATGAATCCACCAAGGAATATTTTTTGGGGGGACATGGCGATGCCAAAATCCAAAAGAATCTACAAAGTCTTCCAGAGAACAAACGCCGAGAGATGGAAGAAAGCCTGGTCCGCTGGAACGCTTTGGCTCCTGACCAGCGCAAACGAATGACCGACCAGTTTAGACATTTCTTCGAACTGACTCCTGGTGAGAGGGAAAAAACGCTTCGCTCGCTTTCGGAACCAGATCGCGAGCAGATGAAAAACACTCTTCAGTCATTCGCGCGTCTTCCCAAAGCCACCCGCGAAATCTGTCTCCAATCATTTGGACGTTTTGCCACGATGAGCTCTCACGAACAACAACAGTTTCTGAAGAATGCCGAACGGTGGCGCGAAATGTCACCGAGTGAACGTGATGCCTGGCGGCGACTTGTCCGGCACCTCGAACAGACACCACCCATGCCACCGGGCTTGGACCCGTTGCCGCCCACCCTGAGACTCGACCCGCGGTTAGCGGCGCCTGCCGATCCTCCGGGAATACCGGTAGCCACGAACACGCCCTGATTCCGCCTTGCCACTCGCTTACGCACTCCTTAAGTTGCGTCACCGTGCATAAGATTGCGTTTCAGCTCGGTGGCCTTTCCATCCACTGGTACGGTGTTCTAGTCGCGTTGGGCTTTCTGGCCGGGCTTTGGACGGCGAGCAGGCGCGGATTGCGCGAAGGCGTGGCGGCAGAAAAAATCATCGACCTCGGCCCCTGGCTCATGCTCGGCACCATTGTTGGCGCGCGCACACTTTACGTTGTTTCTTACTGGCGCGAACAATTCGCCGGCAAACCGTTGTGGGAAATTTTTATGCTGCATCACGGAGGACTGGTTTTTTACGGCGGCCTGATCGGCGCCTGCCTGGCTGGTATCCTTTATATCCGCGTGAAAAAACTCCCGTTGTGGAAACTAGCCGACATTCTGGCCCCCAGTATCGCGCTGGGACACGCCATCGGCCGCGTCGGTTGTCTGATGAATGGATGTTGTTACGGCCGTGCTTGTGAACTTCCGTGGGCAATTCATTTCCCTAAAGGCCACGAGACTTTTCCCCAAGGTGTGCAACCAACTCAAATCTATGAATCGCTGCTCAACTTCGCGCTCTACGTGGCGCTTGCCTGGCTTTATCGCCGCAAAAAATTCGATGGCCAGATTTTCGCGACGTATCTGATTTGCTACGCCCTCTTGCGCGCTTTCGTCGAAACATTTCGCGGCGATTATCCGGTTTACTATCTGGGCGGAATGGCGACACCTGCCCAACTGGTCAGTGTTGGAATTCTAATCACTGGTCTTCTGTTATTCTGGAAACTGCCCCGTCACCAAAGCGAACGGGGTTAGCCGATGGAGGATGGCAGCATGTCGAATCCTCAAAGCTCTCAACCCTCAAAGCTCAACTCTAAACTTCTGCTGCTGGCCGGCCCCACCGCCGTCGGCAAATCTTCCGTGGCGATGCTGCTGGCCGAACGAATCGGCGGCGAAATCATCAGCGTGGATTCGATGCAAGTCTATCGAGGCCTCGACATCGGCACGGCGAAGCCTTCCGCTGCCGAGCAAGCGCGCGTGCCGCATCATCTGATTGACGTGGTGGAGATTAACGAGCCGTTCGACGTGGCGAAGTTTGCGGCACTCGCGCAAAAAGCCGTGGCAGAAATCCAATCGCGCGGTCGCGTGCCGATTCTTTGCGGCGGCACCGGTCTTTACTTCAAGGCGTTTCTAACAGGGCTTGGCGATGCGCCACCCGCCGACAAAACACTTCGCCCGAGATTGGAAGCCACGCCGCTCGCCGAATTGCTGCACGAACTGGAGCAACGCGACCCCGCAACATTTGCCTCGATTGACAAACAAAATCCCCGCCGTGTCATCCGCGCCGTGGAAGTCATCCGATTGACCGGCAAACCGTTCTCACAACAGCGTGCGAACTGGGAACATTCCACGATTCACGATTCACGATTCACGATTCACGCCCTGTCCCGCCCGGCCTCCGACCTCCATGTCCGCATCGCCGCCCGTGTGGACAAAATGTTTTCCGCTGGCCTCGTCGAAGAAACCCGTCGCCTACTTGAGCACGGCCTCGCGCAAAACAAGACGGCCATGCAAGCCATCGGCTATCGGCAGGTCGTAGAACATCTGCGCGGCAAAAGTTCGCTGGCTGAAACAATTGAACTCGTTAAGATCAAGACCCGCCAGTTCGCCAAGCGACAGATGACTTGGTTCCGAAACCAACCCGGCATCCAATGGATCGAATTGTCTCCAAACGATTCGCCTGACGACGCGGCTTCGCTTGTGCAAACCTATTGCACAAGTTAGTCACTGTGCTCAAGCGGCGGCTTAAATTTCTTGGCAAACCTTTGTGACCGAAAAAATTTCGTCTGGCCGTCGCCCGCCCGCTGGAGGAGGTTCAAGAGTATCGACGTGAAGCTGCCAAGGATTGATTAGCGCAACCCGCCCTTGTTCTCTCGAAGCTTCGTGCTACTCTTACCGACGAACTGAACTGAATTGAAAGCGCTAATTGAAACCAGAGATACGCGGACAGAACGAGTTTTTCTCGTCGGGGTGGAATTGAAATCCAACGGCACGGTGAATCTTCGCGAATCACTCGACGAACTCGCAGAACTCGCCGAGACCGCCGGCGGCGAAGTCATCGGTGAAGGTACGCAAAAAGTCGACTCGCCGCACGCGGCCACTTACATTGGCAAAGGCAAGGCAGAGGAGTTTGCCAGAAATTGCAGCCAGCAGCACGTGGATACGGTCATCTTCGACGATGAGCTCTCACCGGCACAGACGCGCAATCTCGAAAAGATTTTCAACGCGAAGATTCTCGACCGCACCGCGCTCATTCTCGACATCTTTTCCCAGCGCGCCCGCACGCGCGAAGGCAAGCTCCAGATTGAACTCGCGCAACTCCAGCATCTGCTCCCGCGGCTGACGCGGTTCTGGGGTCACTTGTCACGGCAAAAGGGCGGCATCGGCATGCGCGGCGGCGAAGGCGAATCGCAGCTTGAAGCCGACCGCCGGAAGGTGAGCGAACGCATTGATCGTATCGAACGCGACCTTGATGCTGTGCGCCGTCAGCGCGAGACACAACGTGCTGGTCGCCAGCGCGCGCAATGGCCGCTCGCGTCCATTGTTGGCTACACGAACGCGGGCAAATCCACCTTGCTCAACCGGCTCACCGGCGCAGATGTGCTGGCGAAGGACATCCTGTTCGCCACGCTCGACCCGACAACGCGCCGACTGCGATTGCCGACGAACCAGAACATTTTGCTCACCGACACCGTGGGTTTCATCCGTAAGCTGCCCCACGGGCTTGTCGAAGCGTTCAAGGCCACGCTCGAAGAAGTCGTGCAAGCGGACCTGCTGCTACACGTGGTGGACATCAGTCATCCGCAAGCGGACGAGCAGATCGCGGCGGTGAACTCAGTGCTGAACGAAATTGGTGCCGGTGACAAACCGACGCTGATGGTCTTCAACAAGGTGGACCAGTTGAACAGCGGCGGTTTATTGACGCGCCTGCGCGAATTGTATCCGAACTCGATCGCCATCTCCGCAACGCGTGGGATTGGTCTGGAAGAGTTACTCGCTGAAATCGGCAACCGGATTCGGCCTGAGCGTGAATTACTGGAGTTGAAAATCCCGCACGAACAATCCGCCGTCATCGCGCGACTGCACAAAGTCGGGCAGGTGTTGGAGCGTCGTTATACCGGCAAGACCGCGCGGCTCAAGGCGCGCATCCCCCCACATCATCACGCCGAGTTCGCTGCGTTCATTGTTGCCTAATTCAATCCCAACTCACACGAGGACCTTCCCGGAAATTTTTCGTGTGTTTCGTGTGTTTCACGGTTAAACACTCCGTGTGTCCCATGCCCTTCGTATCAAAGATCAGCCGGCCAGCGAACGGCCCCGCGAACGGCTTGCCGCCAAAGGCCCGGGTGCGCTCACGGACGCCGAGTTGATTGCCATTTTGCTGCGCACCGGGCTGCGCGGTGCGAATGCCGTGGAGGTCGGGGCGCAGTTGCTGAAAAGGTTCGGTTCGTTGCAGGCGCTGGCACGGGCGTCCGTGGATGACCTGCAGAAGGTAAAGGGCATTGGGCGTGACAAGGCGGTGACGTTGCTGGCCGCGTTCACACTCGCACACAAAATGGCGGAGGAGTTACAGCGCGAATCACCCGTGCTCGACAATCCCGAAGCCATCGTGGCTCTGCTCAAAGGGCAAAACCTCATCAAGGATGTGGAAACGCTTCAGGTATTGTTGCTCAACACAAGACGCCGGCTCATCCGCGTGGAGGAAGTTACCGATGGGACGATCGACACACTCTTGGTTCACGCTCGCGAAGTTTTCAAAGCGGCCATTGCCGCCAATGCGTCGGCCATTGTTCTGGCCCACAATCATCCCAGCGGCGACCCAACTCCAAGCGAGGCCGACATCAAAGTGACGCGCGATCTCATTCGAGCCGGACAATTGTTAAAGATTGACGTGCTGGATCACGTGATCATCGGCCGTGCGGCTCAGGGGCGAACAAAGGATTACGCGTCGTTGCGGGAATTGGGCTATTTCTATTCGTAAGAGTGCCCCTGTTTTCGAGTCGTTCTTGCTTCGTCTTGTGCAGCGTTTCGCTCGGGTTGCCGTCTTTGTGGAAGTGTTTGGCGGAGCGGTCTTCAGTGCGGGTGAATCTAATGAAGACGGATAATTCCAAATAGGTTTGCCCTAGCTTGGACAGCTTCTGGATTTTACAAAACCATGACATTTGTGCTCCGGCTGTGGCGTAAATTCAGTATCAATTGACGACGAAATCGACAGTCGTGGCCAAGTCAATCTTCAACCAGAAGCCGAATTTCCTTTGGCAAGGTTTGTTGATTGTCTTGCCTGTTGTCGTGCTGTCGGCTGTCGGTGGGTTCTCTTTGCGTCAGGATAGAATCCTTGCCCAGCACGAGGCGGCAGGACGTGCTCAAACCATTGCCGACGATTTGGCATCAAAGATTTGGGATGCACTGACCGGCACGAACAACGCCTTCGGATTTCAGGGTTTGCGTTTCCAAATCGATTCGACGGGCCATTTGATTTTCCCACCGCCATTCACCACTGTCCCGCAACCACTGAATTCGACAGAAACGCCGTCGGACAATGCCAGGGCCATTGCGAATTACACCGACGCCGTGTCGCTTGCCAGTCAGGGGAAATACCAGGAAGCGGCGGACTCATTTGAAGCCATCGTGAAGAACTTTCCGGACGCAATTGGCGAGACCGGTCTTCGGCTTGGGCCACTGGCACAATGGAGATTGTTGGAACTTCAAAACCTCACGACCAACCGTGTTGCTATCAAACGACCAATAACATCGGATTCATTCTGGTCGAATACTGCTTATCACCCAACGCCGCTCACGCCGTATTTTCTGCAACTTGCCTCGGAACACGACCGCAAAATACGCGAGTTTTGGCAACCACTCTGGGAGGAGCACAGCAGGTCGCGCGAATTGTATTCCGCAGTCCGCCAACGCTTGGGCGTTGAAGACAGGTCCACAGCAGCCCTCTTGACAGTCGAAGGCAGGGAGGGTGCATTGGGGTTGGCAGCAAATAATTCGACAAAAGTCTCGATACCCAGTTTGTTCTGGTTCCAAACGCCGGAGACGGTACTCATGCTGGCCATCCGCTACGACGACACTCCGGCTGAAGCCGCCGATGGAACCAAATTGACGATTGATGAGGCTTCGCAGTTGAACGGCCCGGCGGGTTCCCAATCCAATGCTTTGCTTGCTCCGCCGACCAATTACTGGCTCGTTTTACGAACCGAGTCTGAAATCGATCAGCGAATTACAGCCTTGGTACACGCATCACACATCCCGGAATATTTTGGCGTCGGCGTCCTACTGGCCGGGAAAAAACTCACTGGGAACGCCCTCGATCTCCGAGTCTGGCGCAATCGTTACTCCATGAGTAAAGGGGGCGGCCACGCGGAGAAGGATTTTTCAAGTGAGTTGGATCCTGGCAAATTTGTCTTGGCCACCGAAATCCTGGCGTCAGCCACTCGATCGGAAGCAGGAACAGATCTGTTGAAGGTTAATATCTATCTTACCAGTCCGACGACGCTCTTTTACAATCAGCGCACGCGCACTTTCTGGTTTGGTTCACTCATCGCCGTTTCTGCCGGTGCCGCGTTGATCGGATTGATAACTGCGTGGCGCGCGTTCAATCGGCAGCAGCAACTCAGCGAAATGAAATCCAACTTCGTCTCCAGTGTGTCACACGAACTGCGCGCGCCCATTGCGTCGGTGCGGTTGATGGCTGAAAGCCTGGAACGCGGCAAAATCTCGGATGCGCTGAAGCAAGGCGAATACTTCCGTTTCATCGTTCAAGAGTGCCGGAGGCTCACGTCCCTGATCGAAAACGTGCTCGACTTCTCCCGGATCGAACAAGGTCGCAAGCAATACGAATTCGAGCCGACGGACGTAAGCGCACTGGTCGAGCAAACGGTGAAGCTCATGGAGCCGTATTCGGCGGAGAAAGGCGTGAAGTTGGAAATACTCCCCTCACTTGACCTGCCGGCCACCCTCTCCCCATCCGATGGGGAGAGGATCGGGGCGAGGGGGCAACAAGGCGTCGAACTGAATGTGGACGGACGGGCGATTCAGCAGGCGCTGCTCAACCTGATCGACAACGCCATCAAACATTCGCCCAAGGGTGAGACGGTGACAGTGGGGTTGGAGTGCGGTCAAAGTAGGACAGGCGTCTCGCCTGTCTCCGACTCCGGCGTCGGGACGGCAGACGTCGGCGGAAAACCAGAGACAGCCAGGGTCCTGCTCTGGATCGAAGACCACGGCGAAGGCATTCCACCAGAAGAACACGAGAAAATCTTTGAACGCTTTTATCGGCTCGGCTCGGAACTGCGCCGCGAAACTCAAGGCGTCGGCATTGGTTTAAGCATTGTGAAGCACACCGTCGAGGCGCACGGTGGTAAAGTTCATGTGCGCAGCGCCGTCGGTCAAGGCAGCCGGTTCACGATTGAATTGCCGTCAAAGGAAAACCACGAATGAACACCAATCCACACGAATTTTGGCTGCAGCAAGTCAAAGCGGTTTCCGATTCGTGTTCATTCGCGTCTATTCGTGGTGAACTATGCCTCGTATTTTGATCATCGAAGACGAAACGCCGATGCGCACGGCTCTCAAAGACGTGCTCGAAGGCGAAGGCTACCGCGCGCTCACCGCGGCGGATGGCGAGATCGGCTTGCGCCGCGCCATCGAGGAGAAGCCCGATCTCATTCTGCTCGACATCATGATGCCGAAGCTCGACGGCTACACCGTTTGCGCCGAGTTGCGCCGGCTCGCGAATCCGGTGCCCGTGCTCATGCTCACCGCCAAAGGCCAGATCGAAGACCGCGTGACCGGCCTGGACGCGGGCGCGGATGATTATCTTGTGAAGCCATTCAGCACGGAGGAATTGCTGGCGCGCGTTCGGGCCTTGTTGCGTCGAAGTCATCGCCAGACGCAAACGACAACCAGACTGAAACTCGGCGAAGTGGAGATTGATCTGGCGAGGCAGACAGCGTCGCGAGGCAAAAAGCCTGTCCATTTGACCGCGAAAGAATTTGCGATGCTGCGTTTGATGGCCGAAACGCCTGGTGAGCCGGTGTCGCGTGAACGGTTTCTCGACGCGGTCTGGGGCTACACGTCGTTTCCGACGACGCGCACGGTGGACAACCACATCGCCAGCCTGCGCGCCAAGGTCGAGCGGAATCCCGACGCGCCGCGCTGGATCAAGACCGTGCATGGCGTCGGCTACAAACTGGATGACGCCAATTGAACATCGTAACAAACGTAGCAGCCGACGTGAGGAGGCTCGTTTTAATGCGGAATGTAGATGGCGGTATGAATTTCAGAGCCTCGTTACCTCGGCTGCTACGGGCTAGAACAAATTTTACAAAAGCGTGACAATTGATGCGGGCCGATTCGTCAGACTTGAACGAGATCAGACAACTATGAAGACAAAGCCTGTTTTATTAAGACTTCTCTTAGGCGCTGGGGTCTTCGACCTGGGAGCACCGACGTCTCGCCGGCGTGCTGGTCCTGCGTCTTTGAACTATCTCCCAACGTCGTCGCGTCTTGCGAAGATTTTGATAGGGGTAGGGATGGCGTGTTGGCGCCACCCCTCCCTCCGAACCGGA
>CAZYYS010000199.1:0-11130 GCA_964651015.1 uncultured Verrucomicrobiota bacterium
ACCATATCCGCCCGGTCACCTGGGAGGAATGGATCACGCTGCCGATCCGTGAAGGCGACAACGCTGTGCATACTTCCCGCAAGGCGATCCGAGTGCCGACGGTCATTGTGGCCGTGAACTTCGCCAAGGTGCTGAAGAAGCGCCCGAAGCTCAGCGCCCGCAACATCCGCGAGCGCGACGGCAACCGCTGCCAATACACGGGCCGCCTGCTGCACCCGGACGAGGGCAGTCTCGACCACGTCGTGCCCCGCTCGCGCGGCGGTGCCGACACGTGGGAGAACCTGGTCTGGTCCGCAAAGGACGTGAACCAGCGCAAGGCTGACCACCTCCCGCACGAGGCCGGCCTGAAACTGCTCACCGTGCCGCGCGCGCCGAAGGAACTGCCGGTCACGGCGCTCATTCGCAACGCGCACGGCGTGGCAGAGTGGAAGCTGTTCCTAAATCACGAGGTGTAGCCGTGACCCAATTGGGAGAGCGGGCGTCAGAGCTCGCTCTCCCAAGGTTGCGAGAATACAATACGAATTATCGACTCCGAAAAACGAAATCCGTGAAACCGCCAATCGAAAAGGGCAAGTATCCTGCGCGACTGCATGTGTTGCTCGCACGGGACGCGAAACTCGGATTGGTGATTCGCCGCGGCCCCTCGAAATCGGTTTGTTCGATACTGTGGAATCGTGAGCGCAAGACGTTCAAGGTCGGCCAGTGGTTGCGGGGACGAATTTACGAACGTCGCAGTGACTTGTCACCAGACGGTAGATATTTCATTTACTTTGCAATGAACGGTCGCTGGGAATCGGAGACCAAGGGCGCATGGACGGCTATCTCGCGTGTTCCATTTTTGAAAGCCGTTGACCTGTTTGCCAAGGGCGATTGCTGGCACGGTGGTGGATTGTTCTTGTCCAACCGCACGTTTTGGCTTAACGACGGCCACGGTCACACCGAGTTGAGGAAGTCAGGCCAGCTGCGTCGAAATCTGAACGGTCACCCCAAAGATTACTTCGGCGGAGAATGTCTCACGATTTACTATAACCGTTTGCGACGCGACGGTTGGACGATGCACGACAAGGAATACCAAGGCGCAACTCTGTTTGAGAAAACGCTGCCGAAGTCTTGGACGCTTCGAAAGCTGGCTTTTGCGGAAATTGAGCACCCGGTTGGTCGAGGGTGTTACTGGGACGCACATGAACTGCGGCAGGAATCCACTGACACTTTGCTGGAATTGCCTGAATGGGAATGGGCTGATTACGTGGATGGACGTTTGGTTTTCGCGGTCGAAGGTCAGTTGCGTTCTGCACAACTGGGCCGCGGAAAGTTGTCAGACGAAAAGTTGCTGCACGATTTCAACGACATGAAATTCGAGGCGATTGCCGCTCCGTATTGATTTCCATGAATACCAAAGACTTTCTCCGTCTCCGCATCCCGCTGAGTGAAGCCACAAAACCAGATGCTCGCATTCTTCCAGTAAGACGCGCCGCATAGAATTTGAACCAACAACCTCCAATTTCAAAAATAGGAATCTGCTGGAAGATCACGTAGTTGAACGCGGCGAATTCTTCTTCATGGAAGGTGTGGCCGGTTTTTGGGAATTTATTCCGAGCGATTGAGGGGCGATGAGTTCGAGGCTCAGATTGGCAAGGTCTGGTGGAGCAAGCCATTGTGGACGTGATCGAGGGAAAGCGTGTTGACCAGAGTTCTTGGAAGACGACGATTGCGCCGAACCAGACAGGCGTGGACGATTCCAGCCTTGAACCGACCTTTGCGCAAAGTTTGCCAGAATCCGGGCAAAGACCTGCATCCGCTTGCACGCGTCCGCACTTTCCACTAAGCTCGCAAACACAGCCGAAAGGTTTGATTTTATTGGTCTTGTTGACATTGAGAGCCTTGTGCTCCCGTAGCTCAAATGGATAGAGCAGCGGTTTCCTAAACCGTTGATCCCGGTTCAATTCCGGGCGGGAGTACCACGTTTGGTTGTGGCTTCACAATTTCCGACAGAATCGGCAAGGCCCGTTGCCTGCGATCTTAACGCGGCTAGACTTCCAATTGCCCCGGCTTTCGGTCTCGGCCCAAGCGGCGTCGAAGGATTCAGTCAGGAATTAACTTGCGGGCTGCCTGTCGAGTCTGAGGCTTTACTTATTTTGAGTGGCGTCCTCGACCACCATCTCAATTCTCATGGGAAACTCTTGACGGAGTAAATCGAGCGTTACCGATTGACCAATGGAAAGGCTGCGAAGTGCTGCATCTAGCTCCTCGACTGTTCTCGCTGTCCGACCATTGATTTTTAGAATGTGATCGTTTACCTGTAACCCCGCCTTTTCGGCCGGGCTGTTGGCTCGGACCGACGATACGAGCGTGCCGATCTTTTCACCGGCACTCGAGCCATCCGCGTTCAGTGTCGGAGGGACTTTCACGTAATAAAATCCGAGCCAGGGTTTGGGAGTCTGGTCTGCAACTGGACTTGTCGGTGTGGTTGACGGATTCGTTGGGGCCGCCGTCGGAGAAATTGTTGCCGTTTGGCTCTGACCGGCAACAGGCGAGCGGGATTGTGCTTGGTTGGCACGATCCTTGGCCCATTCCTGTTTTTCCTTTCTCAATTGCCCGACTTCGTTTCGAAGTCGGTAAAGGTCTTCATTGTCTTTGCGCAGACGCTCGATCTCCTGATTTTCATTGCGCAAGCGGGCGACTTCCTCATTGTCGTCACGGAGGCGTGTCAGTTCGTTGGTCATCGCACGAAGCGATTCGTTTTCCTGCCGCAACCCGGATACTGTTTGTTGTTGCCAGAAAATAGCGAACAGGCTTCCAACCAATAGGAGGAAAAGGATCACGCCTGGTAAAAGAGATCGCGGTTTTGAAGATGCTCCACTGGTTGTCATTGGCCCGTTTATCACAGTGTGGTTCGGGAGAGTTGCTTCCCCGGAATCCATGGAGCGAGGCTGCGCTCGACTATTCCGAGCGTCAAGAGGCAAACTGAGTGCGGACTACGTTCCTCAGCGATTGCCGAATTCTCAACCAAGCGCCCCACGTTCGATTCGCGTCGCGACAACATCGACGAACCCATCCGGTTCCGGCATCCGTTTGCAGTTTGACTTCGCTGGACACGAAGCTAGCGTCCATGAATACGAGCGCGCCTTATCCAGTCAATAAGGATAAATTAGATTAGAGAAACATGCCCTTAATTCCTATGAGCAAAAACTATGAAAACCTCCATCTTCAAGATATGGCAACTGGCTTTGTTGGCCTGTGGTCTGGCGCTTGTCGGAGTCGGTTTGCAAGTCACAGGCGAAACGGTTTCGCCAACGGGTGAACCCGGAAGCAGTGCTGTTCCAAGAGGTGTTGGTTTGGCGGTACAAACCAACACAGTCGCCGTGGGCGAAACCGCGCCAAATGAATTGTTACGGTCTTCAACCAACAATCCCGTTCCGCCTAATTTGAATATCACCCCCGACCTCTCGGAGATCATTAAACTGGCACAAGCCGGCTTGAGCGAAGAAGTGCTTTTGGCTTACATTACGAACTCAGTCCGAGTTTTCAATCTCGGCGCTGACGAAATCATTTACCTGAACGATCTCGGCGTTCCTTCCCCGGTCGTCGCGGCCATGATCCAACAGGACACTTTACCCGAGAGCGCAACTCAAAAACTTTCCGGCAATCAAGCCAGCCAACTCCCGGCGGGGCTGGCGCTGAATACACCCGCCACAAATATTTATCCTGTGCAGCAAAATCCCGATTCGCAATTGGAAGAACCCGAAGCTGAGGTTGCGCCGGAAGCAGCGGCGACGGCGAGTTATGCGGCTTCGGATTATGCACCCCAACCCACCTCCATATCCTATTTTTACAACGCCCTGTCACCGTACGGCAATTGGGTGAACGTCAGTGGTTACGGTTGGTGTTGGCAACCTACAGTCGTCGTGACGAATCCAAGCTGGCGGCCTTACTGCGATCGGGGCCGCTGGATCTACAGCGATTGCGGGTGGTATTGGCTGTCTGATTATTCCTGGGGTTGGGCGCCATTTCATTATGGACGCTGGGTGTCTGACGCCAACTACGGCTGGGTCTGGTCGCCGGACTGCACTTGGGGACCGGCTTGGGTTTCTTGGCGATATTCAAATGATTACTGTGGCTGGGCACCGCTGCCTCCAGAGGCCTGCTACACCGCCGGCGTTGGGTTCACTTACAACAATCGCTCCGTGGGTTTTGGCTTTGAATTCGGGCTGGGGGCGAATTGTTACAATTTTGTTCCCACCGACCGTTTTTGTGATTATTCCCCCTCGCGCTACTGCGTGTCGCCGGCTTACGTAAAGAACGTCTGTGGCCAGACAAAGGTCGTCAACAAAATCAAAGTCAAAGGGAACGGTAACACGATTACGATTAACGAAGGTATCGATCCCGCGCATATTGCCGCAGCCAGCCGAAATGAGATCCGGAAAGTTGCCATACGAGACGCCCAGCCGGCAGTCGGGAAAAACGTCAGACATGATCGTCTGGAAAAAGAAGGCAACGCGCTGGTCGTATACCGCCCCCAACTGCCGTCTCCGTCCTCTGCGCGGCCAGCGACCTCCGGTGGACGACCAAGACCTGAGAATCGGACCAAGGCTGCGGGTATCGTCAGGCCTTCGACGACTGATCTCGCCGCCACGTCTCACACTGAGAGTTCGAGCATTTCCAGCGAAGTACCTGTCAGGCTTGTTCCTAATAACTCTACTTACATTCGTCCATCACTGGCGCAGAATTCCGCCCCGCCAACGGCTTCCCCGCCAGAAGCGGGAAAGTCACGCGTCTCCGTAACTCGGTCAAGCGGCGGGTTGACGATCCGCGGTGAACGGCGGCCTACGCAAGTTGCGTCCGTCGCACAAACAACATCCGATTCAACCAGGGTTCAGCCGAACGGACTGATGGCTGTGAATGAACCGCCCCGAGCAGTCCAAACACAAAGACACCTTCAACCCAGAGCCAATGACCCGCGAGTTCAAACGCCTGCTACGGCCCAACCTATTGTCCAGCTGGTGGCGGAGACGACGCGTGTCGAACGCCGTCAACCGATCACGATCAGATATGCACCGTCGGAGTCACAAACAACGCGGGCCAGACCGCAATTCAGCCAGCCGGTGGTAGCTGCTTCGCAGCCGTACACGCCACCTGCTCGCCAACAATTTCACCCGACGGCAACAACATACTCGCAACCCAGCCGCGTAGAACGAAGCAACAACTATCGGGCGCAGTCACAATCTACGCAACCCGCCGCGCCGCAATATTCGCCGACCGCCCAAAATTCACGGCCAGTGGCGCAACCGATCGCACCGGCGCGGGCGAATTCTCAACCATCATCACTGAATTCCAATATTGGCAGCCGGCCGAGATAGTCTTCCTTTGCGGCGAGCACCTGATATGCGCCCTCGACAATTCAACGGACAGAACTTTTGTTTCCGGATTTTGCCTCTGCTGGTTCTGTTGAATTCATTGGCCGTGGGGCGTGGCTCAAATCCGACCATTATTTATTCGACCACCTTTGAGGCCAAGCAAGGTTACAACCCAAACCTGGATTTGGTTGGACAGAATGGCTGGATCGGTGAGGGATCGGGCGGTAATGGACTGGTGACAAATTTCTTTCCCAGCCTCGGACAGCAGGCGTACCTGGGATTTTCTCCCCCCAATCCAGGCGACGATATGTTGAGCATCTGGCGACCCATCACGTTGGCGCCCGTCCCAACCAATACGCCAATCGTCAAGTTTTCAGTCCTGATGGAGATTGTCGATTCCACCAATGGAGAGTACGATAATTTTTATTGGAGCGTTTACAACGCGCAGGGTCTAAGACTGTTCACACTCGACTTCGACAATTTCGACACCGGGATTTATTACGCACTGGACAATACCAATGGTTTCAAGGCCACCGGGGTGTTTTTCACGAACGAAACCAAGCACGCGCTGGTCATTACCATGAATTTTGCCCAGAACAAATTGAGCGCTACGCTCGACAATTTTTTACTGGTCACAAATCAACCGATCACAACGGCGGGCGCCACGTTGAATCTTGGTGATGTTGATGCGGTTTGGGGAGTTTACGAACCTACGGCTCCGGGCAACAATTTCATGGTCTTTGACAACTATCAGATCACGGCGGAAGGCGCTCCTCCAATTCCTACCCGCTTGCAGGCATTGGGGCGCACGAGCGACGGTCAATTCGTCCTGCGCCTGACCGGCGATCCAGGTTGCAACTATGCCATCGAAGCTACGACTAATTACGTGAATTGGAGGGCATTAAAAACCAATAACGCCACCGACGGCGTTTTCGACTTTGTGGATACGACGGCCCCTGGCTTGCCCCGACGTTTTTATCGCGCGCGCCTGCTACCGTAGGCGTCACCCGACCCGTTCAACAAATTCACGCTGAATACTTGCGTTACCGCCCTTCCAGCGTAGGATTGACTCGAAACGAACCAACCACTCAACCGAACGAGGTCGTTATGCTCATCAGCAAGAAAATGAACGTTGCCATCAACGAACAGATTGGCAACGAATTCGCCGCGTCGCTCCAATACGTCGCCATGGCTGCGCACTTTGCGGCCGAAAGCCTGGCTGAACTGGCGGCGAAGTTCTACAAACAGGCCGAGGAAGAACGTGACCACGCCATGCGATTTGTCAGGTTTGTCGTGGAGGCCGGTGGTCGCGTTGAGATTCCAGTTGTTGCCGCGCCCAAATGCAGTTTCAAAAGCGTGGAGGAAGCCGTCAAACTATCGCTTGACCAGGAAAAGACCGTGACCGAGCAAGTCAACCGGCTGGTCGAACTTTCCATCAGTTCATCGGATCACATCACCCGGAATTTTCTTTCCTGGTTCATCCAGGAACAACTTGAGGAGGTTTCCAGCATGGAGAATCTCCTGAAGGTTGTGCAACGCGCCGGTGAAAACAATTTGCTCTACGTGGAGGAGTACCTGGCCCGTCACCATGGCCGGTCTGGGACTGCTAGTGCTTCTGGCAAAGGCGCAACGGAATAGCATTTTGTTGCGAGCACTTCGCAGGTGCCCGCGTTTCTGCTTTGCACAATGCCGATGTTTGGCAATATCGGCACATGGGCATCACACCGCAGCAATTTGAACAAATGAAAAGCCGCGTGAGCGGCTCGCTGCGAAATCTTGCGCCGGTTTTGGAATCCGGCCTGCGCTCAATTGCGGCTGCGAACCCGGTGATTCTCGGCATCGATCCGTCGTTGCGCGGCACCGGCTACGGCGTGATTCGCATGGCCAAACCACACCCGGAAACGCTGACGCACGGGACCATCGCCTGTCCGGCGGCTTGGGGACATTCCCGTTGCTTGGTGAAAATTGCCGAAACCTTGCGCGACGTCATTCGGCAACACCGCCCTGTCATTTGCGTCATGGAAGGACTTTTCTTCGCCCAAAACCTGCAAACCGCCCTCGTTATGGGTGAAGCTCGCGGTGCAGCCATGGTCGTGGCGGCAGAGGCGGGACTCGAAATCTATGAAATCGCTGCGCGGAGAGTGAAGCAGGCCGTCGTCGGTTACGGTGCCGCTCAAAAACATGCCGTCGCAAAAATGGTTCAGCGTTTACTGCACCTGCCCACGCCGCCGGCGCCCGACGCCGCCGATGCCCTGGCCCTGGCATTGGCTCATGCGCAGGAAAATGGGCGCTACACTTTCTCAGCGCCGAAGAGAATTTGATGATCACTTTTCTCCACGGCAAACTCGTTGAAGCGCTCCCAACCCAAGTGACCGTCGATGTTCGGGGGGTCGGTTACGAAGTGCTCATTCCGTTGTCTTCTTTCGACAAACTCCCCGCGCCCGGCGGTGACGTGAAATTGCTGACTCATCTGGTAGTACGCGAAGATGCCCATGTCCTTTATGGTTTCATGACCGTCGCCGAGCGCGAATTGTTCCGCCTGCTCATCAACACAGTCAGTGGCATTGGGCCGAAAATCGCGTTGAATATTTTGAGTGGCATGAACCCAGTTGCCTTCCGCGGCGCGGTGGCCAACGGCGACGTTAAGTCCCTTTCCCAAATTTCCGGTGTCGGGAAAAAAACGGCCGAGCGCATAGTGGTTGAACTGCGGGACAAAGTCGGTGCCGCGGGCGCGTGGGAGGCGAGCAGCGCACAGCGCGCTCTCTCCGCCGCTGACCAGAAAATAAATGATGCGGTACTCGCTTTGATGGCACTCGGCTTCAAACAAGCCGAGGCGCACGAATCCGTGCGCGCGGCGCAAGCCGTGCTGGGCCCGGAGGCGGGCTTGGAGGATTTGGTACGGGCCAGTTTGAAGAAGGGAGCCTGATGGCTGAAGCCGTTGCCAAATCGTCACGCGTGGTTGTGCCAAACCAACCGAAGTGGTTCCAGCGAATCGGCGCTCGATTGATCTACTGTGTCGAGCATCTTTTGACACCGACAATGCGGTTTCGCTGGGAAGACTTTTCCGGAATGTTCACGGCAAAGCCGAGCAGGCCAGTGATTTTTTGTGTCTGGCACAACCAACTCGCCCTCTCAATGTTCATCCATCGAAAACATGTGCAAAAACATCAGCCCTGGCGGCGCATGGCTGCACTGGTCAGCGCCAGCAAGGACGGCGCCTTGTTGGCCGCCATTTTGCAAAACTTTGGCATTCAGCCCGTCCGAGGTTCCAGCAGTCGGCGGGGGCCGCAAGCGTTGCTGGAACTCACCACTTGGGTGGAGCGTGGTTATGATCTGGCCATCACCCCCGACGGACCCCGCGGCCCTCGTTATGTAGTTCAAGAAGGAGTCATGGCGTTGGCCCAACTGACCGGGTCGCCGATTTTGCCAGTGGTGTTTGACGCGCGATCGAAAATTGTACTCAAGACTTGGGACCGATTCCAGATCCCACTGCCCTTGAGTCGTTGCCACGTGGTCTTTGGTCAAGCCATGTGTGTCCCGCGCGAAGCGACCGAGACTGAACGCGAAGCCCTGCGTCAACAACTGCAAGACGCGATGATGGCCATGACTCATGATTGAACCGCGATTGTGCAGGTAGGGGCGTGAAAAAGCCAATCGCTCACTGCGTCGATTTGAAATCCGGCCGATAATATTCGTAACGGCCCAGCACTGACTTCACATATTTTCGCGTGCCAGGGAAGCCAATCTGTTCGAGAAACGCAACACTGTTTGTCGCGGCTGCGTCCTTGTTCCAACGCAGAACGTTGTTCCTTCCGGCGTTGTAATCGGCCAGCGCATACGCCATGGGGTTGTCCGTTTGCGCGTAGCGCTTTAATAATTTTCTCAGATACCAGGCGCCGGCCAGCGTGTTGGTAAGGGGCGACATCAACTGTTCGTGGCCGAACGGAGTGATATGCTCCGCTCCCGCCCAGTCCATGGCCGCCGCCTCGCGGATTTGCATCAGGCCGATTTCGCCTGCGCGTCCGCGCGCGTGAGGATCAAACCGGCTTTCACGCCAGACGACGGCCTTGATCAACGCCGGTTCAACTTCATAACGGCGCGCGGCTGCCAGAATCACCTTGTCCTGACTGCGTTCGCGCCACTCGTGCCACCACCAAAAGCCAAATAGGCCGCTCAAAAACAAGAGCGCAAGCAGTGGCCAAGGCCGATGACGTTTCACGGCACACTTGTAACGCGAGCCCAAGACTTGAGTCGAGCGCGGACGTCAACGCTGGACATTGGACAATCGAAATTCAAGACTCGGCGTTTGAAATGATCGCCCGCGTCACACTCGAAATCGCCCTCCGCAAAGAGTTCGATTACCTCATTCCACCGGAGTTGACCGCACAAGTCGAAGTGGGCAGCCGCGTGCAGGTGCCGTTTGGTCCCCGTAAAGTAATGGGCTGTGTCACCGCGCTGACCGAGGAATCGACCCACACCAACCTGCGCGCCATCGTAAAGGTTGTTGGACGACGATCGTTGGTGACACCACAGGTGCTGCGCCTCGCCCGCTGGATTGCGGAATATTACTGCTGCCCGCCGGAGATTGCGCTGAAGAGCGTCCTGCCCGAAGCCGTGCGCAAGGAGAAGGAAGGCTGGCGTGAGCGCTTGTTTGTGCGCGTGCTTCCGCTCACCTCGGATTTCCCGAAATTGCCCAAGCGACAGCAAGAAGTCTGGAACATCCTTGAGGAACGCCGCGAAATGCCGTTGCAGGAACTCCTCGAGCTTGCCGAAACAACTGCTGGCACGGTACGACGTCTGGAGGATAAGGGCCTGGTCGCCATCACCTCGGAGATTTCCGAACGCGACCCCTATGCCCAGGAACACATTTTGCCGACACCGCCGCTGACATTGAATCCGGCGCAAGGAGAAGCTCTCCGAAGGATCAAGGTAACGATGGAAAAGCCATCCTCAACGCTCACCCATCAATCTTCAACCTTTCTGCTCCACGGTGTCACGGGCAGCGGCAAGACCGAAGTCTATTTGCAAGCCATCGCTCGCGCGCTGGAATTGGGCAAAGGCGCCATCGTGCTCGTGCCGGAGATTTCCCTCACGCCCCAGACCGTTGAGCGTTTCAAAGCACGCTTCAGTTCAGGCCGATTGCAAACACTAGTAGCGGTGCTGCACAGCCATTTGTCCGTTGGCGAACGCCACGATGAATGGCACAAGATCCGCCAGGGGCGGGCTCGGATTGTCATAGGCGCGCGGTCGGCGATTTTTGCGCCGGTCGATCCGCTCGGCCTCGTCATCGTGGACGAGGAGCATGAGCACACCTACAAACAGGAGGAGTCCCCGCGTTATCATGCCCGCGATGTTGCCATCGTGCGCGGCCAGATGGAGGGCGCAACCGTGGTGCTTGGCTCGGCGACACCTTCGCTCGAAAGTTTTTACAACGTCAAGAAAGGCAAATACACGCTGTTGGAGTTGCTCGAACGTGCTGACCACAAAAAGATGCCACTCGTCCGCGTAATTGACATGCGTCAGGCCGCTCGCAAGGAAAAAGGGACGCCGATATTCTCGCTGCAACTCAAGGAAGCCATCGCGAAACGATTGGAACGAAAGGAGCAAACGATCTTGTTTCTAAACCGGCGAGGTTTCGCCACCTCATTGCAATGCCCGCTCTGCGGTTACGTGGCCGAGTGCCCCAACTGCAGCGTGTCGTTGACATACCATCGCCGGATTCAAAAACTCTGTTGTCACATCTGCGCCCACGAAGAAAACGCGCCGGCCTTTTGCC
>CAZYYS010000200.1:0-11078 GCA_964651015.1 uncultured Verrucomicrobiota bacterium
TCGTTTGATTTGCTTTACTCCGCGTTTGACGGGAAACCTCGTCGTCCGATTCTGTTGAAGATTTGAGGTCTTGACCAAAAACGGGACAATTCATTCAGCCGCGGGACAACGATTGGTAAATCCGTCCGAAACGAACACTGCCGCTATCGCAATGGCGACTTGAGTCAAAGTAGCTCCGAAAGCTTCAATTGATCCTTGCTGTCGCTAGGCAAGCGGAGTTGTGGCTATGCGATGTTCGCTTGTTTGTGCGCTGCACTGTTTCATGTTCTTTCGTCTGTGTGTATAGCCCAGCTCACCAGGGAAAATTTGTTACATTCTTTGCATTGACTCGGTTCGCGCCTTTCTGGTCTGCTGAGCATGAATCCAGTTGAAACAGCAGACCAAAGGGAGCGTTGCGATTGGATTCATTGCGTCGAAGGACCAGAAAGCGAAACGAACCAGCGCCAATAGACATAAGTATGATCTTCATCAAGCGGTATTTTCAGACCCTGCTCGCAGCCGCAGCTTCGGTATCGGCACAGGCGGGAGTTTTCAACAGCGACTTTAACACCGGGGCATTGCCTCCCGGCACGCATACCAATGCCAACGTCAATGGTGGCGCTTATCTCGAACTCACGGGTGGCGTCGGCGATTCGGGTTGTCTAAAGCTCACCAAGAACATCAACGGCCAACAAGGATCATTCATTTTGGATGACCTTGATGCCGGAAACCCGATTTACGGGTTCGATGTCACTTTCAAGGTGCGGATTGGTGGAGGAACCGGAACTCCGGCCGACGGACTCAGCCTGTGTGTTGGTCCAGGTCTTGCCGATACCAGCAATTTCGGCGAGGGTGGCGCTGGGGGTGGTCTGATATTCGCCTGGGATATTTACAATAATCCCGATACGCCACCTGCTCCACGAATAAACGTAGTAACACCGGCTGGCCAGGTCGCATATGAGGGATACTCGATCGCTGGGATTACCACCACCGGCGATGTTACCACCTGGTGGACGGACGTTCACATCCGGCTTAATCCTGACGGTTCGCTAACGCTGGATTACAAGGGCGAGAATGTGTTTACGAACTTCTTCATTCCCGGGTATCAGGCTCTGGTTGATGCCGGATTGCCCCTGCGATTTGGTTTGGGGGCGCGAACCGGCGGACTCAATGCAAATCAATGGGTTGACAATCTTCAGATCACAACTTTCACGCAGCCGATGGTCGGCATCAGCCAGCAACCTTTCTCGCAAATCATTCAGCAGGGTAACGATGCTGCTTTCGATGTTCGCGTGGCCAATACCAACGGAGTCACGTATCAGTGGTATAGCAACAACATTGCGCTCGCCGGCGAGGTCTTTCCAGGTCTGATCATAACCAATGTTCAACCCGTCTTCTCGGGCAGCCAATACAAGGTCATTGCCACCGGCCCGAATAATTCGGCGACCAGCAGTGTGGTGACACTAACCGTTACGAATCTGACTCTGCCTGCTGCGCAACTGTCCTTCAACTTTAACGATGGTCTGACGCCTCCCGAAGTCCTGCTCGGCGGCACCGCCATTGTTGACACTACCGGCGGCGTTGCCAATTCAGGCGTCGTCAAACTCGTTGCGCCCGCCGGCTCGGGAACAATGATCGTCACGAACTCGGCCGAAGCTGGCCTGCCGGTCTTTGGGTTCACGGCCCGTTTCAAACTTCTGGTGGGTGGCGGCACGGTTCCACCAGCGGACGGATTTGCGTTCGCATTCGGCAATGATATTCCGGACGCACCGACTGGCGATTTCGAGACGGGTGTCGGCTTGGGCAACGGGCTGCGTGTGACGTTCGATATCTACGACAACAGCGGAATATTTGGATTCCCCGGCGGCGAGGGAGCCCAGCCCGCGCCCTCAATTGACGTGCGTCTCGGCAACCAGGTTTTAGGCACGGTCAAACTTCCAATCTCCTTCATGGAAACCGGCATCAACGACGATCTGACTCCACGGTATCAGGACACGATCATTCAATTAAACACGGATGGCACGATCAACGTGGTTTATCACGGGGCGTTGGTTTTTGACCACCTGCCTGTTCCTGGTTTCACATCTATTACTGGAGGCCGCTTCGCGATTGCCGCACGCACCGGCGGACTTAATGCCAACATTTGGGTTGATGATTTTCAACTGACCAGTGTCACGACTCCTGGCGACATCCGAATCACTACTCAACCAGTAAGCCAAACAATTCTGATCAATCACGCGCTAACCAACACGGTTGCGGTCAACGATGCAACGGGCGTGACTTTCCAATGGTTACGCAATGGCACAAACATTCCCGGGGCCATATTGAGTTCGTACGTCCTTTCTCCGGTAACGCTGGCTGACTCGGGCTCGACTTTTTCTGTCCAAGCAACCAAGGCAGGTAATACCGTCACAAGCAGCGTAGTAACTTTGACGGTCGCTGACCTGACAGCTCCGGTCAGCCCCAACCTAACGTTCAACTTTAACGACGGCTTGCTGCCCGTTGGTACGGCCATTTACGGCGCTGGCGGCGGCGGAACAATCACACCCAATGGTGGCGTTGGAGATTCAGGCGTGCTGCACATCACCGACGCCGTCAATGGGCAGCAAGGTGCTTTTGTCATCAGTAACCTCTACAATGGCGCTCAAGTCAGCGCGATCGCGGCTTCTTTCGATGTCCGACTGGGTGGCCATACCGCGCCTCCTCCGGCTGACGGCTTCAGCTTCAACTTCGCCAACAATTTGACGGCGGGCGTTGCCGGCGGAAACGAGGGAAATGGCAACGGTCTTTCCATCTGCTTCGACATTTATGATAACGGCAACGAGACCCCGCCTGCTCCTTCCATTGATGTCAAATACAAGGGCGCGGTGATCGGCTCGACTCAGATTCCGTGGCAGCAACTCGACACGGGCGCGGACTTCCGCACGGTTCTGCTTCGCGTCGATTTGGATGGAAAACTCTATTTGTCATTTGGGGAACGGGTCCTTCACAACGGACTTCAGTTGCCCAATTACACCTTTACCGCCGCGGGCAGGTTCGGCTTCTATGGAAACACCGGCGGACTGAATGAGAACCAATGGATTGATAACATTCTAATCAAAGGGACACAGAGCAGCGGTCCGCTCGCCGTCCTCACGCAACCGGCGAATGCCACGGTCATCGCCGGCAGCACCGCGAACTTCAGCGTGACCTTGAGTGATCCGAACGGCGCCACCTATCAATGGCAAAAACAGTCCCCGGGCGGCGCCTTCACCAACATTCCGGGCGCGACCGCTTCGTCCTACACCACACCGCCCACGACTTTGGCGGACAGTGGCGCTCTCTTTCGAGTGAACGCCACGGGCCCAAGCGGCAGCACTGCCAGCACCAATGCCTCGCTCACGGTTGTTGCGCCCATCACGGTCAACAATCCGATCGCCACCTACAACTTCAATGATTGCTTGCAGCCGCCCGACACCTTTCTAAACGGCAACCCCCCGGCCTACATCGCCTGCTCGGGCGGCCTCGCCGATTCCGGCGTGCTCCATTTGACTGACAATGTGAACGGTCAGCAGGGGTCTTTCCTGATGCCCGACTTTAATGCGAACGCGCCCGTCTCGGCCTTTACCGTCTCCATGCGAGTCCGGATCGCTGACGGCACCGGCACACCTGCAGATGGCATCAGCTTCTGCTGGGGGTCGTCCAACAGCATTCCGGATACTGCGAACTTTGGCGAGGGCGGGCAAGGTGATGGCCTGGTTGTTGGACTTATTACCTACGCCGGCCGTGCCGACGGGCCGTCCTTTTACGTCACGTATCGCGGCAACAATCTGTTTCAGCGGCTGGTCCCCTATTCCGCTCTGTTCACGGGCGATCTCAACGCCGATCCGTTGCAGCAGTATGCCACCCTCGCCATCCGGGTAAACGCGAACGGTACACTGGACCTTCAATACAAAGGCAATGCCATCCTCAACGCATTGCCACTGCCAGGCCACACTCCGATCAGTGGCGCTCGGTTTGGCCTGGGTGCCAGAACGGGCGGTGAAAACGAAACCCATTGGATCGATGATATCGCCATTGCCACAACTGTAAGCGTTGTTGGGCCAACCCTTGGATTCTCACGAACCGGAAATGACTTGAACCTGACCTGGGGCGCGGGCTACAAGCTCCAGTCAACACCCAGCCTGAATCCAGCGAATTGGCAGGATGTTTCTGGGGCGACATCGCCCTATGTAACACCTATGACGGGCAACGCTCGGTTCTTCCGGCTTGTGACGGGACCTTGAATCAACAACACGAATCGAAGACCATGTAGGCGATTTACCACGAACCTTACGGGCAATCCCCGTGAGGTTCTTTTGGAATGAAAAGTACCGTGCATTTCTCTCGGCAAAATAGGCAACGGTGCAGCGCACGCGGCGCGGCCTTCACATTGATCGAACTGCTGGTGGTCATTGCTATCATTGCGATTCTGGCAGCGATGCTGTTGCCGGCGCTGAGTTCTGCAAAGGAGAAGGGCAAGCGCATCGCGTGCATCAGCAACTTGAAGCAGATCGGCCTCGCGCTGGCAATGTATGTGAACGACAACGAGAACAAAATGCCCTCGGCGATCACCTATGGTTCATTACCTAACAGGCCGGACACCGCTCCCAGTACCGTTCAATTCACTGACATGTACGGTGGTGTGCCGAAAGATCTGAATCTGCCGAATTCGCGCGTGTGGTGGTGTCCGAGCGACCGGTTCAATTCTCCCACCAACGGTATTACTACAAACTCGTTCAGTTCGTATCGCTACCGGTTTGTCGTTTGGGACAACACCACTCGCTTTCCCGGATTGAAGGCATCCGATTTCTTCAGGCCCGTGGCGCAGATCATTTATCACGAGAATCAGGACTTTCACTACAAGCGCCTGCGCAGCTCCTATACGACAACCCAGCCGACGCTTAACGCCATTTACGCGGATTTTCACGCCGCCAACTGGAAGGTCTTGTTCCGCCAAAACACGGCTCAAAGGCTCTATGACCCCAACTGGTTCACATACGGACTAAATGGGGTTTTGAATACCGACAGTCCCAACATCGGCGGCGACGTGCATACCGGCTGGGACCTAAAATAATTTGCGATTTGGCGCAAACCGCCTGCAATAGTAAAGTGGTTCGTGCTATTGCAGTATCTGGATTTAGCGGCCCGGGCTCTACAAAAGGACCATAGGTTGTTCCTCGACGATCCCACTTCCACTCGCCAACCCCCGGTTTTACGGCTGGCCCGCAACGCGATGATTCCTTCATGAAGACGTTTTGTTTCGCTCTTTCACTTGTCGCGACACTGGCCGCTGGTCTGACCGAGGCCTCGGGCGAGATGATGATTTCGGAATTCATGGCGCTCAACAACACGACTCTCGCCGACGAGGATGGGACTTATTCGGATTGGATCGAGCTCTACAACTCCGGACCGAACGCTGTAAATCTTGGCGGTTGGTATTTAACGGCAAACTCCAACAACCTCACGAAGTGGCAATTCCCATCAACGAACATTGCGCCGCGCCAGTTTCTGGTCGTGTTCGCTTCTGACAAGGATCGAAAAAATCCCGGTCTGCCGCTACACACAGACTTCAAACTGGGCGGAGCCGGTGAATTCCTTGCCCTTGTCATGCCCGACGGAATAACCAAGGCCAGTGAGTTTGCGCCAGTTTACCCGCAACAGTACCCGGATATCTCCTACGGTTACGTGATGACCGGCGCCGTGACGACCCTCGTCGCCCCGGATGCTGCCGCCCGCGGGTTCGTGCCCGCGTCGGACATCGGCAATTCTTGGCAGCTCACCAGTTTCAACGACGCCTCATGGATTCCAGGAACGCTCGGCATGGGCTTCGATACCTCCGGCAGTTACGGCCCCGCGATAGGCTTGAACCTCCAAACCGCCATGCTGAACGTGAATGCATCCGCCTACCTGCGCGTGCCGTTCGCGGCGAACGATCCGGCTGTATTCAATTTGTTGACATTGGGCCTGCGTTATGACGACGGGTTCGTTGCTTACTTGAACGGCGACGAAGTGTTGCGCCGCAACGCACCGACCGCGCCGGCTTGGAATTCCTCGGCCACCGCGCCGCATGGCGCACCCAGTCTCGGGATGCTGAACGAAAATTTTGAAGGCGGCTCGGACAATTTCACACTCAGCGAGTTTGGCTTACCGCAGGGGCCGACTGTGGAATCTCCCGACCCAAATTCGACGGGGCAATTTCTCCGGCTTCTCAGCGACGGGCTCAACGGTTGCGCCAATTCAATTTCCTTCCGTCAGACTGCGCCAGGATTGTTCGAGAAGATTGTGGCCGACTTTGATTTTCGGATCACTTCGGCGGCGAACAATCCCGCGGACGGATTTTGTTTCCTGCTCATCCCTACGTCCCTTTACAGCACGAACGGTCCCGGCGTGAACACCGCCACGCAGGCGGCTGAGGAGCCAAATTATCCCGGCGCGTTCGCCATCGGATTCGATGTTTATCCGCACAACCAGCGGAACGACGTCTCGGCACACTGGAATGGCTCGGAAGCGGTGAACGTCACGATTCCGGTTTCCACGCTCGACCTGGCGGCCGGCGTGTTTCATCACGCCAAAGTCACGCTCGAACACGTCGCCGGCGGGGCGCGCGTGACACTCACGCTCACGCCCAACATCAACGGAAGCCCGGGCATTCCAGTTTCGCCGATTACGAACTTCTTCATTGGTGGACTGAACGCGTTCGATTGTCGCGTCCAGTTCGGTGCCCGAACCGGCGGGCTGAATCTGGGTCTCGATCTCGACAACTGCAATGTTCAGTTCATCCCGCCGCAAAGCGCGCTGGAGTTTGAGGACTTTGATATTTCCCCGTTTCTCGGATCGCTTGAAAGCGGCTCGAATGTGCTGGCCATTCACGGGATGAACATTTCCGCAAGCCATTCAAATTTCCTGATCCAACCTGCGTTGAGTGGCCGCGTCCTCGCGATTGCCGGTCCGCCGGCTTATCTTTATCCCGCGACGCCGGGCGAGTGGAACAGCAGCGCCGGCTCCGGGCTGTTGCCTTCGCCGGTGAGCTTCACGCCCGCGGCGGGAGTTTACAGGAGCAACGCACTGGCGGTCACGCTGACCACCTCTTCCTCGTCCGCAACCATTCGTTACACACTGGACGGATCTACGCCTGGTCCAGGTTCACCCATCTATACGAATACAATTCTGATTTCCACCAACGCCACCCTCCGAGCGCGTTCGGCATTGAACAACCTTCCCGGCGTAGTAACCGCCGCGAATTACATCCTGCTGGATTCCAGCGTCACGAATTTCAACAGCAACCTGCCGCTCATCATCATTGATACGCTCGGACAAAACATTCCGGACGGCTCGAAGATCGGAGCCTACGCCATTTTCATTGATACGAACACACCAACGGCACGCACCACGCTGAACAGCTCGAACGATTACGTGGGACGGTTGGGAATCGAATTGCACGGCTCCAGTTCGTTGGGTTTTCCCAAGAAAACATTCTCCGTCGAACTGAACGATGAGGGCGGGAAAGCGTTGGACTATCCATTGCTTGGATTGCCCGCCGGTAGCGATTGGCTGCTGTATCCGTCCTACGATGACAAGACTTTGATGAACAACGTGCTTACGCACGAATTGTTTGGTGCGATGGGTCATTACGCAATTCGCTGCAAATACGCGGAACTCTTCGTGCGCACGAGTGCGGGCAAACTCACGGCGAACAATTACCACGGCATTTACGTTCTGATGGAGCGCATTCGCGTGGAGCCGAACCGACTGGATATTGCCACCTTGGACCCGACCGACAACGCGCCGCCTGATGTGACAGGAGGTTATCTCTTCGCAAAGGACAAGACCAACGCGACGGATTTCATTTTCTACACCGGGCTGGGAAATCAATTGATCCTGCTTGACCCGAAGGCGGACCGGGTTACGCAACCGCAGTTCGCTTACCTAAACGGCTATCTGAATGCCTTCGAAGCTGCGTTGTACGGTCCTAACTGGCTCGATCCGGTGAATGGCTACAATGCTTTCATTGACGCGGATTCGTTCGTGGACTTTCACTGGATGGTTGAGTTTCCCAAGAACATTGACGGCGTCCGGATCAGCAACTACATGCACAAAGATCGGAACGGAAAGTTGACCGCCGGTCCGATTTGGGATTGGGACTTGAGCTGGGGAAACGCTGATTACGCTGAAGGTGGTAAGACCAATGGCTGGTATTATCCGCTGATGAGCGACCCGGACGATTTGTGGTTGCGAAAGCTGCGGACGGACCCGGATTTTTACCAAAAAATCATTGATCGTTGGGGCGCGTTACGACTGAGCGTGTTTAATCCCGCAAATATTCTTGCGCGAGTTGATCAGATCACGAATCAATTGTGGGAAGCCCAGGCGCGGGAATTTGTCGCCTGGCCGCGGTTGGGCACTTACGTCTGGCCCAATCCCAATGGGGCGGCAGGTGGCTGGGACGTGGATTACGTAAACCCGACGACCTACGCGGGAATCATCGAACAATTCAAACGCTTCATTCAGGGTCGTTATCAGTGGATCGAACGGCAATTCGTTCCGTCGCCGATTTTGCTTACCAACGGCAACTCGCTGACTTTAAGCGCCTCCCTCGGTGCGATTCACTATACACTGGACGGCACCGATCCACGGGCGAGTGGTGGTGGAATCAGCACTTCAGCGCGGCTTTATGCCGGTGCGGTCACGTTGACTAACAATGCCGGAATTGTTGCACGCGCCTTGCACACGAATGCGTGGAGCGCGCCCGCGCGTGCCGTGTATGTCGCAACGCTGCCTTCACTGCGCATTACCGAAATCAACTATCATCCTGTGAATCCGCCCACCAACAGCCCGTATAACGATGAGGATTTCGAGTTTGTGGAGCTGCAGAACACCGGCACCAATGTGATTGACCTTGCGGGCGCCAGGCTTGCCGGCGGAATCAACTTTACCTTTGCGCCGAATGAACTGGTTCAAGTTGGCGCGGCGACTTCAAATAATTTTAACGGCGGCGGCACGCCATTGACTGCCTCCACTCTTGGCCAGCCGCCAGGAGGAGCACTGATCAATGACGGTGGCCCTTCGGGAATCCTGTTGCGGCTTCTCAACAGTGGCACCAACACGGCCCGCAACCGCGTGGCGTTCAACCAGACTGCGTCTGGCTATTACGACCGGCTCGTTGCCGATTTTGATTTTCGCGCGACCAACTCTGCTCCAGCGGCGGCAAGTGGTATACCCACGCGTCAAAACTTTGACATTGCCGGCACTGCCTACACCCTGAGCCAGAACGGGCCAACAGCGCCAGTTGTGCGGCCTGGTGACGCAGGGTCCACCGGAAATTATCTGCGGTTGGTGCCCGCTGTCGGAGGCGAAGGCGGAGCAATCGCTTTCAATCGTACCGCCACCGCCGCGTTCAACTCGGTGGTGACCACGTTTGATTTTCGTATCACGCCGCCGTCGGAAGGCAATCAGGCCGATGGGATGAGCTTTGCATTGCTCAATACCACTTCCTACGGCAACAGCGGCGTCGCCCCGGTTTTCGGGGAAGGACCGAACCTTGCGAATTCCATCGGCGTCAGCTTTGACGATTACAACAATGCCTCCACTCCGGCCGAGCCGAACAACAATCACATTTCGTTGCATTGGAATGGGGCTCAAGTTGGGAATGGCGTGACGCCGTCGTTCGACATGTCCAATGGCAAATTTCATCGCGCGCAAATCATCGTTTGGTTTTTTGGCGGCAATGCTTACGTCACCGTCCGGCTGACGTCGGACATAAATGGAACTCCTGGCCCAACCGAAACCGTGCTTCAGAGCGCACTTCTGTCGGGAGTTGCGCCCTATCAAAGCCGGCTGGCATTCAGTGCGCGCACCGGCGGGGCATGGGCGGCGCACGACCTGGACAACGTCAACGCGGAGTTTACAGCCAATGCCGCCGCGTCTGCGGGTTTGTCTTTGTTGATCTTGCCCGCGGCGCAATTCGGCACTGCCGGCGTGGGATCCACGCTCACAACTTTTACCGATTTTCCAAGAGTCACAAACGCGATGGCGCTTGATCTGGCGTTCAATCCCTCAAATCTGGTCAATGATGTTTCCCTTTACTGGAACGCGTCAATGGTTGCCGGGTTCTCGATTCCTGCAACCCTGGACCTCGATTCCGGCATGTTTCATCACGCACGGCTCCAGCTTGATTCCGGCAACGGTGGTGTTTACGCAACCATTACGCTCACTCCAAACAGCCTTGGCACGCCAGGGCTTCCGGTGAATGTGCTTTCCAATTGGTTCATTCCTGGTGCCGTGCTTGGGAATAGTCGCTTGGAATTTGCCGGTCGAAACGGCGGCCTCATCACCAGAATGGACATCGAGAACACGTTGGCAAATTTTCAGGCGCTGTCGCCAATGCTCTTGAACCCCGGCGAATCCATCGTCGTCGTTCGCAATCTCGCCGCATTCATTTCGCGTTACAGCAATCTCATTCGCGTAGCTGGCGAGTATTCCGGGTCACTCAACAATGCAGGTGATCGGCTGGTACTGCTTGGACCGGTTGGCGAGCCTATTCTGGACTTCACGTACGATCCGGCTTGGTATCCGATTACTGATGGTGGCGGCTATTCGCTGGTCGTGGTTGACCCCTACGCTCCTGTTAACCAATGGCAATTTCCCCAGAATTGGCGACCGTCCGGCCAGACCGGCGGCTCGCCTGGTGTTGTTGACGCCGTGTTTCCGGTCGCGCTGGAAGTTGCTTTGGCGTCCGGTGGAAACGCGCTCTCATTGGCGTGGCCCGCAAATGCCACAGGCTTTGAATTGTATTCGGCGACAGCACTCGCACCGCCAGTTCAATGGGTTCGTCTCACGAATGCTCCTGTTCTTTCAAACGATCAGTGGATTGTGATATTGAGTGGACTGACCAACGAAAGTTCCTTCTACCGGTTGCAGAAATAAATTTCTGCAGGCTGCTGGCAAGACGGCTCGCGGGGACACTCGCCCCAGCGAACCGCAAACGGCAGCGCATCTGAAAAACTGCTGGAGGAATGCGCCCCCTAAAGAAACGTTGCGCGCTTCGGGCAAACTGGCAAAAATATCGCGCATGGTTCAGA
>CAZYYS010000201.1:0-11018 GCA_964651015.1 uncultured Verrucomicrobiota bacterium
TTCCCGATGTATTTCTCGTTCGTGAGGACCTGATGGACAGTGGCGCGCGTCCACGCACGGCCGAAGTCCGTCAATACACCCTTGCCGTTGAGCACCACCGCGATTTCCGACTCGCCCTTCCCCTCATTCAGAAACGCCCGATAAATCCATTGCACGATTTTGACTTCTTCCTTCGGCCCTGCCACCAAAATCACACGATCAGTCTGAAGGCTTTTTTGCTCCCCCATTTTCAGCAAGGCCTTCCTGTCGCCATTCTGGTCAATCAACATCCGCCGCAACCCGTACCCAGCCGTGCCGCCTTGCTTGTAACCCAGTTGAATCAGCCGGCACGCTCCTTGAAACACTTTCGACGACAACTCGCGGCTGTATTCCCCAGCCATCGCCCGTTTCACTCCCTTGACGATTGTGGAAACCGGACTGCCATCATTCTCGAATTGCTCCGCGCAGTAGTGAACCAAGACCCCGGCTTGGCGGCAGATGTATTCGTAGTACGCGCTCTCATCCGCGTCCTGGAATCGGCCCCACCGACTGACATCATACACGAGGATGCACGCGAACTCTGCGCGCCCCTCATGCACGTCGCGGATCATCTGCGCCAGCGAGTCGCGCCCTTGGATGTTCAAACCGCTTTTGCCCTCATCCGAATACTCCTTCACGATTTCGAGTCCGCGCCGCTTTGCGTACTCGCGAATCACATCCATCTGATTGCTCGTCGAGTATTGCTGGTGTTCAGTGGACATCCGCACATACACGGCGGCCTGGTTCAGCCAACGTTCTTTCTCCACTCGGCTCATGACTACAATTTGCCTCCCGGCGATAGGCAGGGAAGCGTCTGTGCATGAATACCAAAGGTCGAGCCGTTGAAGCTATGTCGTCTTGGAACGTACGCGGTTACGTGCTTCCCGCCGCCAGTAACCGGGGTTGGCTTTGCGCCATTTGTGGACCCTTTCCAACTCGTCGTCGCCGCGCCAGTAGTCGCGGTTCTCTGGTTTGCTGTGCCATCGTGCCTGCCTCCAGGCTTTGCTGGCCTTCTTGCAGGCCCGTTTGGAACAGAACCTCTGCCGGTCCTGAGATCGTGGGTCAGGCGTGAACCATTTTCGGCAACTGAGACATTTTTTGCGACGATGCTTTGATTGCATCGCGCATGGTGCCTGGCCCGCGCCTCGATGCAGCGAGATCCGCCGCCGGGTATGAGTTGGCAACGGGCATCAAAACGGGCACTAAAAGTGTTCGGGTTGGCTGGGAAATTTTGGTGTCAGTTACGCACTGTTCGCTTGATTTGCAGACCTCGCCTTGATAATCTCTTTGTCAGTGCAGCACTTAGAGAAGTAACCGCTGCTGAACGGTTTAGGCGAGTTTTGGAACAGCCCAAGTCACTGAGCGATTCCGACCCTCGCCTCCAATTCCAAACCTCGTTTGGATAAGGAGTTGCAAATCTCACAGACCCCAAGTGCCAGCAAAAGTGCCAGCAGATTTGTGACTTGGTAAAACTCAATTACTACCCGGCATCACTCAGGCACGACTTGCTGAAACGCAATTGCCGGCGCTTTCCAACAGTTGAGCGGTGGCGTTGAGATAGACGTCGGTGCCGGTGATTGTCGAATGCCCCAGGTAAGTCGAGAGCAGCGGGAGCTTGGCCGCGAGGTTGACACCCTTTCGATACCAGGCCAGGAGACGGTGAACCGCAAAGGTATGGCGCAAGTCGTGAATGCGCGGCCCTGGCTGACCTTTGGGCCCACGAAGGCCAAGGGCGCGCAATATTTCCAAAAAGAGTGTGACGAACCCTGGATGTCCATGCCTGTCTCCAATGATATTGAGGAAAGCGGGCGTGTCGGAAGCGGGCGAGAACCCAGCCCGGCGGCGTTTCTCCAAATAAATTTTCAGGTGCTTGGCGGTGGACGAAGAGATGGGCACGTATCGGGATTTCCCGAACTTGCCTTCGCGAACTTCGATGCCTGGATGAACAAAGCCATGCTGGAACAGCAGCTTCATTACGACCTGGCAGCAAATCATCGCCGGACGTGGGCCGCAAACGCGGGCATGCTCTCACTTGAGAAATCATACGCCGCGCCCGATGCCAATACCCCGCCAAAAGGCAAAGGCTTGTGGCGTCCATTCCAACTCGCGTTTATTTTGATGAACCTGCGTTCAATCGCCCAACGCGACTGTTCGGAGCGTGCCATTGTTGACCTCATCTGGTTTCCAACCGGCGGTGGCAAAACAGAAGCTTACCTTGGCCTGACGGCTTTCACGATTTTCCGTCGTCGGCTGCTTAATGTTCACGATTCTGGAACAACCGTGCTGATGCGCTACACATTGCGGTTGTTGACGACACAACAGTTTCAACGCGCCGCCTCTCTCATCTGCGCTTGCGAGTTGATTCGACGGGATAACGAAACACGTCTCGGCTCGACGCGCATCTCGATTGGCCTCTGGGTTGGACAGAGCGTGACGCCGAACAAGAATGCGGAAGCAGTTTCGGCGCTAAACGCCCTTCTGAAGAATGGAAAGCCAAATCCATTTGTCATCCTGACCTGCCCGTGGTGCGGGGTTGAGATGGGGGCGGTGCAAGTCGGCAATTCGTATCGCGGCAAAGGCTATCGCAAGGGCGGAAATCAGGTCGTGTTCCGATGCGAAGATCCAAATTGCGAATTCCGCGATTCGCACGGCCTGCCGCTGCTTGTCGTTGATGAAGCGATTTACGAAGAACGTCCGACATTGCTGATCGCCACGGTGGATAAATTCGCAATGCTTCCGTGGAATGCCGACGCTCGCAGGTTGTTTGGCCTCGATAATTTGATGCCGGTTTCGCCGCCCGATTTGATCATCCAGGACGAACTGCATCTAATTTCAGGTGCGCTCGGTTCAATGGTTGGGATGTATGAAGGTGCGATTGATGCGCTCTGCCGTCACGGCGGCAAGCGGTTGCCGGCTAAAATCGTTGCCTCAACGGCGACGATTTGCCGCGCGCCACAACAGGTTCATTCGCTTTATGCCCGCGATGTGTTTCTGTTTCCACCGCAAGGACTGCGGGCAGGCGATTCGTTCTTCGCCGAGGAAGACAAAGGGCGCGAGGGCAGGCTTTACGTTGGAGTATTTGGTTCGGCGCTCTCCTCTCATGTCACCGCGCAAGTCCGTGTGATGTCTGCGCTGCTTCAAGCGGTCAAATGCGTGCCCGCGCCATCGCCTGAAGCTCTGAACCCGTATTGGACGCTCATGGCGTATTTCAACAGCCTTCGCGAGCTTGGTCATGCGGCGACTCTCATCCGCGCGGACATTCGCGAATATCTGAACGCTGTTTGGGACAGGCTCAACATCCGCAAGCCTGCCAAGGATTCTGGCAGTCCAGATTTGCGGCGATTCATCAATCGCGATTTGGAACTGACGAGCCGTATTCAAAGCAGCGAGATCACAGATGTGCTGCAACAGCTTTTCAATCCTTATCCGGGAACGGCTGAACGCCGTCCCGTTGACGTTTGTCTTGCGACCAACATGATTCAGGTCGGTTTGGACGTTCCGCGCCTCGGCTTAATGACTGTGGTAGGCCAGCCGAAAACAACTTCGGAATACATTCAGGCCACGAGTCGTGTCGGCCGTGACGCGAAAGGACCAGGTTTGGTTGTAACAGTATTCAATCCCGGCAAGCCCCGCGACCGTTCGCACTTTGAACACTTCCGCTCGTATCACCAGAGCATTTACCGCTGGGTCGAGCCTACGAGCGTTACGCCATTTGCCGTGCCGGTGCGCGAACGCGCATTACATGCACAACTTTTCACGCTGGCGCGTTATTGGGGTGACAAGGCGATGCGCGACAATCCGAATCCACCTCCAAATGATCCGCTATTCAAACGGATTCGCGACATTCTGATCAAACGCATCGAACAGGTGGATGCAGGTGAAAGTGCCGCTGCTGATTTGATGCTCACGGAACTGATTGAACGCTGGCGTCGGATTCAACCGCCGATTTATGGACACTTTGGTTCGCCGCCACAGGAAACGCCTTTGATGTATCCGAGCGGCACAGAGCCGCGCGCCATTTGGGCCAGCCGCTCCAAGGCCACACCGTCCTCGATGCGAAACGTGGATTCGGGTTGTGACGCCGAGGTCATCGCGCAATTCCAACAGACCTGAATCATGCCAGCTTTCAAACCCATTCGCCGCAGCCAGCTCATCTCCCCGTTCGGCATCGGAGCGATGGTGGACTTCCCGAAGGACGAATCGCTCATGCCTGCTGGTCTCGATGCCTGGCCGCGCGCAAAGGAAGAATGCCCGCCTGAATCCGGCTGGCTGATTCGTGAGGAACGTCTGGAAGCACGTTTGAGCAAACCGGGGCAGCCTATCACACACTTTAGGATGCCGCCCGATCACCGCGAGCCGGACGGGGGAGCGCAAGTCGCAAATCAAAATGTGCCGTTCGTCCGCTTCCCACGCTGGCAGTATTGCCATCATTGCGGCGGGATGGAATTGGTTTCATTATTTTCCTCCACACGCCAGCGTTGCAGTGGCCGACCTTACGAGCAGCAAAGCTGTGAGAAGAAAGCGCCGAACCGCCGTCCGTTCCTGATTCCAGTCCGCTTCCTTGCGGTGTGCGATTTGGGGCATATTCAGGATTTCCCATTCATGGAATGGGTGCATCGTGACGCGCCAGCCGGACCGGATTGTAAACTTCGTTTGCGGGCAGGCAGATCGTCGGCAGGACTCTCAGGTATCACGGTTGAATGTTCCTGCAAACAAAGACGCAGTCTCGGGGATGTATTTCGATTTGATGAAAAGACAGGCGGGCCGCTTTCAACTCAAATCAATTGCGTGTGCAAGGGACTTCACCCCTGGCTCGGTGATATGGATGCAGGAAACACCCCTTGCGGCCATCATCTTCGTGTCCTCCAACGCGGAGCGAGCAACGTCTATTTCTCCCACATTGTCAGCTCAATTTATCTGCCTCTTTGGGCGGAAGAAATCAGCGGCGACATTGCTGCGGTGCTTGAGCAGCCACACATCTGGTCACTTTTCCAACAACGAACGGAAGGTGGAAAAATTGATCCAATCGTCTGCCAGACTGTCGCCGGAATGACGGGAGTGGATGCAACGAAGCTGAAAATCGCTGCCGAGCGAAAACTTCAGGGAGGCGTAGCCGCTCGCGCCTCAAGCGCGACGGGTGACGAGGAAGATTTCCGACGTTCGGAATACCAGGCGATTTGCGATGGCAAGGTCGGCCCGCAAAGCGAGCTTTTTGTCGAGTGCGCAAAGCTCGCCGATTATGAACCGGAAGTTGCAAAATTCTTCTCGCGCATCCGGCTTGTTCATAAGCTGCGTGAGACCCGCGCCCTTGTGGGATTCACACGCATCCTGCCGCCCGATGGCAACCTGTCGAGCAACCGGCTGCAAACGCTCAAATTGGACCAACAAATTGATTGGCTACCGGCGATCAAGGTTTATGGCGAGGGAATCTTTCTGGAGGTCAATTCAGACGAACTCGCAAAATGGGCAACAACCGTGCCGGGGTTACGGCCGGAGTTCAGACAACTGGTTGCTCATTACAACGCGGCCCGCACTGCGCGACTCCAACCGAATAGGAACATCACTGCCAAGTTCATGTTGCTTCACACGTTGGCCCATGTGCTCATTAACCAGTTGAGCTTCGATTGTGGCTACGGCAGTGCGTCACTTCGCGAACGGCTTTATTGCGATTTCAGCGATCCTTCTCGGCCCATGCAGGGATTCCTGATCTACACGGCCTCCGGTGATTCGGAGGGCACAATGGGCGGCTTGGTTCGCCAGGGAAAACCGGGACGGCTGGAAGCGACGCTGCGACGTGCGCTCCAACACGCTGCGTGGTGTTCCTCAGACCCAGTGTGCATCGAAAGCAAAGGGCAAGGTTCTGACAACTCCAACCTCGCCGCCTGTCACGGGTGCTGCCTGCTGCCCGAAACCTCGTGTGAGGAAGGCAACCGGCTTCTCGATCGTGCCTTGCTGGTGGGCACTCCAGAACATCCGACGTTGGGCTTCTTCAACGAACTGCTTTGAACATGGCCGACGTCTTCACCAAGGCCAAACGCTCGCAAGTCATGTCCCGCATTCGCGGTCGCGGCAACAAGGAAACTGAAGTCGCCTTGGCTCGGCTGCTGCGCCAAAACAAAATCACCGGCTGGCGACGCCACTACCACATTTTCGGGCGACCGGACTTTGCATTTCCGAAGGTCAAGTTGGCGGTGTTCGTTGACGGCTGCTTTTGGCACGGCTGCCAAAAACATTCCAACTTGCCAGTCAACAACCGCACTTTCTGGAGAAAGAAGCTCACAGCAAATAAACTTCGTGACAGGCTTGTCAGGAGAACACTTCGCTCACGAGGCTGGAGAGTGCTGCGCGTCTGGGAGCATGAGCTTGTCCGTAAACGACAGGGAAAACTTGTGCGCCGAATCGTAGCATTCCTTTCTCAGTGACCCTTATCCGCAAGTGCCGGTTTCATTCCGGCGCATCCTCCAAGGCTTCGACGGTGAACATGAATCGGACGATCTCCTCGATTTTCGTCCGGCTCGGGCCGTTCAACCCGTTTCCGTAGCGCGGGTCGTAATTCTGGCAATAGTCCGCAGCCAGTTTGTAGCCGTCCGCCGGGGAAGTCGTGTGCCAGAGATGAATAGCCAGGGCGTGTTCAACCAGCATGAGATTCCAGTTGTGAACGATGCGCACCTCTCCCCATCGCTGGTTCTCGTATTCATTCTGAAAATCCCGCAGCCGGTCATGAAGCGCCTCCGCTTTCTGACGGTCCAACTGTGGACGGCATTTGTCCGCTCCCGCGAGCAGCGCTTTCGACTCACGAAAAAGCTCCGCCGCCGTTCCGATGGTTTTGCCTTTGCGTGAAGTGGCACGGGCCGCAACCCAGACTGCGAATGCGGCAAGCCGCTCGGGCTTCTCAAACCACTTCTTCAATGCGACCAGCCGGGTCAAATTCACGTTACCGTGTTCGCCGATGTCATCGGCGATCTTCAGCAGCTTTTCGGGGATATTCGTTCGCATGAAGATGTTTGCCTATTCATTTTGCCCCAACTCTTCTTCGAGGACGAACACCTGATCGCGCACGGCGTCGCCATAGCCCCAGCCAATGCCGTCCGCGAGCGTGGCCAACCGTTGAATCCGTTCCCGGAAGCGAGGGTAAGATTCCGGGCTTTCTCGCAATAACAGGCGGACCATCTCGTTCAAAACCGATTCCAGACTATTGTAGAACGATTCGTTGATGTCGCCGAATTCTCGTGTGAACTCCGTGCCGTTTTCCACATAGGTCAGCCGCAGATCAATTCCGCCGGTCAGATTGCCGGTGGCCCTTTGGTAATCGCAGATGGCCTTGCGTGCTTCGGCCAGTTTGAGCTTTCCATCACCCCGCGCAGGGAAGAATTGTTCCACGATCCTGCGCCGGTATTTTTCGAGTGCCGCACCGTCATCTGCTTCCGCCTGAAAGCGGGCGTGGAGAAAATCGCGATTGCCGGGCGAAACCTCGTAGAGGTCTTTGACCAGCGCGATCAAGGCGGGCTTCGACCAGTCGCCCAATTTTCGGCGGACATTTTGCCAGCCTGCGGGTTTTTTGTCTGTCATGCGCGTCCTCAAACGTATTCGCGTCAATGCGGAGTCTCCATGTCGTCTTGGATTTGATAACCAACAGCTTCGTAGCCGCGCACTCGCTTGGAATACATGGCGGAAAGCACCGGCACACAACCATCCACGTAATCGTAAACGATGACTTCACGTTTGCTATCGTGCAGCCGGTGCAGGCGGCCGACGTATTGTTGCAGTGTGCCCCGCCAAGAAATCGGCATTGCGAGAAAAAGTGTGTCGAGCCGGGCGTCGTCAAAACCCTCGCCAATGTAGCGGCCCGTGGCGAGCAGCACCCTTTCTTCACCGTCGGGGATCGAACTCAGTTGTTCGGCGATGGCGCGGCGCTGTTTTGCGCCCATGCCGCCCTTCAACACGACAACGTGTTTCACCAGACCGGTCAATCGAGCGGCAAAGTCATCCAATTGGCTGGTGCGCTCCGTCAACACAATCGGCGAACGCCCGGCTTTGATGGCGCGAACCAAATCAATGCAAATGAGATCATTGCGGGCATTGTTTTCAGCCAGCATCGCATAGAGCGCGTGCATCTCTGGCTTTTCGTTGGTTGGCGGCAATCGGAAATTTGTCGGTCGCGGAATGACAACGTGTTTGAATGGGCGCGCCTGTGCCTGTTCCTTTGTATTCACGCGATGACGAATCGGCCCACACTGCATGAGGATAATTGGGTGATGCCCGTCTTTGCGCTGCGGCGTTGCGGTCAGACCCGTGATAAATCGCGCCTTCACCTGCCGAAGCACTTGCTCAAAACTCACGGCTGAAAGGTGATGACACTCGTCTGCAATGACGTGGCCGTAGTTGGCGACCACGTCATCCACGACCTGTTTGCGATTCAGGCTTTGGATAACCGCCACATCAATGATTCCGCTGACACTCCGCCGGCCACCACCAATTTGTCCGATGTTTTTAATTGGAAGATTGAGGAATGCCGCCAACCGTTCCCGCCATTGGTCCAGCAGTTGCCGGCGGTGAACAAGCACGAGGGTATTGACCCTCCGCGCCGCAATCAGCCATGCGGCCACAACCGTTTTACCGAAGGCGGTGGTTGCGGACAGGATGCCGTCATCGTGCGCAAACATGGCGTCAGCTGCGGCTTGTTGGTCGGGGCGAAGCTGGCCGTGAAACGCCACATCAATTGGCTTGCCAGCGAATCGCTGGTCGTCGAGTTCCACGGCGACTTTGTGCGACTCCAGCAGCGCCGTGACTTCACCGAGGCAACCGCGAGGCAAAGCAATATGCTTGGAAAATTCCTCGGCGCAGCGGATGACGCGTGGTTTGCCAAATGTGGACAACCGCATGGCTTGTGCGCGGTAAAACTCCGGGTTTTGAAACGCGGCCAGCCGGTGCAGGCGATTCAGCATTGCGGAAGGCAATCCTTCCTTTTCGACAAAGACCAGATTACCCCGAACCACTCGCACCTTTTCCGGCAGCGGGCCAACGACAGTTTCCTCTTTTCTCCTCCGCGAGGGCGGTAGTGTCCACGGGTCTTCCTCCGGTTCATCATCCGTAACGCTGCGCCGAACCCCAATGAGGTCGCCCGCGCGTGCGGCATCTCGCACGAGAGCGTCGGCTTCCGCGAACGACATTCGCCGAACACCGGCCAGAAACGCCCACTGATCGGAATGCGGATTGAAATCGTCATTCAGAAAAACGCTGTTGCCGTGGGCGCGAGGCATGTGTTGCAGCGGCAGGGCAATGAGGTTGCCAAAGCCACCTTTGGGCATCGTGTCCTGACTCGGAAAGAATCGGTCGTAGGAGTCGAGGCCAAGTTGATGCCGCCGCTCCATCGTGCGCGTCAGAATGGCCGCTCCGAGTTTTCGGGCGAGACTTGCAGGCAACGGCGCTTCAAAGAAAATCCAGACGTGACCGCCGCGCCCGGAGCGAGACCTTTCAAGAACGGCGGGCACTTGCCATTCATCGCAGGTGTGAAGAAACGCACCCACATCCTTCTGCCATGTTGTTTTGTCGAAATCAGCGGCAAGAAACCAGCAGGTTTCGTCAGTCAGCAGTGGATAAACTCCAGCCGTCAGTTTCCCGGTGAGATGATCGTGGATGACCTGATCCGTCAGAGGAAAGTATTCCTTTGGCTGTTCGGAATGGTGAACGCCCCATACTCGACGGTGGGCGGGTGAATAGCCCGTCTTGCCATTGCGCCCCTCCCAGCGCACCGCGTAAACATCTTCCCGCCCGCGAAACAGACTGCGGAACAACTTTACCTTTTCCTCCGGGCTGGACTTCGAGTTGATAGCCGATGAGCCAGTGGTGGAAGTCGCTGAATTCGGCTGCGCGGGTTTCTTCTCCAGGGGCATTCCCAAACGATCCCGCAATTGCCGGTTTTCCTCCCGCAATCGGTCGCACTCGGTCAAAGCTTCGGCCAGCTTTTGCTCAATGGGCGTTGAACCATTCACCGCAAACAGGATGCCGGAACGCAAGCGCTCACGCGATGCGAATTGCATCCAAGGCGAGCAAGCGGCCCGAATGTGAACCGCAGCGTGCCTCGCGCCTGTAATTGTATGGCTCGCTCACGCCGTCAAGGTAGAACGCCCCTCCGCCCTGCGCCTCCACCTTGACTGCGCTCGCTCCGCCCGGGAGGGATGGCGCTTAGGAAGGCACGCTAGGAGTCTGCATGTCTGGTTCAGGGAATTGACTTGGCATCCGGCAGACAAAAGTTCGATAGGGTTTTCGCATCAATCCATCCGGATATTTCATGTCAAGATTTGCGCACCCCCTAAAGTATAAGTTGGCTGTAACCGATCTTCTGTGCTATACGTCTTGCACGTTCGATGAAAACTTGCATGAACATATCCGCCACGAGTTGGCCGACGATGGCGGTCGCGAAAGCGACACGTCATAGCCGGTATAGCTCGGGTTGTGCGTTTAGCCTTGGACTACCCATGGCGACCATTGGGCAACGTCCCGAAGGTAATTTGGATAGACTCGGTGTAGGCAGGTTCTGAAGAACGAAGACGAATTTCTCTCTCTAACCCTGCTTACCGCAAAGTAAGCAGGGTTTTTTGTTCCCTGAAACTGACGGTGAAGTGGCAGCAACGAAAGGCAACAATCTGTGAACGATAACAAAGCGACGTCTTGATGATGTCTGACAGTGCCAAACGAATTAGAGCGCAGGAATGCCGAGGCATTCCACCGGTGGGGTCTGCCCACAGGTCGCTGAGAAGCGCGCCGCAATGGTTTGAAACGCTTTTGCATTTTAAGGGCTTCGGAGGAGGTGTGCCCCTAAACACCGAAACAGCCGCCGTGAATCCGCGGGCTGGGATCGAGTAGATCGCCAGGAGGTGTTTGTTCTTTATTGAAATGGCATGGGCCGGGAGGTCCTTGCGGACGGCCACAAACCGCCGCGCTCCCGGCCCTTTCAATTTCCGCGGTTGTGATTTAACAGCCAGAATACCTCCCCGCCA
>CAZYYS010000202.1:0-376 GCA_964651015.1 uncultured Verrucomicrobiota bacterium
CTCGAGGATGCGATCCGCGAGCGTGGTCTTGCCGTGATCGATGTGGGCGATGATGCTGAAATTTCTTATGTGCGCTGCGTCCATTACGTCTTATTTTAAGCCGGAAGAAGATACAGATAGGTGCGGAGAACCTAAAGGGAAATTTCAAATTCTTGGGGACGACAGATCCCTGCCCTATCACGTTTCCAGCGCGATCGATTTGATGGCCGGTCTGCCCAGCAAAGCCTGCGGCTACTTAGCCATGACAATCTCAAGTGTTTCTTCCGGTTTGTGCGGCTCGTCTTCCTCCTCTTCGACGGAGGTCCCCGGCGTCGGGCGTTCCAAAGACGCCGGGATATGATCTGTCACTACTTCCTCGGCTTTATGAAATTTTACG
>CAZYYS010000202.1:386-10994 GCA_964651015.1 uncultured Verrucomicrobiota bacterium
CACCTGCTCGTTCGTCTTGTGGAACTTCACGCTCACGATCTTGCTCACGCCGCGCTCCTGCATGGTCACGCCGTAAAGCACGTCGGCCATGCCGATGGTGCGCTTGTTGTGCGTGATGATGACAAACTGCGAGTGAACGAGGAAACGCTGCAACATGCGAATGAAGCGGTTGATGTTCGACTCATCCAACGGCGCGTCCAATTCGTCGAGCACACAGAAAGGACTCGGTTTGACCTGGTAAATCGCGAACAACAGCGACACGGCGGTCATCGTCTGCTCGCCGCCTGACAACAACGAAATCGTCTGCAACTGTTTGCCGGGTGGTCGCGCCACGATGTCGATGCCGCTTTCCAAAACGTCTCCTTCGTCCACCAGAATCAAGTCCGCCTTGCCGCCACCGAATACTTCCGTGAACATGTTTCGGAAGTTATCTCGAATCTTGTTGAACGTGTCCGTGAACATCTCCTTCGTCTGCACGTTGATCCGATTGATGACTTCCAGCAATTGCTCCTTGGCTTTGACCAGATCGTCGTTCTGTTTGGTCAGAAATTCGTGGCGTTGCTCGGTTTCTTCATACTCCTCAATGGCGACGAGATTCACCGGACCGATTTCTTCAACGCGCTTTTGCAAGGCAGCAACCTGTTCCGCGACGGCTTTCCAATCCGTCGAAGCGCCGCTGGCTGCCATTTCCTCCGGCGTAAGGGTCTGCACTTTGGCCGGGCCTTCGTCGGCAAAAGTGATGGTGACGCACTCGCTCCGCACGTCGTCCAGATTGACGTGATATTGCTGCTGAATGCGGTCTCGGAGATTCTGGACGCCCATGTCCTTTTGCGCCAACTCAACGTCCAGCGCGCCTCGTCTTTGTTGGAGGTCCGTGAGACGCCGGCGTTGCTCTCGCAAACCGTCTTCGCGCGACGAGATTGTCTCCTCCCCTGCTTCACGTTGGCGCAGCAGTTCCCCAGTCTGCACGTTAACCTTCTCCCGCTCGTCGCGCAGCACCACAATTTGGCTGCGCGAATCCTCCATCTCGGCCTCAGCTTGTGCTTTACGATTGATGAAGGAGGAAATCTCGCTGTGCCGTTGTTCAACCAACTGCTTCAACTCCTGAATACGCCCCTCAAGCGGCTTTTGTTGCGCACGAAATGAGGCGCACAATTGTTCATCAGTGGCAAATGCGACCCGCGCCTCCGTCAACGCCGCGTTGGCTTGATCGCGTTGCTGACGCAACCGATCTAACTCGCCATTGAGTGCGGTCAATTGTTGCTGCAACGTCCGCTCTTGGTTTTCGTGGGTGCCGATTTCCCTGGCTAGATTCGTGCGCTTTTGCGCCCCTTCGCGGTCGTGGTCGGACAGGCTTTGAATTTCGTAAACCACCGTGTCGATTTTCTGATGCAACACCCGCTGGGAATTCTGAAGTGCGTTGAATTCGCCCTGATGTGTGGCAATTGCGACTTCCTGCGTGCGCAACTCGGTCTGCGCCTGTTGCAGACCAGCCTGTAACTGGGTCTGCTCGCTCAAAAGCGTGCCCTTCTTTCGGCTGGCGTCGTCGATCTGCTCCTGAAATCGATGTAGTTGCGATTGCAAGTCAGCGATTTGATTTTTACGGCCGAGGATCGACGCGGGTGTATTACCGGACCCGTTGGTTGAACCGCCATTGTAAACGCCATGTCGGCTCAACAAATCTCCGGTCAACGTGACGTAATGAAATGCGCCGTTTGTTTCGCGCCAGGCCGCCGTGGCCGCCGCGAGGTCAGGTACAATTCGCGTCATTCCCAGCAACCGTTCTAGCAACGGTCGGAGCGAACGTTCGGCCTCGACCAGGTTGATTGCGGGAATTGGGCATTTACCGTCGATTGCCATTTCCGGGTTTGGCAAACGATCACTCTCGTCGTCGGAGTTATTTTCGTGGTCGCGAGTCTCGGATTTCATCAATTCCAGCGGAGCGATGCTTGCCCGACCTTGTTTGTTGGTGGTAAGCTCGGCAATGATTTTCTCAGCGACCTCCGTCTGTTCGGTGAGCACCAGTTGAAGATTATGGCCGAGCGCCATTTCAACCGCCGTGACGAACTGATCGCGGACCCGGATCTTGTCGGCCAGTGAGCCGAGAACGGACTTCGACTGTTTGAGCGCGGCCAGTGCGCCGGCGCTGAATCCTTCGTGAGTTTCTTGCAATTGCTGCAAGACGTTCAAATGCGTGCGCTGTTCGGCCTGCTGCCGAAGCAGGTCATCCAGTCGCCGCGATGTCTCATTCAACTCGCGCTCGATTTCACGCAGTCGTTTCTGCCGTTCTTCGACGGTACCACGATGAGTTTGGACTCCGAGCTTTTCGGCTTCAACACTTGCGGCGAACTGTTGCAAACGCGTTTCCAATCGCGTGCGCTCTTCTTCCAGTTGAATTTTCTCCGAAGAGAGTTTCTCCAGACGAACGATATTCCCCTGCTTTTGGAGGTCGAGTGCATTGATTTCATTGCGGACGCGCGTCAATTGTTGCGCCGCTACGAAAACATCGGCCTGCGTTTTTCGCGATTTCTCCTGGTGTGCCTCCAGGTCGGATTCCAACCCCTGTAACGCTTTCTGCCTGGCGTCCAAAGTGGCGCGATGCTTTTCCAACGCAGCCTTCGAAGCCGCCAACCTTTCCGAAACCGAAGCCAACTCCTGCTCCCCGGCCAGTCGCCGTTCCTCCGCCTGGCTGATGTCGGTGAGCGCCTTGGCATTCTGTGACTCCAATTCATGTAGCCGCTCCTGATTGAACTGGATGCGGCCCTCGTGCTTCTCGACCTGCCCTTTTAATTCCAGCCCGCGCTGTTGAGATTGGCTGATCTCCTGTTCCAGCGCCGTTGATTCTTCACGCAGCTTGGCGATTTCATTTTCGCCGCGCAGGACGTCTTCCGAAACAACTTCGATTTCGGTGCGCAACTTTTCCACTGCCGACCGGCGCTCGCTAATCTCGGCCTGCAGAACATCAAAGTGATGGCGGGCGAGTTGAGTGTCGAGATGTTGCAACTCCAGGTTGAGTTGCTTGTAACGCCGCGCCTTGCCAGCTTGCCGTTGCAGCGACCCAATCTGGCGCTTTACTTCGCGGATGAGATCGGCAACGCGCACAAGGTTTTGCTCGGTGTATTCAAGTTTGCGAAGGGCTTCCCGTTTTTGCGATTTGAACTTGGTGATGCCCGCCGCTTCCTCGAAAATCATCCGGCGGTCCTCCGGTTTGCTGGACAGAATTTGCGTGATGTTTCCCTGCGCCATGATGCTGTAGCTCGTCCGCCCCACTCCGGTGCCCATGAACAATTGCTGAACGTCCTTCAACCGGCACGGCGTCTTGTTGATGAAATACTCACTGCCGCCATCCCGGAAAACCCGCCGCGTGACCGTCACTTCGTTGTATGCCATCTCCACGCCGGCTGCGACGAGGTGTTCCTCATCCACGCCGCCAATTGTCAACGACACTTCCGCCATACCGAGCGGTTTGCGACCATCAGTGCCGGTGAAAATCACGTCAGCCATTTCGCCGCCGCGCAAAGCCTTGGCCGATTGCTCGCCCAACACCCAACGAATCGCGTCGGAAACATTTGATTTGCCGCACCCGTTCGGCCCGACAATCGCCGTGACGCCCGGTTGAAAATCAAGGGTTGTCTTGTCCGCAAAGGACTTAAAACCCAATACAGTCAGATTCTTGAGATACATGGTTTAACCCGAATTATGTTAAAAACACCAAAAATGGCCGCCCCTGTAAAGCGAAAACCACAATATAAAGGGGCGGGCCACCACCGGAGCACAACTAATTGGTGAGGAACCGAGATTTGCGTTGTGCCTACCGTTTGACCCTGCTTCGCTGCTATTTCTGAGAACCGCCTTTGCTCGAAGTTCCGCCGCTCAAACCACTGCTCGGAAAAACTTTACAAAGGTAACGTCGAGCCTTTCTTATCAAAGCCTTTGTTCCAGTGCCAGCGTGAAATCAAAAAAAATAAATACGAAAATCTGTCTGCCGCTTTGCCTCATCGCGACTGTGGTTTGGACCACGAGGGCGGCGACTTCGGCTTATGAGGTTTCCTCAATTGCCCCACCAAACCCGAACCGTGAATTTCGCGGCGCGTGGGTAGCCAGTGTTTCGAACATCGATTGGCCATCTCGTCCCGGGTTATCGACCGCGGGACAAAAGGCAGAACTGATTGCGATTTTGAATCGCGCAGTGCAACTAAAACTGAATGCGATCATTTTGCAGGTGAGGCCGGCCTGCGACGCGCTTTATGCATCACAACTGGAACCTTGGTCGGAATATCTTACCGGCACGATGGGCAGGCCGCCATCGCCCTATTACGATCCTCTGGAATTTGCGATCACGGAAGCCCACAAACGAGGGTTGGAACTGCATGCGTGGTTCAATCCATTTCGCGCCCGCCAGTCCGGCGCCAAATCTCCGGTCGCGGACAAGCACATCAGTCGAATGCGACCACAACTGGTCAGGCAGTATGGAAAAGTTCTCTGGCTCGATCCGGGCGAACCCGACGTGCGGGAACATTCGCTGCGCGTAGTGATGGATGTGGTGAGGCGATACGACATCGACGCCGTGCACTTCGACGATTATTTTTACCCTGAGCGAAGTTCATCAGGTGCGGATGCGGATTTCTCGGACGACGCAAGTTGGAAGCGTCTTGGCATCGGCAGCAAATTGAGTCGCGAAGATTGGCGGCGGGAAAACGTCAACGGTTTCATTCAGCGCGTCTATCAATCCATCAAAACAACCAAGCCGTGGGTGAAGTTTGGCGTCAGTCCGTTCGGCATTTGGCGACCGAAATACCCGCCGCAGATCCGTGGCAAGGACGCGTACGCCGAACTCTATGCCGACTCGCGCAAATGGCTGGCCAACGGCTGGCTGGATTACTTCGCGCCACAACTTTATTGGGCCATTCAGCCGCCGGAGCAAAGTTATCCCGTGCTCTTGAAATGGTGGGCCGAGCAAAACACCAAAAGCCGTCACCTCTGGCCGGGTATGGACGCGACCAAGGTCGGCGGAAAATGGACTGCTGACGAAATCGTGAATCAGATTCGACTGACCCGCAAACAACCCGGTGCGTCCGGTCAAATCATTTGGGACGCCAAGAGCCTCATGGAAAACCGAGGGCGGCTTGCCAACGCGCTCCAAAATGACGTGTATGTTCAACCGGCACTTGTCCCCGCCTCACCGTGGTTGGACAAACAACGGCCTGCGAAGCCCGGACTTTACACTGTCAACCAAAGCGGCAACCGTCCTACGATGCTGACTTGGGAAAATGCCACCACAAACAAAGTCTGCCTCTGGGTCGTGCAAACAAGAAAGTCTGGCCGATGGCAAACCGAAATTCTGCCCTCGGAGAGAACTTCTTACTCGCTTGGCCAAACCTTTCCCGAAGTCGTGGCTGTCAGCGCCGTGGATCGCTATGGCAATCTCAGTTCTTCCGCGGTGATGGAACGCAAACAAAACGCCCAATCAAGAACGAGGGCTTTGCCGTAGCATCCTTTGGTTAGAACCAAAACCTGACGCCGATGGCAGCATTAAAGTCTCCATGCACGGATGGCGACAGATCGAGGATTGGCGCGACCTCGAGAAAAATATCCACAGGATCATTTTCGAGCATGTAGGATAGGCCTACTGGCACGCGGATACCGAATCGATCATCTCCGTCTTCAAATTTCAATCGAGCACCCACTCCGAAATACAGTGGCAGCCGACCCTCAGGCACCTTGAGCAGGTCAAACGCATGCCACAGAACGTCGCTGTGCAACTGCAACCCGTTATCGTGATGAAAGGATTCACCGATTCCGCCATCAATGGCCATTGTGTCATTCAACCAATACTTCAAGGACACGCCGAGCGGCTCTCCTATCATCAAGCCGGCACCAAACCTCCTACCGAGATAGTCGGAAGCTGAATTTGTGACGGAAGTATTCGACGGCTGTGCTTGTGAGGCCAGGCCAAGTGCCATTACACTGGCCAAAGTCAGAAGTATTTTTTTCATAATCAATGTCCTTGTTACCACCCGATCATGCATTCCGCTTGCCGCGCGGAGCTCAGTTTGTTCGAAATCAGGTTACCCTATACGATTCAATTAGTTGCAGTGCGTTTGACCACGATTTAGCAAAAGCCCGTCAGCGTGCAATCTGCACGGAAAAGCCTGTGAACGTTGCAAAATCTCGCTTCGGTGACACGAATTTCGTGCCACGACTCCCGAACTCTGGCTGAGTCGCGCGTCAAAAGTGGTGGACGGCACGGCGTTTCCATGCCCGACACCGCCGCCAATCAGAAGGATTGGCCGCAACCTTCCGAACAAAAAACCCGCGGCGGTTTTTCCGTCGTCGAACTCGTGGCGTGCTTTTGCCTGGCCAGCGGCGCGCTGCTGGAGTGGGTCGAAGGCACGCTCAAGGACCATGATTGCCGCCTGCTCCAAAAGCTCCTGCCCGTTTTCAAAAAAGGCGATGTCGTGCTGGCCAACCGGGGTTTCAGTTCGTATGCGAGTCTGGCCGCCCTGCGGGCACGCGGAGTGGAATCGGTGATGCGTGTACACCATTTTCGCAAGCTCGACTGGCGCGCGGGCAAACGTCTGGGCCCGCGCGGCCGGCTCGTGGCGGGGAAGAAAGGCCAGCGGCAAGGCCAGCTCTGGACGGCCCAGTAATGGGCGCAGTTGCCCACAGAACTCACGGTGCGTCTGGTCGAGATCGTCGTGACGGTGCCGGGTTTTCGGGCGCAAAAACTGATGCTCGTCACGGGGACAAGCTCGACAGCCCTGCCCCCTTTGGGGGCCGGGCTCTGGCCTCTTGTAGAGGCCTCAATTAAAAGCCCCGCCCTTTGGGCGGGGATGATTTACTTGCACGGCGTCCAGAAACCGCGTTGCGGTGTCGGCTTCATGTCGTGATCGGTTGCATTCACTTACCCGAGTACAAGAGAGACAAAAAGTATGGAAAACAATTTCGATATACTTTTTCCCGGGCTTTTGCGCTTATGAAGGCAGAACCTATGACCACACCTAAACATCAAGTCCGGAGGCAACCATGAAAGTTGAATCGAGCATCAGGACTGGCGGTAACCATCGCGGCTTCACCTTGATTGAACTGCTGGTGGTTATTGCCATCATCGCCATCCTGGCGGGCCTGTTGTTGCCGGCCTTGAGCACGGCCAAACGGAAAGCCAAGGCAATTCAATGCCTGAGTAATTTGAAGCAAATTGGAATGGCGCACAGCATGTACTTGAGTGACTTCAACAAGACGGTGCCGTACCAAGACCCAACCGAAGGATACGTCCTCTGGCTGGCGAAGATCGCGCAGTATTCCGGGAAAGTGGATAAAATCCGACTCTGTCCCGTAGTCACGCGCGAGTCTGTCAAACGGATACCCAAACCCACTCAAGCCGGAGATGCGTACGGCACCTGCGATGAGGCTTGGATCTGGGGTCCAATCAACGGGGTCAACTGGTTCGGCGGCTACGTTTTCAACGGCTGGTTTTATTCCGACAATCCAGTAAGCCCGGCCAGCTACTCATTCGGGAAGGAGATGGGCGTCCAGCGTCCCGTGGAAACGCCGGTCTTCGGCGACGGCATGTGGATCGACGCCTGGCCGCAAGCCGCCGACCCGCCCGCCCGGAATCTCTACGAAGGCTGGGGCGCGCAGGGCGGAATGGGTCGCTATTGTCTGGCCCGTCATGGCAGCGTGGGAGTTCCGCCGCGCAACGTTCCCGCCGGCACCAAGCTGCCGGGCGCCATCAACCTCAGTTTCGCGGATGGACACGCCGGGCCGTGGCAACTCGAGAATCTCTGGCGCCTTTACTGGCACAGGGATTACCAGCCGCCAGTCAAGCGGCCGAATTAGTGGTGTCATTTCAGTCGCCGATCGCGTCTCTTGGATTGCAGATCTTGGCTAAAACCTGACAATCGTCTCGTGCAGGTTCAGCACCGCACGGCACACCGAAGTCCAAGCGGCAAGTTCCGGAGGATCAATTTTGCCGTCCACGGGTTTAAGCCCGGTCGAGACCAATTTGTCCGCACGCTCTGCATGCGCTTGAAACTCTTTCAGGTCCGCCTGCAACAGACGATTAAGTTGCTCCCGCTCGTTGGCGCGCGGAATACGATTCAACGTCCGGCGGAAAATCCAGTTCAATCGCGTGTCCGTGCCGGTGCCGCCTTCTTGCAACACCAGTTCTGCCAAGGCTCGGGCAGCCTCCACGAAGGTTGGGTCGTTCAATAATGCCAGTGCCGCCAACGGCGTGTTGGAAACCGGCCGTTCGGCTGCGCATTCCTCGCGACTCGGGGCGTCGAATGCTTTTAGCATGGGATGCAGGAACAGCCGTTGCCAGTGAGTATAAACCCCGCGGCGATATTGATTCCGGCCCGTGTCAGCCACGTAGGTCCGCTTGGGAAAATTGAGATACTCCCAGTAACCATCCGGTTGATATGGCTTCACGCTGGGCCCGCCAATTTCAGTCATCAACAGGCCGCTCACCTGGAGCGCATTGTCTCGCACCATTTCGGCAGGCAGCCGGAAGCGGGATTGTCTGGCCAGCAAACGATTCAGCGGGTCGCGCTCCTTCAAGTCCGGACGTGGCATCGAGGACTGCCGGTAAGTAGCTGACGTGACTATAAGCCGGACGATGTGTTTAACATCCCAGCCACTGTTCTGAAATTCCAAGGCAAGAAAATCGAGCAACTCGGGATGCGTGGGCCACTCACCCTGTGAACCGAGGTCGTCCAGCGTTTTGGACAGGCCAGTGCCGAAATACATTTTCCAGAGCCGGTTGACAAACACGCGGGCCGTCATCGGATTATCGGGTGAAACGAACCATCGGGCCAGGTCCAGGCGTGAGGCCTGACGACTCGGAGCGTCGGTCTGTTTGAAGCAATGCGGCACGCCGGGCTGCACCACTTCGCCAGTTGTGTCCATCCAATCACCCCGGTTCAAAACACGGGTAACACGCGGCTCGACCGAAACTGAAATCATCGTCAGTGGAATCTCCAGCTTGAGTTGATTGAGCTCCGCCTTCAGCGCGGCATGACGGCTCCACACCTCGGCAAACTCTGGACGACTGCGGGCGAACCAATCTGTGATCTCTTGTTGCTGTGCTTTACTTCGATCGGCCGGCTTGACGTCGAGGAGTTTGCTAATCGGCCTGGGTAACTCCGAAAATCTGCCGTTCGTCACGCAAGTTTCCCATTCGGTTTGGGCCGACGCGATTTTCGATTTGAGGGCATTGAGTTCATTAACCGCAGTAGCGAGAGCGGATTCCAGTTCTCTCAATCGCGCTTCCTGTCGGGATGAAGGCAAGGATATCTCTGGCGGCCTTGAGCCGTTGCCGCCTTTGTAAGCACCTACTTCCTGGAGGTCGGCGAAGAAGGCTGCGAACCGATAAAAATCTTTCGTTGAGTAGGGATCGAATTTGTGATCATGACACTCCGCGCAACCCAGCGTCGCACCCATCCAAACTGTCGAGACGGCACGCACCCGGTCGGATGCATATTTGGCCAGGTATTCCTTGTCCTGAGCGCCACCTTCCTCGGTAGTCATGTTCAAGCGATTGAAACCAGAGGCCACCTTTTGTTCCACCGAAGCATTCGGCAACAGGTCGCCCGACAACTGCTCAATCGTGAATTGATCGAAGGGCTTGTTCTGATTGAACGACTTGATGACATAGTCTCGGTAGGGCCAGATGTTCTGGGTTTGATCCCCGTGATAACCAACCGTGTCGCCGTAACGCACGACATCTAGCCATTGCATCGCCATACGCTCTCCGTAGTGCTGCGAACTCAACAGCCGTTCCACTACTTTTTCGTACGCATCTGGGGTTATGTCGGCCGAAAACGCTTCGACGTCGGTTGCAGTCGGCGGCAGACCGACCAGGTCGAAGCTCGCGCGGCGAAGGAGTGTGCGTTCATCGGCCTCTGGTGAGGGCTCCAGGTTTTCCGATTCCAACCGGGCGAGAATGAATTGGTCAATGGCGTTGCGAGGCCACTGGCGATTCGTAGTTTTTGGAAGCGGGACTCGTTTTGGCAGGACGAACGACCAGTGATCAGCCCAAGGAGCGCCCTCGCGAACCCAAGTTTGCAGAAGTTGTTTCTGGTTTTCACTCAGTTTTTTGAGACCGTCCGGTGGCGGCATCACTTCGTCAGGATCACGAGAAAAGATGCGCCGAACCAGTTCACTTCTTTCGGGAATGCCGGGAACTACTGCTGCATGACCGCCGAAATCGGCTGTCGCGCCCTGCCGAATGTCGAGACGCAGTTTGGCTTTACGCTTGCCTTTGTCAGGACCATGACAGGCAAAGCAGTTTTCGGAAAGGATCGGACGGATTTCGCGATTAAAATCAACGTCCGCCTGCGCCGGCTTGGCGACGAGCCATAGCCACACGGCCAAAAGCGAGACTACGTTCATCTGTGATTTCATCTGCCCCTCATTTCCTGATTTTCACCAAACACAATAAGCATTCGATGACTTGGATGACTTGGGTACTCAAAGAAATTTCGCTTTACAGATACCGAACCCCGCATTGATTCAGCAAACTGTTTTTTTGTAACTCGACAAACAGGATCAGGAGTCAGCGACCTCCGGCAGAGCCGGAGGCTTGAGATAGCGTGAACCGCTCAAAGC
>CAZYYS010000203.1:0-2861 GCA_964651015.1 uncultured Verrucomicrobiota bacterium
GAATCTCTCTCGCGTGATCACGTAAACTGGCGGTGGCGGATTTTGATATCCACTTATTTTGCGTACACGGGATTTTACCTGACAAGGAAGGTCTTCACGATTTGCAAGACCCCACTGGCCAAGGAATTCAACGTCGGGTTGGACCAAATCGCCCACGTCTGGACCGCGTATCTCGTCGCTTACATGCTGGGGCAGTTTTTGAGCAGTTGGGTGGGTCGCAAATGGGGGCCGCGCATGTTGTTGCTCGGAGGACTGGCCATCTCAATTGTCATGAACATCATTTTTGGCATCGCCAATTCATATTGGACTTTTCTCGTGTTCATGTTTGTCAACGGACTGGCGCAGGCCGCCGGCTGGCCCGGCTGCGTCGGCAGCGTGTCGGAATGGCTGCGCAAAAAGGAACGTGGAAGCATCATGGGCGTCTGGTCCACAAACTACCTCGTTGGCAACATCCTGGTCAAAAGCATCGGCGGGTACCTGCTCGCTTCCTACGGATGGCGCTACGCATTTTTCGGTTGCACGATCCTGACCGTCGCAATTTGGTGGGTGGTTTATTTCTGGCAACGGAACAAGCCGCAAGACGTCGGGCTGTCACCCCTGGTTGAATCCGAAACGGCCGACACGCGAACGGTGCGGGCTTCGACTGAAGAGCATATCACCCTTCGCCAATACCTGAATCTCGCATTCAACCCCGTCGTCCTCATCATGGGCGTCAGTTATTTCTCAATCAAGTTCCTGCGCTACGCTTTGGATTCCTGGCTGCCGACGTTTCTCAACCTCCAAGGCATGGACGTGGGCCGCGCGTCGTACTATTCCGGTATTTTTGACTTTGCCGGGCTTGCCGGCGCGATCATTGCCGGCTGGGCTTTGGATCGGTGGTTTCGTGGTCAATGGCAGATTCTCTGTTTCGTCATGGGCATCGGCATGGTGTTGGGTTACGTGCTCGTCGTCATGTTTGGCGCCAATCCGTACGCGCTGGCGTTCTGTTTTGGTGTCGTCGGCTTCATGATTTATGGCCCGGACACCATTCTTTCCGGAGCCGCGTCGATTCAGGTCGCGGGCGAAAGAAACGGCGTCGCGGTGGCAGGACTCGTCAATGGCGTCGGCAGCCTTGGCCCGGTGATTCAGGAGGAGGTCATTGGCTGGCTCATCGGAAACAAGGATCCCAATGTCGGCATCCGCAACGCGAACCTCCTGACGTTATCGATGAGCATTGCCTTCCTTCTGACGATGATCGTTGTCATCTGGTACGTCCACTCCGCCCACCAGAAACATCGTGACGCAGACGCGGGAAAGACGCCGGCGCGATAGCATGGCGAAACGAATCCTCATCACCGGCGCGCACGGTTTTGTCGCCAGCAATGTCATTTGGCAGGCCAGTGCCGATTGTGAATTGCACGCGCTTTCGCGCGAACCCGGTCCACCACCGCGCAAGAACCTGCATTGGCACGTGGTCAACCCGGTCAACGTGGGGACCGTGCGACAAATCTTTCAGACCGTGCGGCCTGACGTCGTTATTCACACTGCGGCTTTGGCAAACATCGATTTTTGCGAAACGCACCGGGAACTTGCACGAGAGATCAATGTCGGGATTACCCAAGAGTTGGCGGACCTTTGCGGCAACACCGGCGCCAAACTGATCCTCTGCTCCACCGACGCAGTGTTCGACGGCGAGCATGCGCCGTATCGCGAATCTGACCGACCGTATCCAGTCAACTTCTACAGTCAAACAAAGGTCGAGGCCGAACAACTCGTGTCGCAACTGGGAGCGAATGGCGTGATTGCGCGCCTTTCGCTCGTCGTTGGGCTGCCGATTATGGGCAAGGGAAATTCATTCGTGGCCACCATGATCCCGACGCTCAAGGCCGGTGGTGAAGTTGCTTTTCCGACCAATGAAATTCGCACGCCGATCGATGTCGTCACCGTCGCGCGCGCGTTGAACGAACTGGCCGTTGGCGACCATTCCGGCATCTTCCACCTTGCGGGTAATAGCAGCCTCAGCCGATTTGAGATGGCGCAGCGCGTCGCCACGCACCTTGGCTTTCCCGGCGAACGGGTCATCCCCGTCGATTCGAGCGACATGCCGGGCCGCGCGCCCCGACCCAGAGATGTTTCCCTCGACAATCGGAAAGCGCGCGCCAAGCTCAAAACTCCGATGTGCAATCTCGATGAAGGGCTTGCCCTGGCATTGCCATCGGAACGATTTATGAACGCATGAAAATTCAACACGACCTGCACATCAAGTTCGGCAGCGAATACGGCCCGGAGGAAGAACAGGCCATGATCGAAGTCCTGCGCCAAGGGGCGCCGACGAGCGGTGACAAGTGCATCCAGTTTGAAAAGGATTTTGCGGCCTACTGCGGCACGACCCACGCCCGCACCGTCAGCAACGGCACCGCGGCACTCTTCCTATCCCTGCTCGCGCTGGATATCAAACCCGGCGACCGCGTGCTGACCACGCCGCTGACCTGGATCGCCACTGCGGCTGCCGGCGTGACGCTGGGCGCGGAAGTCGATTTCGTCGATATCGATCCCGTCACCTGTAACCTCGATCCGAATCAACTGGAGAAAAAGTTGACCGCCAATACCAAAGCCGTGCTGCCCGTCCACCTTTACGGACAATGTTGCGACATGGACGCCATCCTGGCGCTCTCGAAAAAACACGGCTTTGCGGTGGTCGAAGATGCCTGTCATGCCTTGGGCGCGGAATACAACGGACGCAAACCGGGCAGCATGGGCGTCACGGGTTGCTTCAGTTTCCACGAGCAGAAAAACATCTCCACGCTCGGCGAAGGCGGCATGATCGTCACCAACGATCCCGCGCTCTTTGAAAAAGTTGCCCTCTACCGTTCGCACTGCAC
>CAZYYS010000203.1:2961-10840 GCA_964651015.1 uncultured Verrucomicrobiota bacterium
TCACCAACGATCCCGCGCTCTTTGAAAAAGTTGCCCTCTACCGTTCGCACTGCACCCGTGTCTATGGCACGAGCACAAAATACTGTTTGCTGGACGAAGAGAAGTTCCCGATGGGGAAACGGTTTTGGTGGCAGGATTTCGACGACTGCGGTTACAACTTTCGCATGACGGATGTCCAGGCAGCGGTCGGCATCGTCCAGTTGAAGAAACTCGACACGTTCAACCAACGCCGCATCGACAATGCCGCCTACCTGACCGCCGGTCTCCGCGATGTGCCGGGTTTGACCCTGCCCAGCGTCGCTCCGGGTCGCAAACATGTCTTCCACCTCTACGCGATCCAGATCGACGCTGCCAAATTCGGCATGAGCCGCGACGATTTCATCTACGCGATGATGCACGAACGAGGCATCAAAGTCGGCACGCATTACACGCCGTTGCATTACTCCACCGCGTTTCAGAAGCGAGGTTTTAAGAAAGGCCAATTCCCGGTGGCCGAAGCCGTGGCGGAACGGATCGTCACGCTCCCCATCAACCCGCGCCAAACTCGTGAAGCCCTCGACTATTTGATCGAAAGTATCCGGCAATTAAAAGAGCGATGATGTCTTCCTGTGGATGATATGACGAACGCGCGCGCGAACTTGATGATGCGGTGATTGGCATTGTGCCACTCAGTTGACTGACAGTCTATATTTCACAACTCTGCCCGTTGAGTCGAATTTGAACACAAGAGCTTCATCGTCCAGTGAGAACGCCCCACCGCGCTCCAAGCCCAACAGGTAAATCATGTCCCATTGTTCAAAGCCGGACCAATTGCCGTTTGGCTGACCAAGCAAGTCAACAACTTGCTGGCGTGTCCAACCGTCGAATTTATAGCTGCCCAGCAAGTCCTCAATCATCCGACTCCGTACAGTTCGATATTTGTCCCTGCGGCTTGCATCTCTTGGATCCGCCTGCTTCCAAGCAACCGAGTTAAAACGAATCTGCCAAACATGATAACGGCCATCGTAAAAGCACCAAACCAAAGACAACAATGCAGCCAGCGCAATGGCAAAAAGTAAGTGTTTGCGTGGCATTTTCACGAGCCGCTGCGTGATCCAAACCTTAATTCAGTCATAGCTGTTTGACAGGTCGAGACAAAGTTGCAGCCAATCCGTTCACTATTGTGACCTGCTCCATTCCACCAGTTTTCCATCCGAACCGAATTTCAAGCGGAGGACGCTGGCGCTGTATCCCTCGAAAGGCATGGCCATGCCGACACTGGTGCGCGTGGCCGTGCCGGTCTCATAATTTCTGTACCCCGTGCTACCAAGACCAAGGCCGAAGGGAGGGCCGGAGGGTTTTCCCGTAATCCAATCGGCCACAGTTGATCCATCGGACAATTTGGTGGATTTGTCCGGCGGCCCCAATTCCGCGACTGCCTGATCGAATGTAAAATTGCCGACGCGCGTGTTCCAATCGACTTTAAGCATGGAAGCGCAACCGGCGAGCAACCGAACAGACAGTAGCGGCGTGATGATCAAACCAACGCAACGCACAAGGCCGAAGCAAGGTTTCATGGAGAAAGCCTAACCGAACCCGGCACGAATGCAATCGTCAGAAGTGGTAGCTGATCGCGAACATGTGCAGGTCGAGGCCGGGGTTGTAGTAGCTGATGCTGGCATTGGACATGTGCTGAAAACGATACCCCACGCTTAACTGCTCACAAATTCGATATTCAATGCCCACGTGGCTGGTAAACTGAAATGGCACCCCAAAGTCCACGTTCCCAAATTCGTCCCTGGTTAATATTGTCGGACTGGATCCGACCTCAAGTGTGAGAGGAAAGTCGCTCTTGCCTAACGCCAGAGTTGGTCCCAACGTGCCGACAAAGCCTTCTTGCTCGTGACCGTGGAGTGCACCGGCGGAAAGCTCCAGCCTTGTTTGCAAATACCAACCCGAACCGAATTGCCAGCGCCACGGAAGATTGCGAGTCGCAAACGCTTCATATTGCCAGAACCGATCGTCGCGGCTGGTGGCTGAAAAACCGGTCCGAACGCCTGCCCCCCATTCCGTATCCACCGCCCAACTCAATTGCGTGGTTAACGCGCCGAATGCCAAAATCAGCCGGATCGTTTTCATTCCCCTGTGCCTTCAAAGACCTTGTTTTCCTGCTCCCACGTTTAGCTTCTCACCCACCGCTTTGCTTTCATCTCAAAACGCGGCAAAGTTCCGGGCGAAACTGCGGTTACTGGTACACGCAAGGCAAAGGCTTTGTCAAAAGAACTTTCCAGCCGGCGAACCAAGCCGGACACATCCGGGCAATCCGCGGCTGGCTCGATCTTCACAGTGAGTTCCACCAACGTCCCGCTGCTGACAACCGTCACTTGATATTCGGTAACGCTTCCCGTGGAACGAATGATCTCCTCCACGGCGCTGGGGTAAATATTCACGCCACGCGCGACCACCATGTCATCAGTGCGACCCAGAATGCCACCTTCCAACGCCAAGTCAAAGCGCCCGCAAACGCACGATACTTCGCACTTCGCATTCCGTACTCCACATTTGACCAGGTCGCCGGTGCGATAACGCAGCAGTGGCGAACCGGTACGCCCCAGCGTCGTTAACACCAGTTCGCCTAACTGTCCGGAAGTCACGGGCTGTCCAGTGTTCGGATCGATCACTTCAGCGAAGTAAGCCGATTCAATCACGTGCAGTACGCACGGCCGCTTTGGACATTCGTGCGTTACCGGACCTACCTCCGTCATGCCGTGATGATCGAAGATGCGCGCCCCGGCCCAAAGTTCGGCCAGACGATTTCGCGTGGCTGGAACGCTGCCACCCGCTTCGCCGGCCACGATGATGGTTTTGACCTTCGCCGCCGCGAGGTCGATTTTTTCCGCAGCAGCAACTTCTGCCAGACGAATCGCATAAGTTGGCGTGCAGCAAAGCACCGTGGCCTGATTGTCGATGATGCCATGCACCCGGGATTCGCTGCTCAACCCACCGCCCGGCAGGCAAAGGCATCCCAGCCGTGCCGCCGCCTCAAACGCCAGCCAGAAACCGATAAACGGGCCAAAGGAGAACGCGAAGTAAATCCGGTCACCCTGTTCCACACCCGCCGCATTGAAAATCTTGACCCAACTCTCGACCATCCACTCCCAGCTTTCCGGTGTGTCCAGCCAGCGCAACGGCAAGCCGCTGGTGCCGCTGGTCTGGTGACAGCGCGTATAATGGGCCAGCGGGTAGGTGAGGTTTGTTCCATACGGTGGGTGGCGGCGTTGGTCGTCCACCAATTCCTGTTTTGTCGTCAGCGGAAAGCGCGCGGAAAAATCCGCTAACGAGGCAATGTCGAATGTGACACCCGCCGCTTCCAGTTTTTGCGAGTAAAACGGATTGGCCGGAAGTAATTCAGCAACGAGCGAGCGAAGTTGCATCAACTGACCATCGGCAATCTCGGCGCGGTCGGGATGTGTGCCGCTGGCCATGCCGCTTCACTTCGGAGCTTGGATTGAGGGAGCAGTTTGCGAGGTGGTCGGTTTGGCGGGTGCTCCAACATTCGACGGCGCGTACTTGGCCACCAGGAACGCGCCCGTTGCCGCCAGCACACAACCAAGGAGGAATGGAATCGGCAATCCCTTGATCCCTCCCTCGGGCGGATGCAATCCCATGGCGACAACCGTGTTCACGATGGGTGCGCCGCCAAAGACAATCGGCATTACCGCCGCCGCTGCCGCGCCTTTGTAGATTTGCGCCGCCGCGCTAAGCGCCAGCACCAGCGTGAACGCTCCGACGGCGCCCGCGGCGCCAGCGATAAGGCTCCACGTGATGCCATCGTTAGTGAAACTCCAGTTGGAGCCGCGCAGTTTCAGCACAGCGGCGGCAGCGAGGCCGATGAATGCGTACGCAATGCACACGAAAAGGAAGGCTTTCAGGCCGGCGTGCGGTGCTTCCGGTCCCATCGGCATGTTGCCGCGGCCTTTGTGCAGGAGCACACCGTAAACGCCCCAGGAAACCACCGTCATCAACGCGAAGGTCAGCCAGTTCATAACGGGGCGAGTCTAGTGTTGCGCGGCGGCGACTTCAAATGCTTTCACGCCTCACGCCCGAAGGTTTTCCTCACTTCAGCAACTCCGCTGGGGCAACCTCAATATTATCCGCCAATGCTTTGGGGATCGGTGTGGCGGCCATCTTGCCATCGGGATGCCGCAATACGCAGACAACCGTCAGTTCGCCTCGGGCTACTTCCAGCACCGGCGCCGTATTCAGCTTGTGAAACCGAAAAACGTAACTCAACGAGCGCGACTTCTTTTCACTGACGAGCAAATGGATTTCGAACTCATCTTCAAAACGCAACGGATGTTTGTAGTCGCACTCTGCGTGGACGCGCGGCAGTCCCAACGGCAGATCAAATTGATTCAACGTGACGGAAAAGCCGAGCGAACGAAAAAAACCATGCTCGGCAGTTTCCATGTAGCGAAAGAAATTTGAGTAATGCACGATACCGACCATGTCAGTTTCAGAAAACTCGACCCGGCGCGTAACTTTGAATTCGTAAGCCATTTAGTTTGGTTTGGGAATGAGGAGTGAGGAGTGTCGCCTCTCGCGAGTAGCCCGAAATACCTCCACCATCTCGCGGGCCATGTGGTCGGCGTTGAATCTTTCCGTTACTGCGCGCCGGCCGGTTTCACCAAGTTGGCGGAGCCTGTCGGGGGACACGAGCAATTGTTCAATCGAATCCGCCAGCGAATTGACGTTGCCCGGTTCGCAAAGCACGCCGCCGCCGGTGGCTTCGATCAATTCCGGAAAGGCCGCGTGGCGTGGCTGCACTACCGGTACACCGGATGCCAGCGCTTCAATCACATACAGGCCGAATGCCTCACCATAAAGAGCAGGCACGGAGAACACGGATAACGAACGAAAGAAAGCTTGTTTGCCGGCGCGGTCGAGATTGGGATGAAATTCCACATCGCTCAACAGCCCGTTTAATTTCAGACGCTCACGCAGTGAATCGACAAACGGTTTGTCCGACGGCCCGCAGCCGCCGCCAACACGGAGTTTAAGGTTTGGCACCCGATTGCGTTGCTTCAGAAGCATGAAGGCTTCGACCAACGTATCGAGTCCTTTTTCCCGACACATTCGGGCGAAGTAGCCAAGCACTGGAGGTTCAGGCGACCTGGTGCCCGGTGAAAAACCTTCAAGATGGATGCCGTCATAGACAACTCGAACACGGTCCACCGTCAGCCCCAACCGTCTGGCCATCAGATCGCCGAAGTAGTGGCTCGGCGCAACAAACAAATCCGCGTCCGCCGCGCGTTCGGCCAGCGTCTGCCACGTTACACTCCGTTGCGCCTCCGGAAGCGCGTCGAGAAATGTATCTTCGCCCTGCAACATGCAAACCACCGGCGCTTGGAGTTCCGCTTTCAGGCGGCGGACCAGACCAACCAGCAGCGCGTTCGAGAGGCAAATCACGTCCGGCTTCTCCTGGGTTTTAAGCCACGCGATGAGTTCTTCCAACTCGCGGGCTTGATTGCCCTCCTCACCGCGGATCATCGAGAGTGTAATGTCGGCCACCTCCGACGCACGCGTTTTGGCGGCGCGACCAGCGGCCAGCTTAAGCAGGGAAGGTGACGCCAACAAGTTGTGCAGCCAACGAGGCGCATTACGAAAGAAAGCGGATTTTTGCTCCAGATATACATTGATGCCGTTGAAGAAAATCGGTGTGCCGGCGCTTTGATCCTCCTCTTCCAGCGTCATCGGAAGGTAAAGCGGCAGCATCAAAGTGTGATGGCCGGACTTGCGGAGCGCCGCAACGAGCGCATTGTCGCGAAAGCAATTCCCGCAATACATGCCGCCGGCACCGGGAGTGATCTGAATGATGTTCACAGGTGTTCAGGCGAGTAAAAGCCGGTGGTTCGAGTACGGCTCGGCAGCAACACGAATTGCATGAAACCAGACTGGTCGAACGGCCATTGGAAATCAAGCCTATGGCAGGGGAGCTGGGGCGTAACTTCGTTTGGAATTTCTTCGAGACAGGTGTAGGCTGCAACACACAAGTTTTGATCATGTACTTTGCCACCTCCATGATTCTACTCGCAGGTATTGTGATGGCGACGATCCATTATTGGCAGCAGCTCGGGGAGGAAACGGGTTCACCCGATCGCCGTTGGCTCATAGCGTGGGCCGTCAAAGGAGTCGGCGCGCCGGTTTTTCTGTGGATGCTCTTTAACTCGGGTGTGTTGCCCGGTGTTCCGTCTCTGATGACCGAAGTCGAATTGGCTCGAGCGCGCGGAGGGTTCTGGATTCCCGAATTCCTTCGCGCCATGGCGCCGGCATTGTTGATCATTGGCACCTATTGGGCCGCAGTGAGCTTCGGCTGGATCATCAGTTCAGTTGCAACGCACGTCACCAGGGAAAACCGCGGCGATTTTCTGGTGCTCATGGTTCTTTGCAGCGTCGTGCTCGTCCCGGGGTCGGCGCTCCTTCTCTATTACACCAGTTGGGCAACGGCGGGATTGGCTGTGGTGATCTGGCTTTTCCCCATCGCCCATTTCACCCTGCCACTGGTGGCAAAGAGAAAACTGCCCCCGATGTATGCCCGCGCCATCGCCAAGATGAAATTCGGCAAGTACGACGAGGCCGAATGGGAGGTCATCAAGGAGCTGGAACACTGCGAAGATGATTTTCAAGGCTGGCTGATGCTGGCGGAGCTTTATGCCGTGCATTTCCACGACATCCCGACGGCCAATCAGTTGATTCAGGAGCTTTGCGAGCAACCCAATCTTTCCGGATCCCAGATCTTGGTCTCGCTGCACCGTTTGGCCGACTGGCACCTTAAACTGGATTCTGATCCAGTCTCGGCGCGCCGCGCGCTTGAGGGGATTTGCCAGCGGTTCCCGGGCACGCATGTTGACAAGATGGCACGGCTGCGCATCAACCAGCTTCCTTCCACCCGGGACGAATTACTTGCGCGGGAGAAAGGCAGAACGATTCACTTGCCCGCGTTGGCAGATATTTCCGACGAAACGAATCACCAACGCCCGACGGAAATCAGCAAAGTGGAAGCGGCCGCGCAGGCTAACCAGTGTGTGGAGAAGTTGAAGCAAGACCCGGACAACGTCCCGGCGCGGGAAGTGCTGGCCCGCATTTTTGCGGAGCGCCTCGGCCGGTTGGAGCTCGCAATGGAACAAGTCGAATTATTATCAGCCATGCCGGGCCAACCGGATCGGAAACTGGCGGAATGGTTGAGCCTGATGGCCGTCTGGCAAATCAGGTATCGTCCCGATTCGGACACCGGCAAAAAGCTATTGGAACGACTCATCCGCGAGTTTCCGCAAACGCCACAAGCTTTTGCGGCTCAGAGACGCCTCAATCTGATGAAGGTTGAGGCGAAACTCCGAAAAACGCGGACTTCAACACCTGCCCCGATTGTCGTCGCCAGTGCGCCCAGTGAGCCGACGCAGGCTGCCTGATGAAGCGAGAATGATTGCGCAATACATCTCCTGCCTTCGCAATTTTGCTGGCCCTTTTTCTTTCTGAATCTCGCTTTATGTGGTAAACGGTGAACCGAAGTCCCATGAGCGAAGCGCACCAACACGAAGCCGCCATCTTCGACGCGGCGATGGAACTGCCGCCGGAGCAGCGCGCGGCGCACCTTGATCACGCCTGTGGCGGTGACGACGTCCTGCGCCAGCGCGTAGAAGCATTGCTCCGCGCCAGTGAAAGCACCTGTGGGTATCTGGATGTCCATCCCAGCAGCCGGTCTGTCGGACAACCTACAGTGCATCTCGCGTTCGAAAAAGCAGGCGACACGATTGGCCGCTACAAACTGCTCCAGCAAATTGGCGAGGGCGGCTGTGGAGTCGTTTACATGGCCGAGCAGGAAGAACCGGTGAACCGTCGC
>CAZYYS010000204.1:0-948 GCA_964651015.1 uncultured Verrucomicrobiota bacterium
GTTCGTGCGAATCTCGATCTGCCGGATTTTTTTGAGAATCTCGCGGGGAATCATAAACTCACCATAACAGTCTTGGAAAATAGACTTCATCACCGTCACGGAAGAGAACGGCTTCTTGTTCCTCACGGCTCAGTTTCTTGAGATGATAAATTCTCTCCCTGGTTTGCTTGTCCGCTGGATTCTTAACAATGGCCTTCGACGGAGAAGCACCAAACTCACCATGTCCAGTCCAACCACCAGCAATGTTAGGAAGATTGGCCAGACTTGTTGTCGAGGAAACCAAATAGATTCCAGGGTGGTTAACGTCCCCGACAATTTTGATTTGGATGCTGCCTGATGCGTCTAAACCAAGCTCTGTAGCCGCGGGTCGAGGTGATTTACATGCTGCTAAAGCTGCAAGCACAACCAAGCCGCCGATTCTAATCAGCCAGTTCATACACCCATTCATGCGCTCACGGCACGGGCAGTTCATCAAAGATTTTCTGGATGACCGTCTCGCTGGTTTTTTCCTCGGCCTCGGCTTCGTAGGTGATGGCCACGCGATGGCGTAACACGTCCATGCCGATGCTTTTCACGTCTTGGGGCGTGACATAGCCGCGACCGCGAAGGAACGCGTAGGCTTTGGCGGCGAGGGTCAGGGCAATCGTCGCGCGCGGTGATGCGCCGAGTTGGATCAATCCTTGCAGTTGGATTTTATAGTTGCCGGGATCGCGCGTGCAACAAACGAGGTCGACGATGTAATCCTTGACCTTGTCGTCCACGTAGATGTCGTTGATGACTTCGCGGGCGTCGAGAACTTGCTTTGGCGTCACGACCGGTCCAGCTGTGGGCAAATGGGAAGTGCGGGCCATGAGATCGAGAATCTGGCGCTCTTCGTCGCGCGAGGGATATCCGATCTTAAGTTTGAGCATGAAACGATCAACCTGCGCTTCGGGCAGCGGATAAGTG
>CAZYYS010000204.1:958-10787 GCA_964651015.1 uncultured Verrucomicrobiota bacterium
ACGAGGAACGGTTCTTCCAGTTTGAAGGTTTGGTCGCCAATGGTGACTTGCTTTTCCTGCATGGCTTCAAGGAGCGCACTTTGCACTTTAGCCGGTGCGCGGTTGATTTCGTCAGCAAGGATGAGGTTGGCAAAGACGGGACCTTTGCGTGTGGTGAAACCGCCTGACTGCGGGTTGTAAATCTGTGTGCCGATGACGTCGGCGGGGAGCATGTCGGGTGTGAACTGCAGGCGCGCAAATTTGACTTGAAGGGTGGCAGCGAGGGTTTTGACGGAAAGTGTTTTGGCAAGGCCGGGCACGCCTTCAAGCAAGACGTGACCGTTGGCGAGCAGGCCGATGGCAAGTCGCTCGACGAGATAATGCTGACCGATGACCACGTTGCTGATTTCACTGAAGAGGGGCCGCACAAAAGCGCTGGCTTCCCGGACGGTTTCGTTGATGGCGTTAATACCTGTATTCATCATTTTTGGCTACATTACTGACCCATCGACACGAAAACGAGAATTTGTGTTCAGAGAAATCTTTATGGACTTTGGCCGGTATCTGGCACAGGATTTTCTATAGCAAAGTTGATGAATCGTCTGTTTGAACCGCTCATCCTACATTTTCGTCGCATGAAAACGGCGTATGCCGTCTTGCTGGTTTCGATGGGTTTGGTTGTTTTGGTGTTTTTTTTGGTGAACGCACGTAAGGCAGATCTGGTGAACTTCCTGCCCTGGATCGTGCTATTTGCGGGCGCCGTGGCCAGTATTTTGATTTTCGCCTTCATTTGGTCGCGCGTGCGTGCGCAACGGATCGAAACGGAATTGGCCTCGGAGAAAGAACGTCTCGCGGTTACTTTGAATTCCCTTGGGGAGGGGGTCATCACGACTGACACCGAAGGCAAGGTCGTTTCCGTCAACAGCACGGCAGAGAAGTTGACGGGTTGGCCGCAAGTCGAAGCCGTTGGCCAACCGCTGGCCAAAATGTTTCACATTGTCCACGAGAAATCCAGGGAGCGTCGTGCCAATCCGGTCGAGAAGGTCTTGCGGGTTGGCGGTGCCGCTGGTCTGCAAACCTCCACGGTCTTGATCGCCAAGGACGGGACGGAGCGGATCATTTCAGATAGCGCCGCGCCGATCCGGGATGAACAAGGAAACATTTATGGTGTCGTGGTGGTTTTCCGTGACATTACCGAGAGGCAAAAATCCGAAGTGGAGTTGTTGAACGAAAGCAAACTGGAGTCGGTGAGCGTGCTGGCAGGCGGAATTGCGCATGACTACAACAATATTCTGACCGGTATCATCGGAAATATTTCACTGGCTCGGATGTCCACTCATTCGGCGGACATGTTGATGGGCCGGCTTGATGCCATGGAAAAGTCCGCTTTGCGGGCAAAGGATTTGACGCAACAGTTGCTGACGTTTGCCCGCGGAGGCGCACCGGTCAAGAAGCCACTCCAGATTTCCGACCTCATCAAAGAATGCGTGCAACTCAGCTTGCACGGGGCCAATGTCAGCAGCGAATTTTCAATGGCTGCGGATCTCTGGCCAGCGGAAGTGGACGAAACCCAAATTCGTCAGTCGATCAATCACCTCGTCATTAATGCTGTGCAAGCGATGCCTAATGGAGGAAAGCTCGAGGTGCGTGCCGAAAACGTGGAATTGTCAGGAGGATTCACATCCAGCTTGAGGCCCGGCAAATACGTCAAGATCTCGATCAAGGATTACGGATCGGGAATCAGCCCGGAACACCTGCCGCGAATCTTTGATCCTTACTTCAGTACGAAAAAGCAGGGAAGTGGTTTGGGGCTGGCGACTGCTCATTCGGTCATCCGCAAGCACGAGGGGCAGATCAAAGTGGAATCAACAGTGGGGGTAGGCACGACATTCCATATCCATTTGCCAGCGTGCTTCAAGACCGATCTGCCGCTGCCGGTCGAAAGCAAACTAACACAGCTTAAGGGGCATGGCCGGATCCTCGTCATGGATGATGAAGAGGATATTTTGATTGTAGTGAGCGCGATGTTGGAGTTGAACGGTTATGAAGTGAAGACGGCCAGAAACGGGGAGGAAGCACTCGAATCTTACAAGTTTGCCAAACGCGAGGGCAAGCCGTTCGCCGCAGTGATCATGGACCTGACCATTCAAAATGGGATGGGTGGACGCGAAGCAATCCGGTTGCTCAAGGAATTCGACCCGCAGGCCAAGGCCATTGTGTCCAGCGGCTATTCGTATGACCCAGTGATGAGCGACTACCGCAAATTTGGCTTCACCGGTATCGTTCCCAAACCCTATCGCATGGAAGAAATGGGCCGGGTTTTGTCGGAGGTCATCAATCAGAACGAACCTGCAGAGACAACCTAAAAGCGCAGCCGAGCTTCGGCGATGTCGCGAACGATTTGTTCTCTGAGCGCTTCCATTGAAGGAAATGTTTTTTCTACGCGCAATTTGTCGACGAAAGCAACCTCCATTTCCTTGCCGTAAAGGTTGGCCTTGACATCGAGCAGGTGCACTTCCGCACGAAGCTGAGGAGCATGGTGTTGCAGAGTAGGGCGATGACCGATGTTCAACACGCCGCGATACGTTACTCCCTCTACGCTTGCCCGAACAACGTAAACTCCATGGGGTGGCAAAACCAAACCGGTCAGCTCCAGATTTGCCGTTGGAAAGCCGAATTGACGGCCGAGTTGATCACCGCGAACGACCCGGCCCGCAATGGAATAAGGACGCCCGAGCATCTGGCCGGCAGAATCCAGTTCGCCTTCACGAATGGCCTTGCGAATTCGCGTGCTGCTGATGGCCGTACCGTCAAGCGAAACCGCGGCCAACCCATGTACTGTAAACTTTAGTTCCGCTCCCAGCTTTTTGAGAAGAGTCACATTGCCGCTCCGCTGGTGGCCGAAGTTAAACGTGCTGCCGACACATAAACTTTGAATCTGTCCAAGCTCACGCGCCAGTCCGCGGATAAAGACTTCGCCGCTCTGTTCACTGAACGGGCGGTCGAAATGAATCAGCAGCAAGGCATCGCCTCCCAGAGACTCAATGGTGCGCAGTTTTTGCGGCAGCGGATAAATCAGCGGCGGGACTCTTTGCGGCGCCACGATGGTACTCGGGTGAGCATCAAAGGTTATCACCAACGCGAGCGCGTCATACTGGCGGGCGTCGGCGATCGTTTGCCGGATGACTTGTTGATGTCCCAAGTGAACCCCATCAAACATCCCGATGGCCGCGCAGACTTTACGCGGTCCGGGTTTCAGTTCGCTGGCAGCATGGATGATTTTCATCGACGGCTGGTGATGGCGGAGTGGTAAGAAGGCGACGATCCGCAAGGTTCATGATTGTTTCTACACAACGCAACGGGTAGCACGCCTGTCTTTCAACTCGCAAGCTTCAGGAACGGGATGACGTGTTTTTCCAGTTCTCCGACCGACAGGTTCAAAACGGTATCGAGTGGAATGGCACCGGCCACATCAAACTTGCCGGAAACGGTTCTTCGCAATGTAGCCAGATGCGCGCCACAGCCGAGTCTCTGGCCCAGTTCGTGTGCCAGGGTGCGTACGTAGGTGCCCTTGGTGCAGGCGACACGGAAATGACCAAATGGTTCGGTGTAGGCAGCGAAGCGAAAACTGTAGATGTGAATCAGCCGCGGTTGGCGTTCCACTTCGACGCCTTTGCGCGCAAGTTTGTAGAGTGGCACGCCGTCTTTCTTTATTGCAGAAACCATCGGCGGCACTTGCATTTGATCGCCGACGAACGTGGCCGCCACTCCGTTCAACTCCTCCAAAGTCGTGGGCGGAACGGGCAGGGATGCGATTAATTCACCGTCCGCGTCGTAGGTGTCCGTGGTTTCGCCGAATTTGATGTCGCCCTCGTAAACTTTGTCGGAGGACATGAGTTTTTCAGAGAGTTTGGTACCCCGACCAAGCACAATGAGGAGAAGGCCCGTGGCGTTCGGATCAAGCGTGCCACAGTGGCCGACCTTTTTGATTTGAAACTGACGGCGGATGGCATCCACCACATCGTGAGAAGTTGGCCCCGCTGGTTTGTCGATGAGAATGGCGCCGTCGAGCGAATCAAATTCACGCATGAAAAATCAGGAAGCTGAATCAATCGCCTTTTTGATCGCCGTAATTACCCGGCGCTGGACGGAAAGCGGCTTGCCCGGAATGCGCGCGCCGGCGGCGGCATTATGGCCGCCACCGCCGAATTGACCGGCGATTTCGTTCACGTTTATGCGATTGTTCTTTGAACGCAAACTGATGCGGGTTAATTCCGGTTCCAGTTCTTCGAATACACAGGCAATGACGACTGGTTCAATGTCGCGTATGTGATCGATCAATCCTTCGGATTCGCTTTTGTCGGCGCCGGTCCGCGCGTAATCTGCCTTCTTCAACCACAGGTAGGCAATTTGGTCGCGGTGTGTAAGTCGAAAATGGCTGTAAACGTGCCGCAGCAGCCGCACGCGGGAGAGGGGGTGAGATTGATAGACTTCGTTGCAGATCTTGGCGAGGTTGGCACCGCGTTTGACCAACTCGGCAGCGACGTGATAAGTGCTGGGGCGCGTGGTGGCGTATTGGAACGAGCCGGTGTCCGTGGACACTGCGGTGAACAAGCAATCCGCGATAGGGGGCGTGACAGGCCAGCGAGCGGCTTTCAAAAGTCGAAAGATGATCTCACCAGTGGATGGATCTTTTGGGGACACCCAGTTCAGGTCGGCATACCGGGTGTTGCTGGCGTGATGGTCGATGTTGATAGAGAGTTTTCGGTTCGCGATGCACGGTATGACCTTGCCCAGTCGCTCGAAACTGGCGCAGTCGGTCGCGATGACGCAATCGAATTTGAGTCCGAGTTTTGGTCTTTGAAGAAGTCGTTCGGGATCGAGAAAAGCCAGTTTTTGAGGAACGCCGTCTTCATTCCAGCAAGTGACTTTTTTTCCCTGATCTTGAAGCGCGATGGTCAAGCCGAGTTGCGAACCGACACAATCGCCATCCGGGCGAATGTGTCCAACGACGCAAAACGTGCGGCAATTCCGAATGCCATCAAGAATGCGGCTGATGATTTTAGGTTGTGAATTCATTATTCCGGAATGGATTGCTCCGGCATTGCTTGTTCCAACTCATCAATGATGGCGAGCACACGGTTGCCCCGGGTGATTGATTCGTCGAACACAAACCGCAATTGCGGTGTGTATTTTAGCACGACGGATTTGGCGACCAGACCCTGAATGCGTTTGCGATGTTGCACAAGCAAAGCAAAGCCCCGCTTTTGTTGCTCGGCATTGCCTAGGATACTGATGAAAACCGTGGCCGAATGCAGGTCGCCTGACATACCAACGTCATTTACGGTAATCAGTCCGGCGGCGCTGACGGGGAACTCGCGACGAATGACTTCGCCGATCTGGCGCTTCAATAACTCTCGCACCCGTTGGAGTCTGAGTGATGGCATGGCTCTTGCGGTTTGTTGATGGATTGAACCCTTCGATCGCTACGTCGCCAAAGGGGATGAACGATTCAACGGTTCAACGTTTGCCATTACAGTTTTTGAGAAACCTTTTCGACGGTGTAGCACTCAATGGTGTCACCCGGTTGAAAGTCACTAAAACCTTCGAGTCGTACCCCGCATTCCATACCGCTGCGCACCTCGTTGACCTCATCTTGAAAACGGCGAAGGGTCTGGATGGCACCTTCGTAAATCAATCCCTGGCGCCGCAACACGCGAACCTTGCCGCGGACGATGCGACCACTGTTGACGATGCAACCTGCCACCGGGCTGCCTTTCGACAGTTCAAATATTTTGCGCACTTCAGCTTCGCCGATGATGACTTCTTTCAGGATTGGATCGAGCAGCCCGGTCATCGCGTCTCTCACCTGGTCAATTAGCTCGTAGATGATCGAGTACAGTTTGATCTGCACGCCTTCACGCTTGGCCACGTCCGACACACCATTGTCAATTCGCGTGTGGAAACCGAGGATCACGCCTTTGGAGGCGGAGGCCAACATGACGTCTTCCTTCGTGATCGTGCCGACTGCGCTGTGAATGACTTCGAGGGAGACTTTTTCGGAGGCGATTTTTTTGAGCGCCTCCACAATGGCTTCTACGGATCCTTGAGTGTCTGCTTTGACCACAACCTTGAGCACCTTGGCGGTACTGGAGGAAATTGTATCGAACAAGTTTTCCAGGGTGACTGCGGCGCGTACCTCTTGTCCCAGTGCCCGCGCTTCCATGGCCCTGCTTTCGGCGAGGTCGCGTGCGCTCTTGTCGTTTTCCACGGCGCTGAATTCCAGGCCGGCTTCGGGCACGCCATTCAGGCCGAGCAATTTGACTGCGACCGATGGCCCGGCTTCCTTGAGGCGCTTGTCTTCTTCGTTGATGAGTGCCCTGACCTTACCCCAGTACTGGCCGCAAATTACGGCATCACCCACTCGCAACGTGCCCTTGCGCACGAGCACGGTGGCCGTTGGACCGCCAGGTTCGAGGCCGGATTCGATTACATTGCCCTTGGCGTGGCGGTCAGGATTTGCCTTCAGCTCCAGCAAGTCTGCTTGGAGCAAAATCATTTCCAGAAGTCTGTCCACGCCCTGTTTGGTAAGCGCGGAAACATCGACAAAAATTGTGTCGCCACCCCAATCATCCGGTACGAGGCCTTTTTCCTGCAACTGTTGGCGGACTTTCATCGAGTTGGCGTTCGGATGATCACATTTGTTGACAGCGACGAGAATCGGGACTTTGGCCGCTTGTGCGTGACTGAGCGCTTCAAGAGTCTGTGGCATTACGCCATCGTTGGCCGCGACGACGAGAATAACGATATCAGTTACATTGGCTCCGCGGGCTCGCATGGAACTGAAGGCAGCGTGGCCGGGCGTGTCAAGGAAGGTGATTTGTTGCAGTTCGTTTTTTCGTTCAGGGTGCGGGAAAGAGATGGTGTAAGCCCCAATGTGTTGGGTAATCCCACCGGCCTCACCGGCAGCAACGTCCGATTTGCGGATGACATCCAGCAGCGTGGTTTTGCCGTGGTCAACGTGGCCCATGATGGTAACGACCGGCGGGCGCGGTTTCAAAGACTCCGGTTTGTCCTCGACGTCCAACTCGACTTTCTTTTCCGGAGCGTGAACAAGTCCGCTGCCGCGCTCCCGCTTTTCCAGTTCGAAACGGAATCCATATTTTGCGCAAACCTTCTGAGCAATGGCTTCGTCGATGGCCTGGTTGACATTGGCAAAGACGTTCAACTCCATCAAATCTGCGATCAGTTGGAACGGCTTACGTTTGAGTTGTTCGGCCAGTTCACGCACAACGATGGGCGGCTTGAGCGTAATGAGTTCACCGGTCGTTGGTGGGACAAACTTCGGCGCGACTGGTTTTTGCGCATCTGCCTTTTGCGTGCCAGTTTGCTTCTGGCCAGGCAGCGGTTGGGCGGAGGGTGGCGTGTTGGCGCCGCGAACGCTGCGAATGTCACCGCGACGCGTGAACTCTGTTCGGCTACCCGTACCGGGCGCGGCGCGCGTTGGAAACTTAGCGGCAGGCTTTTGTTCGGCCCGCGGCGCGGGTCTGGCAGGCAACTGAACAAAACCAACCTTGTCTCCGACCCGGGGGCTAGGGGGCGGAGGGGGAGCTTTGACTGGTTCCGGAGCAGGGATCGTCAGTTCGCCCGGTTCGGGGGCTTGAGGAGTCGCAGTGGTAATTTCGGCGGCGAGGGAGACTTTTGTTTCCGCTTCAAAGACTGCGGCGGGCGCGCTCTCGACTTTCGGCGGTTCTTGTTGGACGACTGGTGGGGGCTCCGTGACGACCACGATAGGCTGCGAGGCGGGCGGGGCCTGGGGTGGGGCGAGTTCGACTGGTTTGCCACCGAGTTGCTGTTCAAGAAATTCAGCGGTGATCTTATCGAGCGAGCTGGAGGGTACGCGCGCAGCCGTAATGCCCAGTTCTTTGGCCTTGGCAAGGACTTCCTTGTTGTCGAGACCCAGTCTTTTTGAAATGTCGTATATCCGAACGGGCATAATTATCTAAATCAATCTCTGCGCACCGAAATTGCCACCAAGTCTTCATCGGCCTAAGACCCAGACGATGCGTTTGCCAAATTCATGAAATCGCTCTCTATCAAGCTGCGGCCTCATCTCCACCAAGTTTAATCTTCCGTCTTGCTGCTTCTGCCTCGACGGCTTCCTTGATCACGGACGCCTGGTCACCTATTCCAAGGATTTCCGCCAGATCACTTACTTCAGCCTGCAATAAATCCTCCAGACTAGTCAAACCATGATGCACCAGCGTGTCCGCTTGCTCTTTTGAGATTCCGCTGATGGTTGCCAGTGCTTCAACGGCATGCGCCACTTTTTCAGCAAAACCCATTGTGACCACGACTTCTGGCATGATATCGACCTGCCAACCGGTTAGTTTCGAGGAAAGCCGGGCATTTTGACCACGCTTGCCGATTGCCAGTGAAAGTTGGTCTTCGCTGACAATGATCTTGACCCGTCTTCTAGTCTCATCGACCTCGAAAGATTTCAATTGGGCTGGTGCCAGCGCGTTTGTGATGTACGCTTTAATATTGGGGTCCCATTTTATGATGTCCACCTTTTCGTTGTTGAGTTCGCGAACAACGTTCTTGACCCGTTGGCCTCGCAAACCAACACATGCGCCCACCGGATCAACCTTGCCATCACGCGAATAGACAGCCAGCTTGGTTCGGAAACCGGGCTCGCGCGCAATACCTTTGATCTCGATCGTCCCGTCGCTGATTTCGGATACTTCCAGCTGGAAGAGTTTGATGACAAACTGTGGGTCGGCTCGCGAGAGAATGATCTCGGGTCCGTGTGGACCATCCTCCACTGCCTTTACGTAGCAACGAATCCGCTCACCAATCTGGTATTCCTCTGTCGGCACGCGCTCACGATTGGGCAACAGTGCCTCATACTTGCCTAAATCCACCAAAACATCTGACCGCTCGAAGCGCCGTACGATGCCGCTGATGATATCACCGACGCGGTCCTTGAATTCAGTCAGGATCAGTTGCTTTTCCGCTCGGCGAACGTGCTGCATCAAGGATTGCTTGGCGTACTGGGCTGCAATTCTGCCAAACCCGGTAGGTGTGACCTCCACTTCGACTTCGTCTCCGAGTTGAGCGTCAGGCTTGATCCGGCGAGCGTCAAAGACCGAAATCTGGTCGTGTTTGGAAAGAACCTTGTCCGAAACAATCAACTTGGCAAAAGCTCTGATGTCTCCGGTTTTTTGATCAATGGTGCAACGGAGTTCACGGGCCGGTCCAACCGCCTTTTTGGCGGCAGCGACCAACGCTTCTTCCACGGCGGCGACAAGGATAGTCCGATTGATCCCCTTCTCCCGTTCCCAATAATCCAAAACTGTTAAAAAATCAGCGTTCATAAGCTCGCACCGGCGTGCCACGCGAAGAACAAAAAAGTCGGTAGAATAATCTCCGACTTCGCGCGCTGGCCGACCAGCAATCTGTCTTTAAGTTATGAAGCTAAATTTTCATCCCGAGAGAGTCAAGTTTCAAATCCCGCAAATTTCGGGCCGTCAGACTTGGTCTTGCTTCGTTGAGAAAAGTGCATCGGCGTAACCAGTTGCGAAACAACGGATAAAATATGGAATTCAGGCGCTTCGAGAAAAGCGCATCACGGCTTCCCGCTCCAGCAAAACCCGCAGGCAACGTTTGAGTCTTCATCCTAACCGCTTGAAAGCGATGTTTGCTGTATGGCCACGGCAAAATGCTCCCGGATGAGGCGAATTCTTACGGGGCCTCATGCAAAAACGAAATTGCGCGAGATTCTGACCAGTATTCTCCCTGACGACCGAATGTAATGAAACCGACGTGGCCGCCGGACGCCGGCATTTCC
>CAZYYS010000205.1:0-2678 GCA_964651015.1 uncultured Verrucomicrobiota bacterium
GGCGAAATGTGGCTGCGCAGTGGGAAGCGAAAGATAATGACGCAGCGTCGAAACGGCTGGAAGAAGTGCGAGCGTTTGCCATTGTAGTATGAACGAGCGAAAATTCAGCGGACTTCGCCTCTGCCTCGTGCGCCATCTGTCAGCGGGCCTAGGGGACTGTTTGAAAAGTGTAGCCGCTGACGTAAGGAGGCGGATTTTTTCGGCGAAACAGGCCAAAACTGTCCGCCTCCTTACGTCGGCGGCTACGATCGCCCGGGTTTTCCAACCGGCTCTAAAGGGCGGAGTGCTGCTGGTGTTGGCAATTAGTTGCGCCAACGTTTTCGCCGAGGTGGCGCCAGCCTTGCGCTCCGGTAAATTCACGCTTACCGACGCGGATCGTGGCTACTGGGCGTTTCAACCGATCCGGCGGCCAGCAATTCCAAAAGTTAAGTCGCAGCGAGGGATCGCCGGCCCCATCGACGTGTTTGTCCTCGAGAAGTTGGAGGCGAAGCAGCTCGCCATGAATCCGCCTGCGACGCCGCGAGAACTGGTTCGCCGGGCGTATTTCGATTTGCTTGGGCTGCCGCCGAGTCCCGAGGAGGTGGCGGCTTTTGAACGAAATCCGACTGATGTCGCGTGGGAACAACTCATCGATCGCCTGCTGGCTTCGCCGCACTATGGCGAGCGCTGGGGGCGGCACTGGCTCGATCTTGTGCGTTACGCTGAGAGCAACGGTTACGAACGGGACGGCGCCAAACCAAACGCCTGGCGCTACCGCGATTATGTTATCAAGTCCTTCAATGAGGACAAACCTTACAACCGTTTCATCCTGGAACAGCTTGCGGGAGACGAAATCGCGGATGATTTGATCGCCAGCGGTTCAACTGCGGACCGCGAATGGCGTGACGCCATTGTGGCGACCGGCTTTTATCGCCTGCACGTTTGGGACGATGAACCGGATAGCACAGTTGCCGCAGAGTATGATGATCTCGACGATATCATGGTTACGACCAGCACAAGTTTTCTTGGCCTGACCATTGGCTGCGCACGCTGTCACGATCACAAGTTCGATCCGATCAGTCAGGCAGATTATTACTCGATGCTGAGTTTCTTCCGCAGTATCGATCCCTACGGTCAGCACAAGACCGGCGGCGGTGGCCGCGGCACGGGCAAGATCGAACGTCCGCTGACCGCGCCCGCGGAATGGCGACGATGGGAAGAAGGAAAGCGGCAGCGAGTGAAGGAGGTCGAGCAACGGCTCGCGCAAGCCACCGAACCGGAGGCGAAGAAGCAGCTCGAAGTCGAGTTGAAGCAGGCGAAAGGAGCGCCAGCACCGTTCGATTTTGCGCTGGCAATCGCAGAGAATGGCTCAAAGCCAAAGACGACATTCGTGCTGGCGCGCGGCGAAGCTCATTCACCACGCGCGGAAGTGTCGCCCGCGTTTCCCGCGGTGTTGGGATTGCCACCGCCATCGTTGCCAGAGCGTCCGGCGGAAGCAGCTTCGACCGGACGGCGTCGCGTGCTGGCGGATTGGATTGCCAGCTCGCAGAACCCGCTAACAGCCCGCGTGATGATGAATCGCCTTTGGCAGCGGCATTTTGGCGTCGGCATTGTGCCTACACCGGATGACTTCGGTCAGACTGGACTGCGACCCGCCAACCAACCGTTACTCGACCATCTGGCGGCGGAGTTCATCGCAGGCGGTTGGAGCTTGAAGCGGATGCACAAACAGATCATGACAAGCCAGGCGTATCGCATGTCGTCGCGGGCGGACAGCCGTCGCGCGGTAGCCGTTGATGAAGGCAACGTGTTGCTTTGGCGGCAAAATCTCCGGCGTGTGGATGCCGAGGTGATCCGCGACACGATGCTTGCGGTGAGCGGAAAGTTGAATCCGAAGCAAGGTGGGTCGAGTGTTTTCCCGACCCTGCCCAAGGAAGTTCACGGCACGCAGGATTCGTCCGGCAAAGGTTGGGCGGACAGTCCGGCCGAAGAACAGAACCGACGCAGCATTTACCTCGTCGTCAAGCGCGCTCTCAAGATTCCACTGCTCGAATGCCTCGACTTCGCGAACAGCGCGTCGCCGTCGGGTAACCGACCGGTGACGACCACGGCGCCGCAGGCGCTGATGCTTTTGAATGATTCCTTTGTGCAGTCACAAGCGGGTGCGCTGGCTGACCGTTTGCTGAGAGAGACGGGCGAAGAACCGGAGGCGCAGGTCAGGCAGGCGTTTCAGCTTGTGTTACAACGCGCTCCCACCCGGAACGAATTGCGTGCGGCGCGGAGCTTGTTGTCAGATCAGCGGGAGCGTGCCGTCGCGGAGAGAATTGCCGAGCCAGAACGCGCCGCACTGAAAAGCTTTTGTCGTGGGCTGTTAAATGTGAACGAAATGGTTTATGTGGATTAGTCGAAGACAGCGAAACAAATTATTGTGAATCCTGCCGACCACATTCTCAGGCCTCGTCGCCGGTTCCTTTGGGAGATGGGCGCCGGCTTCGCTGGTCTGGCGCTGACATCATTGCTGGACGGTGATGGATTTTTCAGTTCGCGAGCAACTGCCGCCGAGGCTGCACTTCAGGCCTCGCTGCTGCCGAAACCGCCGCATCTGCCGACCAAGGCCAAGTCCGTCATCTTCCTTTTCATGTTCGGTGGTCCGTCGCAAGTCGATTTGTTCGACTACAAGCCAGAACTCCAAAAGCGGG
>CAZYYS010000205.1:2688-10696 GCA_964651015.1 uncultured Verrucomicrobiota bacterium
TTGCTCTCTGGGCAGACCGTTTACGTAAAATACCGGGACGGGCAGACCATCGACAACGAGTTTCGCCGCAACACCAAAACCAAAGCCACGTTGCAAGCCAGCCGACGCACTTTCCAACAACATGGGCGTTCGGGATTGTGGTGCTCGGATGCGTTTCCGCAAATCGCGCAGCACATGGACAAATTGGCGGTTGTCAAATCGCTCTACAGTGATTCCTTCGCGCACGGCAGCGCGGTCCTGCAAATGAACAGCGGACGCATTCTGCAAGGCCATCCATCGCTCGGTGCGTGGTTAAGCTACGGCCTTGGCACGTTGAATCAGAATTTACCCGCCTACGTCGTGATGCTCGACCCGCGCGGCGGTCCGACGACCGGCGCGCCGAACTGGTCGAGCGGTTATATGCCGGCGGAGTACCAAGGCACGCTTCTCCGGACCACGGGCGAGCCGATCCTCAATCTCAAGCCGCCGACCGGCACGAGCCGCGAAATGCAACGCCGTGAGGTTGACTTTATCAATGAGTTGAACGCAGAGCATCAGGCGGCGCACCCTGGCTATTCGGAACTGACGGCGCGCATCGCGAGTTACGAATTGGCCTTTCGCCTGCAAACGACCGCGCCCGAGGCCCTGGACCTTTCTCAGGAAGACGCGCGCACGATCGAGGCCTATGGCATCAACGTGCCAAAGCCGGACTGGCACGCGCTCGCCCAAGGCCCGGCGGCGTTTGGCAGGCAATGCCTCATCGCGCGGCGACTCGTTGAGCGGGGGGTGCGCTTTGTTCAGATCTATTCCGGTGGCGGCGCGGCGGGGGGACAGAACACCTGGGACGGTCATCACGGCATCGAGGAAAATCTCAAGCTTCATTGTCCTGAGGTAGATCAACCGATTGCGGCGCTGCTGACGGATCTCGAACGGCGGGGTCTGCTGGATGAAACCCTCGTGGTCTGGGGCGGCGAGTTCGGACGCATGCCCGTTTCAGAAACTTTTAACACCGGAGGCAAGCCGGGCGGGCGTGACCACAACCCCAAAGGCTTCACTTACTGGCTCGCGGGCGCCGGGGTGAAAGCGGGCATCAGCTACGGTGAAACTGATGAGTTGGGCGAAGGTGCCGTTGTGGACCGTTGCCATTTGCGCGACCTGCATGCTACCATCCTTCACCTTATGGGACTTAATCACGAGAAACTCACTTATTTCTATGGCGGCTTGAACAATAAGCTCACTGGTGTTATCGAGGCTAATGTCATCCGCGGCATAATCGCATAACGAACGCATGCGCATACACCGACATCCGGCACGAACATTGACAGCAGGAATGCTGTTTCTCACGTCTCTGACGCTTGCGCTTGCGGAGGATGCAAGTTCCGGCCAGCTTGGGCGGGACTTCTCGAGGGAGATTCAGCCGATCCTGAACCGGTATTGCCTGGGTTGCCACTCGACCGAAAAGCACAAGGGTGATCTCGATCTCGAAAGGTTTGCTTCTTTCGACGAAGTCTCCAAGCACCCAAAAGTTTGGGAGCGTGTAATCGAACAACTCTCTCTCGGTGAAATGCCGCCCAAGGAGAAACCGCAGCCTGCACCAAGCGAGCGTGAACGATTGCTCAGTTGGGTCAACGCCGCGTTGGATGAAATCGCCAAGGCGCACGCCGGTGATCCCGGGCCGGTCGTGTTGCGGCGATTGAATAACGCAGAATACACCTTCACGGTGTGTGACCTGACCGGTGTCGAATCGCTGAATCCCGCAAAAGAGTTCCCAGCGGACAGTGCGGCGGGCGAGGGCTTCATGAACACCGGCAACTCGCTGGTGATGTCACCGGCGCTGCTCACAAAATATCTCGATGCGGGCAAAGAAATTGCCAGTCACGCAGTGCTGTTGCCGGATGGGTTGCGCTTCTCACCTTCTACCACGCGGCGTGATCAGACGGAGGAAATCCTTGCCGAAATTCGTAAGTTCTATGCCGGGTTCTCTGATGGGAGTCTGGCTGAAACGGTGACCCAGCAAGGAATTCCGTTGGAGAAAAGAAAAGGTGGAGAGTTGCCGCTTGAGAAGTACCTCGCTGCGTCGCTGGAATTGCGCAGTTCAGGAAGGGATGTTGCATCAGTGGCGCGCGAGCGTGGGTTGAGCGCGAAGTATCTTGGCTCGCTGGCGAAACTCTTGAGCAGCGCCGAGCCGTCGCTACTACTCGACGATCTGCGCAGGCGTTGGCGTGTTGCCAAACCGGCTGATGCTCCATTGCTAGCGGCTGATATAGCCCAATGGCAACAGGTGCTCTGGAAATTCAGCAGCGTCGGGCACATTGGCAAAGTGGGTGGCCCAAAGGCGTGGATGGAGCCGGTCAATCCGCTCAACACGAAACAGGAGGTGCGTCTCAAACTCGCTGCGCCGACCAACGGCAATGAAGTTGTGATTTATCTCGTGGCCAGTGATGCAGGCGACGGAAACGCCAACGATTTTGTAGTCTGGCAGCAGCCGCGACTCGTCGTGCCTGGCCGGCCCAACCTGCTCCTGCGTGACGTGCGCGATTTTGCTCTCGAGCTGGCCTCGCGGCGTGAAAAAGTTTTCGCTTCCACTGAAAAATGTCTGGGAGCTGCCACGGAAGTCAGCGCCACCAACCAGTTTGACGTGACGGAGCTTTCGCGTCGGCATGGAGTGGACGCGGAGGCACTGACCGCGTGGTTGGATTATCTCGGCATCGGTTCGAGCACCGAGCTCAAGCTGGATTACTTTACAAACCAGATTCACAAATCCTCCGGCTACGACTTTATCAAGGGCTGGGGTTCAAGTGACACGCCACTGTTGCTCGCCAATTCTTCTGATCAGAACGTACGCATTCCGGGCAACATGAAGCCACATGGCGTCACCGTGCATCCATCGCCGCAACTGAACGCGGCGGTCGGTTGGCGCAGCCCACTGGCGGGAACGATCCGCGTCGAGGCCAAGGTGACGTCCGCGCATCCCGAATGCGGCAATGGAGTGACTTGGTCGCTGGAATTGCGCCGCGGTGACACGCGTCAACGGCTGGCCACCGGTCGGGCCCAAGGTAGCAAGGAAGCAAATGTCGGTCCCGTAGAAAACCTCGCCGTGCAGCCAGGCGACCTGGTGTCACTGCTCATCGGCCCGCGTGATGGCAATCACTCCTGCGACCTGACGGACCTTGAACTCGTGCTCAGGAGTGCGGGCGAAGGTGGGCGCGAGTGGAGTCTGACCCGCGACGTGTCGTCGGATGTGCTGGCGGGCAATCCCCACGCCGACCAGTTCGGCAACGCGGGAATCTGGCATTTCTACACCGAGGCGGTATCCGGCAGTGAAACCGGCCCGGTGATTCCCGCCGGCTCCCTGCTCGCCAAGTGGCAATCCGCCGAGCGCGCGGAGGAAAAACTCAAGCTCGCGCAAGAGGTACAGAATCTTTTGACCTCGGGTGTCCCGTCCGAAAAGGACAATCCGGATGCGAAACTGTATCAACAACTGGCGTCACTCGGTGGACCACTCTTCGCGGGAGCGCGTTCCGCTCGCGACAACAGACGTGAGTCTCCGGCATCTCACCCGGAGAGGCCAAGCCCTGTCACTTCGGCGGTCGCCGAATGGGGCGTTGATCCCGGCGTCTTCGGCAAACATCCCAAGGGCTCCAAGATCGACGCAGCTAGCGTGTGCGTCCAGGCACCATCGGTCATTGAAATTCGATTGCCGGCTGATCTCATTGCCGGGGCCGAGTTTGTGACGACGGGCATTTTGGATTCAAAGTCCGGCAACGAAGGCAGTGTTCAATTGCAGGTTCTCACCAGCAAGCCCACTGGTACCCAAGGCTTGCTGCCGGGCGCGACAACAGTCCAGAGCAAGGGAAAATGGAGCGATCCTGACCAGCCAGTCATTCACAGCGCACCGATTATTGCAGCGGAGGGTAGCGCCGCAAGCAAGCGAATCGAGGCGTCGTTCGACGAATTCCGTCGTTGGTTCCCTCCCGCACTCTGTTACACCAAAATCGTTCCCGTCGATGAAGTTGTCACGCTCACGTTATTCTATCGCGAAGATGACCATCTTGCGCGGCTGATGCTCGACGATGCGCAGAAAGCGCGACTCGACCGGATGTGGGACGAACTGCACTACGTCAGCCATGATGCGCTTACACTGGTGGATGCCTTCGAGCAGCTCTGGCAATACGCCACGCAGGACGCCGACCCAAAGGTCTTCGAGCCGATGCGCAAACCTATCAACGACCGCGCGGCGGTGTTTCGACAATTGCTCAACGACACGCAACCGAAACACATCGAAGCAGTGGTGGAATTTGCCGACCGCGCTTATCGGCGTCCGCTGACGGATGGCGAGAAAGACGAGTTGCGTAACTTGTATCGCAAGCTCCGTGCGGAGGAATTGCCGCACGACGAAGCGATCCGGCTCACGCTCGCGCGTGTTTTTGTTGCGCCTGCGTTCCTCTATCGACTCGAAAAGGCTGTACCGGGTGCGGAGCCCGGACCCGTATCGGACTGGGAACTGGCGAATCGCCTGAGCTATTTTCTGTGGTCGTCGATGCCGGACGCAGAACTTCGTCAAGTTGCGGCCGCGGGGAAGTTGCGCAACTCGGATGTGCTCGCGGCGCAGGCAAAGCGGATGCTTCGCGATCCGCGTGTGCGCCGGCTGGCGACTGAATTTGCGTGTGCGTGGCTCCACATCCACGACTTTGAATCGCTTGATGAAAAGAGCGAGCGGCACTTCCCGACTTTCGCTGGTCTGCGCGACGCGATGTACGAAGAGGCGATTTGTTTCTTCACCGACGCATTCCAGAATGATGGTTCTGTGCTTGAATTGTTCGACACGGACCACACTTTCCTCAACGAGAGGCTCGCCAAACACTACGACATCCCCGGCGTGACTGGCGATGATTGGCGGCGTGTGGATGGCGTGAAGAAGTTTGGGCGTGGTGGTATCCTTGGCCTGAGCGCGACCCTGGCAAAACAGTCCGGTGCCTCGCGCACCAGCCCCATCCTGCGCGGTAACTGGGTCGCGGAAGTTCTCCTTGGCGACAAACTGCCGCGTCCGCCGAAGGATGTGCCGCGCTTGCCCGAGGATGAGGCGACCGAGATTCTCACCGTGCGCCAACTTACCGAAAAGCACAGCAGTGACCCCAAATGCTCAGGCTGCCACGCTAGAATAGATGGCTTTGGATACGCGCTGGAGGGCTACGACGCTATCGGACGCGCGCGCACGCGCGACCTCGCCGACCGGCCTATCGACACTCAAGGCAAGGTATTCGACGGAACAGCCATCGATGGCTTGGACGGGCTCCGGGATTATCTACTGACCAAGAAGCGGGACGTCGTGCTCGCCCAATTCTGTCGTAAGCTGCTCGGCTATTCGCTGGGCCGCGGTGTAATGCTTTCCGACAAACCGTTGTTGACTGAGATGCAGCGGCAGTTGCGTGAGCACGGTTACCGCTTCAGTGCCGCCGTGGAAACCATCGTCCGGAGCAAACAGTTCCGCGAAATTCGTGGGAAAGAGATGGCGAGCGAAGACTGATTACAAATGACATGGGATAATTGCAAAGACAAGACCGACTGATGAGAACGAGCCCTGCCCCCATGGCTCTAATCTCTGACAATTCTACAGCGGGAGCGCGTAAGTGCATGACGGGGGATCGAATTATTCCTCATCACGTTTTCATTTTTAACCCTTTCCTCATTCTTTGTTTCGTGTTAAGAGTCTTCCATAAATAAACCATCACCAACTATGACGACTCATAAATTCTCCCGTCGTACGTTTCTCCGCGGTGTCGGTGTCACGATGGCGCTGCCATGGATGGAATCATTCACTGTGTGGGGCGATGAGCCCGCCCGCGCTGTCCGGCCAGCCAGCGAAGCGCCCGTTCGAATGGCCGTCCTCTTTTCCGGCAATGGCTTTCACAGCAAGGAGTGGTGGGCCAAGGGCGAGGGGAAGGATATGGAATTGGGGAAGGTCCTCGCGCCGCTCCATGACGTCCGCGAGAAAATGCTTTTCATTCGTGGCCTCTACAATGCCGAGGCGCTCAAAGGCAACATTCACAGTTCGCAAACCGGGAACCTCCTTTCCGGGTCACCGCTCGCGTCCGGCGGCGAGATTCGTTCCGGTACGAGCATTGATCAGTTGCTCGCCCAGCGTCACGGCCATTCGACCAAGGTGCCCAGCCTTGTGCTCGGCTGCGAAAAATCGAATCCGTCCGTACACAAGAACTACTCGATGCTTTACAGTTCGCACATCTCGTGGAGTTCGCCCACGACGCCTACGCCGCTGGAAATTTACCCCGCCCTTGCGTTTGACCGGCTATTCAAGGATGAAGTGAATCGCGGCGACAAGAGCGTGCTCGACGCGGTTCTTTCCGACGCGAAGGATTTTCGCCGCAGCATCAGCGCCAACGACCAGCGCAAGCTCGACGAGTACCTCGACTCCGTTCGCGAAGTGGAGCAACGGATTGAGAACGCCGGCAAGAAAGGCGAGCTGCAGGGCTGGCGACCGACGCTGTCCGCGCCAAACATCCCTCGTCCCGCCGATGGCATCCCACAGGACATCGCCGAACACATGCGGTTGATGAGCGACATTCTGGTGCTGGCGTTTCAAACCGATACGACGCGTCTTTGCACGCTCAAACTGAACAACGACCACAGTTCGCTGCGCTTTCCGAACGTCGGCGTGGACTACATGATTCACCACCTGCTCTCGCACTCTGACACCGCGGACTGGCTCAAGGTTAACCAATTCTTCCTGGAACAACTGGCCTACATCGCGCGCAAACTTGACGGCATTCGCGAAGGTGAACGGACCTTACTGGACAATTCGATGCTGCTTTATTGCTCGAGCATGTTGACTGGTAATCACGATGCGACTCAACTGCCGGTGCTGTTGCTCGGAGGCGCTGGCGGAAAGATCAAGAGCGGGCGCGTGCTCGACTACAAGGAGAAGCCAAACCGGCAGATGTGCCGCCTTTATCTCACGATGATGGACAAGATGGACGTGCATCTCGATAAATTTGGCGACGCCACGGAGCGCTTGGAAGAAGTGTGAGCGAACGAAAGCTCGGCCAGAACCTCTCGCCTCAACAAGGGCGTTCAACCACATCACGCGGGGAGACGGCATGGAATCGTCGTGAATTTCTTGCGTCCTTGATTTTGAGTTCTGCGACGATGGCGGTTTCATGCCGTTCGACGAAATCCGATTCAAGGACAAAAAGCAGCTACCACGCGCGTTTCTTTTTTGTAACGCAGGGCAAGACGGCGATGATGAACGCCGACGGGACGGGCCTGCGCATTCTTGATTTCAAGGTGCCGAACCAGGTTGCCTGGCAACCGACTGGTTTCTTCCCCGATGGTCGGCGGGTCCTGTTTCTGAGCATGGAAGCGCGGCGCGATGGACCGGGCCGTCCATTCGAGGAGTATTACACACAAACCCCGACCCACCTTTGGATTTACGATCTCGATCGGGAAACGTTGACCGAGATCGCGACGCGGGATCGCATGGCGGTCTTCTACACACCGGAACTTCTGCTCGGTAATGAGCGTATGCTGGTGCAGGTGGTGCGCAACAAGGTCGGCCAGATCTACAATATGAACCTGGACGGAACCGATGCACGCGAGTTCACCCGTGCTGGTGAAGGCTTGCCTTATGGATCGAGTCTCAGCCCTGATGGGAAACGTGTGGCCTTTCACCTGGCCAGTCCATCGGGATACCAAATTTGGACGAGCGATCTCGAAGGCCGAAACCGCACGTTGATTGCCGCCCATCGTGATCACCTTTACTTTGGGCCGCGCTGGTCGCCGAACGGGGAGTGGTTGGCTTATCAGGATTGTCACTTTCGTCAGGACCCCGGCCATGACTGGTCGGATATTTGCATAAATCGGCCGGATGGATCGGAGGCCCGAATTTTGACGGCCGGTCAGTCACAGTGGTTCGCCGCAACTTATGGGCGTCCGGGTCTGCGCGGGAGCGGTTCAAATATGATCTCCTGGACCTTGGACAACAAGATACTCTTTGCTCAAAGGTTACCCGGAA
>CAZYYS010000206.1:0-1503 GCA_964651015.1 uncultured Verrucomicrobiota bacterium
TGTGGACAATCCCGAAGGTTGATCTTGAAAGCGTCAGTTCCGGGCTTGGAGAAGCTGGGGCTCAAGCAGGAATACATTCAGGAACATCAGCATGGGCATTGATAGAGTGAAACAAAGTCATCCAAAGCAAACTCTTGACCGTGTCCCCTGCCTGAATAAACGATGCCACATGAAAGTTCCCAAAATCCTTTGGTACAATGTATCCTTGGCTTTGTTATTCATCGCGATTGTGCCTGTTGGGCCGGTTCTAGCCCAGCCGGGAGGCGACGCCTCCTGGGTGCGTGTGACTGAGGACGAGAACCGGATCATGATAGAGACCGACAAACTTGAAGCCGTCATCCCCAAGCGGAACCCCAAGCAATGGATGACCGGCATCGAGAAGGGGTCGTTCTTGGACAAGGCCACCGGCTTCCGCGAAGTGGGCGACGGGCTGATGGTTATCGATTGGCTCATGGAAGCGGGCAGCGACGCGGGTTGGAGCAACAAGGTCATCGCCCCGGATGGCCACGGTGTCGGGCGTTATTCCTGGTACGAGAACGAGACCGATCCGGCCCGGCGCGAGTACACCCTCCTGTCCCACGGCAGCAGCCATCGCAAGCGCATGGTCGAAGGGCCGCAACTGTGCCATCGGATGAAACCCGTCCAACCGGAAGTGATCCGGGGCCGGGATTTCGTCGCGGTCAAGACCAGCTACCACTACGAGTACGCCGCGCCCGGCCGCAAACCTGGCTCGCGTTGGACGCAACTGATCGTGTTTCCCAAAGGCAAGCGCTACTTCGTCTTGATGGACAAAATCGACACGGTCAACTCGTCGTCCGAAATGTTCCTGCGCAACGACACGCCGGGTTGTGTGCGCCACGAAAAGGGCGACACGTTCAGCGAGATGTACCTCAGTTATCTGAGCGGCCCAAAAGGGCTGCGCATCCCGTCCAGCGAATTCTTCACGCCTTTCCCGCCCGATTTGAAGTTCGGCTATCGCCGCGACACGCATCGAACGCCGAAACATTTCATCCGCGCATACCATTTGCGGGACAAGCAAACAGGCAGGGACGGCCCGTGGCTGGCTGGCCTGACGTTGGAACCCTCCATTGTTTATGAAGCTTGGTGCAGCCAGCGGCCCGGCGGAATCATCGTCATGATCGAGGAGGTTTACGGCAGGCCGATCAAGGCGGGCAAATCGTTCAGTGCCGCCCATATCGTCGGCTACTTCGACACGATCGACGAAATGCATGCCGTGTACGAGGAAAACAAAGGTCACACCGCTTTGAAGGCGGACGCCTCCGGCTGGCGATTGGTGAAATAAGTCCCGGTGACGATGCAACATCCGCTGGCGAACGCACGGGGCCGCGCGAATTTGCTGATGGCAGGCGAAACTTCACCCTCTGCTGGGGGAGAGGGTTGGGGTGAGGGCGAGCGTTCATCACCAGCAAAACGGCTATTGGATTCGGGAGGCAGACTGCAATACTCGGCTGCAACGATGCGATTGAATGGGGAGCGCACGCG
>CAZYYS010000206.1:1513-10660 GCA_964651015.1 uncultured Verrucomicrobiota bacterium
CATGTCCGGCTACTACTTCCCACCTCTGGCTTGGGATCAACGAAACCCGTGCCGGGTGGTTTTTCTCACGGAGTGTTCGGCGGGCCGCCGAACACGGCAGGCCAGCGGCCTACGCTCCCCGGTGAATTGCCTCTGGTTGGCTTTGATCATAGCGTGTTCTTGCGCCAGTTCGCGTGCGGCGGAGAAGTCTTCCAATTCAACAAAAGCCGACGGTTTGCCAGCGCGGGCAATGTCGGTGATCAGAGCGAATTGCCTTTCTTGTCACAACGACGAAAAGAAGAAGGGTGGCCTGCGCCTCAGCACGCGGGAGAATGCACTGAAGGGTGGTGAAAGCGGTCCAGCCATCGTGCCGCGCAAGGCGGACAAAAGTTTGCTGGCCAAAGTCCTCCTGCCCGAATCCGATCCGCACATGCCGCCGAAGAAACAGCTCTCGGAGAAAGACATTGCCACGTTGCGTCGCTGGATTGACGCTGGGGCAAAGTGGGACGCCAAAGCGCTCGCCAAAAATCCCACCGCCAAACCGGTCAATCTCGGTGCGATGCCTGGTTCGTACCAGCCAGTCCTGGCGCTGGTGTTGTCGCCGGATGAAAAACGGCTGGCAGTGGCCCGGGCTAATCACGTCTTCATCTACGACGTAGGTCAGACGAATCACCCAATCGTTGCGAAACTCGAAGGTCATCACGACGTTGTGCAGTCACTGGCCTGGAGCAAGGACAATCAACATCTGGCGGCCGGCAGTTTCCGGCGCATCATGGGTTGGGACGGGCAGAGCCTGAAACCGCAACTGGAAATCACGAACAATCTCGTTGGCCGGATCACCGCGCTGCAATTCACACCCGATGGTGCGACGCTCATAGCGGTGGACGGAGAACCAACGAAGATCGGTGTGGTTCATCTGTTGTCAATGACGGACCGCCAGAGCCAGTCTACTTGGACGGCGCACCAAGATTCCATCTACGCGCTTTGCCTGAGTCCCGACGGCAAGCGGGTCGCCACGGGTGGCGCGGACAAGGTCATCCGGCTTTGGGGACTGGCGACGCAAAAGGAAACGGGAAAGCTTGAAGCGCATTCCGGCCATGTACTTGCGCTCGCGTTCAATCCGGACGGCTCGATGCTGGCGAGTAGCGGCGCGGACAAGGTGCTCAACTTTTGGGACACCACAAACTGGAATCAAGCAATCACGCTGAACAACCATTCCGCGCCGGTGACCGCCCTGGTTTGGGCGGCTGGCGGCACGAACCTTTTCACCGCCTGCGAAGATGGCCTGGCGCGCCGCTTCACTGATTTCAAAGTCCATTCTGGTGAACAAAGCGGTGGAGGCGCGCAGGAACGCGCGTTCAACAAGGCGGGCGATATCCTTTACAGTCTGACGGCGACGTCGGATGGCAAAACTGTTTTTGCCGGTTGTCACGACGGTTCAGTTTATATCTGGGACGCCGACGGCAAAGTGACGGCGACGCTGGCCTCGCCGGATAGGGAAATGGCTGCGAAACCGGAAGTGACGGCGGGAAAGCAGAAGTGAGAGTGGGGCTGCAAACAAGTAGGCGGGCTCTTGCCTTGAGACGGCGTTCGCGCGATAGTTTTTTACAAGTTATGACTCAGAGAAGGCTTTTCCGTGTTTAGCGGCTAATAGTCGATAGCGTGGAGATCTTTCGATCTAACATGAATTATTAGATCGTATCTTGCGAGCTGTGGAATGAAGAGAACCGTTATCATCTTTCTCATAGCGGGTGCTACGTTGTTGCTGGTGTTATTCGTGGCTGGTTTCTTGTTCTATCGCTTCGACCCCGACATGAAGGAGCGACGCGAGCGCGATGCCACACTTCAGCAGTTACTGACTGCTCACGCTGAATATGAGCACGTCACGAATACTTTGCGATTGCAGTTCCTTGACTACTCAGTCGGCAGTACCAATCGTTGGGGATTGGAGTCTTGGTTATCACGTGAGCCCACGAACAGTTTTGTTTCAGTCCGTACGGCAGCCGCCAAGTATCCGAAGGTCTATTACCACACGACGATGTACACGATGACTTGGCTTTTCTTCGACTCTGAGGATAGACTTCAGAGTTATTATTTGTGTTCACAGTGAAGGATATGTCTCTTGCTAACAAGTGCGCTCCATCGACACCTAACGGAGGCGCACGCACCATTGTGGAGTTAACGAGTTGCAGTTGTTAACGTGGCCAGTATGTTTGCTGCAATTTCATGACTTGGTTTACCGACAACTGGACGCGGCTTGGCTTGGTGGCGATCGGCATCGTCTGGTTGAGCGGCGCGCGGGTGCTGTCGGAAACAGCAACCACGCGTTCATCGTCGCTGTCGGTCTTCCCTCAAGAAATCAAGCTGCCCGCTCTCGGCGTTCATCGCGTTCTGGTTACTGACACGGGTGCGAACGCGGCCGAAAAGGACGTGACCGCCAAGGCGACTTTCAAGTCAAACCACCGGGAAATCGCGGATGTTTCGCGCGACGGCATAGTTCGCGCGTTGAAGCCCGGCGTCGCTGTGATCGAAGCGCGATTCAAACGGCAGACCGCGTCTGTTCGTGTGACCGTGGAGGCGTCGCCGACCAACAAGCTGTTGAGTTTCATCAACGACGTGATGCCGGTGTTGAGCAAGGCGGGCTGCAACAGCGGCGGCTGTCATGCCAAGCCTGACGGTCAAAACGGTTTCAAACTTTCCGTCTTCGCTTACGATCCGAAGTCCGACTACCAACACATCGTCAAGGCCGACCGCGGGCGGCGCATTTTTCCGGCTGCGCCGGAGGAAAGTCTTATCTTGAAGAAGCCGACGCTCGGTATCGAGCACGAGGGCGGGCAGCGATTCGAAGTCGGTTCTGAATCCTACAAGACGATTTTGAAATGGATCATGCAGGGCATGCCGTTCAGCCAGACGAATGACCCGACGTTGGTTGACACCAAAGTTTTCCCGCCCGAACGCCGTTATCGAAAGGGCGACACGCAGCCGCTTCTGGTGCAGGCGTATTACTCGGACGGCCGGATTCAGGACGTGACCGATCTCGCCGAGTTCGCATCGAACGACAAAGAAATGGCGAAGGTGGACGAACGTGGAGTGGTCAAGGTCGGCAGCTTGAGTGGCGAGGGCGTGGTGCTGGCGCGGTTCATGGGACTGGTGGACATCTCGCGTATCACGGTGCCCGCGGTCAAAGTGTTGCCCGATTCACTTTACACGACGTTGCCGGCGAACAACGAAATTGATCGACTCGTTTATGCGCGGTTGAAGAAACTTGGGCTGGCAACTTCCGACGGTTGCACCGACAGCGAGTTCCTTCGCCGTGCCTCTCTCGACGCCATCGGCACACTGCCAACGCCGGAGCAGGCGCGCGAGTTTCTTGCCGACACTTCATCGGACAAGCGCAACAAACTCATCGACTGGCTGCTCAAGCAGCCTGCGTATGCCGATCATTGGGCCGTGAAATGGGGCGATTTGATTCGTGGCAATCCGTCACGAGTCGGCGTGAAGCCGGTTTACCTGCTCGACCTTTGGTTGCGCGAGACGTTTCGTCATAACAAGCCTTACGATCAATTCGTCCGCGAGCTTCTTACCGCGCAGGGCAGCACGCATCGCTATGGCCCGGCGGCGCTTTTCCGTGACAAGCGCGAGCCGGCGGACGCGGGCGCGTTTGTCAGTCAGATTTTTCTGGGCGTGCGGATCGAATGTGCCAAGTGCCATCATCACCCGAATGAAAAGTGGGGACAGAGCGATTACTACCAGCTCGCCGCGTATTTCGCCGAAGTAAAGCACAAGGGGCAGGGCATCTCCGCGCCGATTTCCGGCGAGGCGGAGTTCATCTGGCATGCGCCCGGCGGTGAAGTGAAACATCCGGTGACTGGCGAAGTGATGAAACCAAAGCCGCCCGGCGGATCGCCCGCGCAAATCGAGCCAGGCTGTGATCCGCGCGCGGTATTGGTGGACTGGATGACGAGCACGAACAATCCATTCTTCGCACGGGCGATTGTCAACCGCGTCTGGGCGCAGTTCTTTGGGCGCGGCATCGTTGATCCAGTTGATGATTTCCGCGCGTCGAATCCGCCCACGAACGAACCGTTGCTCGACTGGCTGGCGCAGGATTTCGTCGATCACGGTTACGATTTGAAACACTTGATGCGAACCATCATGCAGTCGCGCGTTTACCAGTTGAGTTCAATTCCAAACGAACACAATCTTGCGGACACGAAGAATTTTTCCCGCGCTTATCGTCGGCGGTTGCCGGCGGAAGTGTTGCTGGACGCGGTTTGCAGTGTGACCGGCACTTCGGACAGTTTTCAGGGGCTGCCGCCTGGAACGCGCGCCTTGGAAACTTGGAACCACAAGCTGGAGTCGGAATTCATGGACGCTTTTGGGCGGCCCAACTCCAGCGCGGAATGTCCGTGCGAGCGCGATACCAAACCGAGCGTGGTGCAGGCGCTTCACATGATGAATTCAAACAAGCTGCAATCCAAAATCGCCAGCGCCGAGGGCCGTGCGAAGAAACTGGCCGACAGCAAACTGTCCGAAAAGGAAATCGTCACCGAACTCTATCTGGCAGCTTGCAACCGGTTTCCCGTCGAAGAAGAAGTGCGGCTTGCGCTGCCGGCGTTTTCAGCCAAGGACACCACACGCCAGACGGCAACCGAAGACGTGATGTGGGCGCTGATCAACTCAGCGGAATTTGTTTTTAATCATTGATGAGCGCTTCGGAGCACATTTTTGTTAGTGATTTTTGCGTGAGATTCAGCTAGTGTAGCGAACCATAATTAGCTGAAAGCAGGCATGAACGGACTTCGTTACAACTGTGTAGGCATGGCTCGACGAGACTTTCTCCAGCTCGGCCTGGGTGCCGTCGTGGGCCTCGGCTTCGCCGACCTGTTGCGTTATCGCGCGAGCGCCGCACAGGCCGCCGGCAAGGTTAGTCCCAAGCAGGTCAATTGCATTCTCATCTGGATGGACGGCGGGCCGACGCATTACGAAACGTTTGACCCCAAGCCCGATGCGCCCAAGGAAATCCGCGGCGAGTTCAGTCCAATTGCCACTTCTGTTCCCGGAATTCAATTCTGCGAGGTCGTTCCGAATCTGGCCAAGGTTGCCGATAAGCTGACCATCGTTCGTTCCATTTGTCACAAGGACCCGAACCATGGCGGTGGCAATCATTACCTGATGACCGGCGCGCCGACGCCCGTGCCGGTGGGTTGCGGCGCGGTTGTCACGTTTCATCCGTCGTTCGGATCGGTGGTTTCCTGGAAGCGCGGCATTCAGGCTGGACTGCCGGCTTACATGTCCTTGCCGGAAATGGCGCGCTCCGGTGGGCCCAATTTTCTTGGTGCCGAGCATGCGCCATTTGTCATCAGTGGTAACCCGAACAACAAGGATTTCAAGGTGCGCGATGTGGTGCTGCCGTCCGACCTCAGTGAAGGCCGTGCGCAGACGCGCCAGCAATTGCGGCAATCGCTCGATCGCCTGGCGCGCATTCGCGAGAAGGCTGCTGAGGACCCGGCAGTCGGCTTTGACAGTTTTTATCATCAAGGCATCGACTTGGTAACGTCGCCAAAGGCACAGGCGGCGTTCGATCTTTCGAAGGAGGACGAGAAGACACGCGATGCTTATGGCCGCACGGATTTGGGGCAACGCCTGTTGCTGGCGCGCCGGTTGGTTGAAGTGGGTGTGTCGTTCGTAACTTGCTATTACGGCGGTTGGGATCACCACACAAAGATTTTTACTGGTTTGAAAGAAAAGCACATGCCGAAGTTTGACCAAGGCGTGGCAGCCTTGATCCGTGACCTTGACGAGCGTGGCCTGCTTGATTCCACCCTGGTCATCGCGCTGGGTGAATTCGGCCGCACGCCCAAGGTAAACAAGGACGCCGGGCGCGATCACTGGCCGCACGCGATGTCGGTCCTGATGGCGGGCGCGGGCACGCCGCGCGGTTACGTGTTGGGCGCGACCGATGCGAAAGGCTACTACGCTTCGGAGGACGTCCGAACGCCGGAGGATTTTGCGTGCACGCTTTACACCAAGATGGGCATTGACCCGCACCAGATTCTTCACACGAACACCGGCCGTCCAGTGCAGCTCGTCAACGGTGGGAAACCGATCAAGGAATTGTTTGCGTGAGCTTGCGGACCGGATTTGATTCCGCGTTCTGGCTCAAGAGCAAGCAGCTCGTGAAATTCTTTGCCAGAGGCCGACGCAAATCCTCCGGCCTCCGTGTGGGTTTCGTGTCGGTGCTGCTGTCGGCTTCTGCCGCAATGAACTTGGCTTATGCCGCTGCGCCCACTTTGGATTATGTGTTTCCGGTTGCGTGGCAGCAAGGCGAGAGCAATGCGGTGACGTTCGGAGGCAAACTCGAGCCGTGGCCCGTTAAAGTGTGGTCCGATTGTTCGGGTGTGAACTTCGTCGCCGAAACCAATAGCGGAAAGCTTTCGGTGCAAATTGCGAAAGACGCCCCACTCGGACCGCATCTTGTGCGTGTTTTCAATCAGGATGGGGCATCGTTGCCGCGCATATTCATCATCGCTCCGGAGAAGGACAAGGAAGAGAAAGAACCCAACGACGCGCTCAAGGAAGCCCAGTCCATCGAGAGTCTTCCGGTTACGATCGGCGGTCGTCTGGAAAAAGGCGGGGAGGTGGACTCGTTCGCTGTCCGGGTCGAAGCCGGCAAATGGCTTGTGGCGCGAGTGGACGCCTACTCGCTCGGTTCGCCGCTGGACGCGACGCTGCATTTGTTCGGCGAACATGGCGTCCGGCTCGCTTTCAACCACGACGGCCCCCAGAACATCGACCCCCTGCTGGCGTATCGCGTCGAAAAATCCGGGACTTACATTGTTCAAGTTGCCGGTTTTGCGCACCCGCCTGAAGCGAACGTGTGTTACGCCGGTAGCGCCGCGACGATCTACCGATTGACGATTACGGACGGGCCTCTGGCATATAACGTTTTTCCCACGGGCGTGCAACGCGGACACAAGGCGCAACTCCGATTTCTCGGATGGAATTTGGAGAAAGACGGTCAAGTTCGCGAGCAACCATTTGACGCTTCCAGCCTAGCTGCCGACGCCAATGAAGCATTTGTTTCTGCGCCTGATTTGCAGGCCCATCTTTCCGTGATCGTCGGCGACGAGCCAGAGCAAATTGAAATCGAGCCAGACAACAAATCGAATGAGCCACAGTCCGTTTCGCCCCCGTGTGCGATCAGCGGACGGATCGATCCGCCGCGGGATGAAGACCGATTCCGCTTCAATGTGAAAAAAGGTGATCGCTTTGAGTTTCGAGTCGCATCGGCTGCATTGGGTTTGCCACTGGACGCGGTGTTGAAGATTGAAGATGCCACCGGGAAGATGTTGGCCGAAGATGACGATGGCGGCGGCGCGCCGGACGCGAGGCTGGTCTGGACTGCGCCAGCCGACGGTTTATACGCCGCCTCAGTCAGTGATCGATTTCGTCGAGGAGGTAATGAGTTTGTTTACCGGCTGATCATTGCCCCGCCCATTCCAGACTTCAAAGTAGGGGTGGCAAGCAATATCTTCTCCTTTGAACCGGGCAAAACGAATGAAGTCAAACTCGACATCACACGTTTGAATGATCACACCAACGCATTGCGAATTGCCTTCGAAACCTTGCCCGCCGGCATAACCGTTCAGCCGATGGAAGTTCCGGCCACAAGCGGTGAAGTGAAGGTGAACTTCGTTAGCGATTCCAACATCCAGCCTACGAACCAACCACTTCGCATCCTCGTCCAACCCACTGACAACAGCTTGCCCCAATGGCGTCCCGCACTATTCGATCTCCGAACCAAGGATCCGCGCGGCAACATTTTGATCACTCAGACCGACCAGCTCTGGCTCACAGTAATTCCAAAACCCGAACCAGCCGCAAAAGTTGAGGAAAAGAAACATTGACCAAGTCACTGGTTGGGTTGATCAAGCGGCAACGGCTGCCATGCGGCGCAGTTGATCAATCCTAATACTCTTACGCGTCGCAGGCACGGGCGAATCGCGGCAGGACCAGGAAGCGATCATCTTGGCAAACTGATCATTCTTGAATCCAGATTCCTGATCCGAGAGAATCTCACGTCAGTGACCCAATTGACCCATATCCTTGAGCGCGTTCACAGGGTGACGGGAAGGCTGGCGAGGAATTGCTACCGCTGGTCTATGACGAACTGCGCAAACTGGCCGCGCGCAAGTTGTCCGGCGAAGCCGCCAACCATACGCTCCAGCCGACGGCCCTCGTACATGAAGCGTGGCTGCGTCTCGCAGGCGAGAACCGCGATTTCACGGGCCGCACTCATTTTTTTGCCGCCGCCGCTGAGGCCATGCGACGCATTCTGATTGACCAGGCGCGACGGAAATCCAGTTTGAAACGGGGCGGTGACCCGCAGCTTGGGGAACTACACGAGTCGCGGATTGAGATTCGCGCTCCTTCGGATGAGTTGCTGGCGGTGCACGAAGCCTTGGAGCAACTGATCCTCGAAGACGCGCTGGCCGCAGAGGTGGTCAAGTTGCGATATTTCGTCGGGCTGACCATTCCCGAAGTGGCGGAAGCGCTCGGAATTGCCCCACGGACGGCGGATCGACACTGGTTGTTCGCCCGTGCCTGGCTTAAACAAGCCATCCGGGGCGATCCCGCTCCGTGAAAGCGCTGTGGTCTGAAGTTTTCTTAAGATCAAGTGGCGTGTTTCTGTCCTGATTTACGCCTTTACAGGGTGTGACGGCAACTATGAGCGACGCGCAAAAGGTTCCAAGCGGAAGGGAAAAAGAAATTTCCTCGGGGCATTGGAGAAGCCGTCGCCGCTAGAGCGGTCTGCCTATCTGGACGGCGCTTGCGACAAAGACCCATTGTTACGGCGGCGTGTGGAGGCTTTGCTGGCCAGGCATTTTGAGCAGGATAGCTTCCTCGCGGAGCCGGCGGTCGGGCAAGATGCAACGGTTTCGACTGATGCGGTTGCACAAGAAGATCAGGGCTCCAAGGTCGGCCACTACAAACTGCTTCAGAAAATCGGCGAAGGTGGTTGCGGGACGGTCTATATGGCCGAGCAATCCGAGCCAGTCAAACGCCGCGTCGCGCTCAAAGTCATCAAGCTGGGTATGGACACCAAAAGCGTCATCGCCCGCTTCGAGGCCGAGCGACAGGCGCTGGCGCTGATGGATCATCCGA
>CAZYYS010000207.1:0-473 GCA_964651015.1 uncultured Verrucomicrobiota bacterium
TTGATTTCGAGCGACCTGCCCGAAGTGCTTGGCATGAGCGACCGAGTGCTCGTGATGCATCGTGGTACGATCTCCACCGAACTGCACGGCAAAGCGATGACTCAAGAGAACGTGATTCTCGCCGCGTCGGGACTTTATCACGAGGTGAAAGGAGAGCGTTGATGAACCAAAGTCAGTACTCGCGCTTCCTTATTCAACGGATGATTATTCTGTTCGCCGGGAATCTGCTTTCGCTGCTTGCCATTCGCGTGTTGTTGAAGGAAGGCGGTTCGTTTGCCGACGTGTTGCGGCGTTGCGGGCCGGATGTTGCGCCGATCATTCTAGCCGGATTGGGAATGACCGGCATCATTTTCACCGGTGCCATCGACCTCTCCATCGCTTCGATCATTGTCGTAGCAGGAACTGTGTTCGGAATTTTGGTTCATCACGGGGTCAGCCCGTTGGTTTGCTTCACCGCAAGTTTTTTCACTGCT
>CAZYYS010000207.1:483-10611 GCA_964651015.1 uncultured Verrucomicrobiota bacterium
TTCAATGGCCTCCTGGTTCGCACCCTCAGGATTCCGGCCATCATCATTACGTTGGCGGGCCTGGCGTTCTACCGTGGTATGGCCCTCGTCAGTGCGGACATTGGCATACCAAACTTTAGCGGTAATATTTCGATTCCGGACGAGGCCTTCCATTCGCCAGGAAAACTTTACGCCGGAAGGATTCTGCTTTTCGCGCTCCTGGCAGCATTGCTTTGGGAGGCATTTGCAAAAACGCCCCGGCGTTGGCTTGCGCTCGGCAGTTCGGAGGAAGCTTGCCGGTTGCTGGGTTTATCTCCGGGTCGCATTCTGCAAAGCGCATTCCTGGCGAGCGGCATTTTCCTCGGACTGGCCGCTTTGATATTCGTTACCCGCGTCCAATACATCGAGCCGGCGCGCTTGGCTTTGAGTTTCGAATTGCAGGTCATCGGCGCGGTCGTGTTGGGTGGCACGAACATTTTTGGAGGCGAGGGGAGTTTCGCTGGAACGGTACTGGGCGCATTCTTCCTCTACTTCACGGCGCAAGTTCTCACCTATGCCGGCGTGAATCCCTATTTTCAGGAAGCTGTCACCGGCGCAATCATCATCGGCGTGATCGGACTGGACTGCGCGCTGCATCGCCGTCGCAAACTTCTGGAGGAACTCGCTTGAAAAGATGGGCGCTGCCAATTCTGTTGCTGGCCGAGGTCGCGCTTTTCACGGCGATCAGCGGAACAAGTTTCCATTCCGGCAGTGATTTCGTGAATTACTTCAAAAGCTATTTCAGCGACCTCCTCGCGCAATCGACTCCGGTATTGTTGCTCGCCTTCGGAATGACACTGGTGCTGATGACAGCCGGCATCGACCTTTCAGCCGGTTCGCAAGTGGCGCTGGTGGCATGCGTCATTGCGTCATTCAGCAGCGGAACAGACTTTTGGTGGACCGCCGTGCCACTGGGTTTGGTACTGGCCGTATTGCTGGGATTGACCAATGGTGTGCTTATCGCCCGACTGGATATTCCACCAATCATCGCCACGCTGGGCACAATGATTTTTTATCGCGGCCTCTGCTTCGTTGTGATGGGTGATCTGGAGAAATCACCGTTTATCGACGTGCCGGGTTACGAATGGTTCGGAACATTTCTCGGCGCGGTGATTGTTGTGGGATTAGTGTTCGTACCAGGCGGAATGTTTTTCCACCATTCGCGCTGGCGACAAGAGATTCTGATGTTGGGCGGTAATCGCGTGGCGGCGCGTTACGCTGGGATTCCAGTCACGCGGCGCATCTGTGAAGTCCATGCGTTGATGGGCCTGCTGGCATTCATTGCTGCGTTGTGCTTTACGGCGCGCAACAGTTCGGTGAGCGCGAGTTCGCTCACGGGTTTGGAATTGCAAGTTGTCGTTGCCGTGGTTTTGGGTGGAACACGGGTGCAAGGCGGCAGCGGTTCGCTCGTGGGAACTTTTTTTGGCGTGTTGATCATCGCGGTCCTCGATGAAGGCCTGCGCGGCGCAGCGGTCTGGGGCGATCAACACCTACCTTTCAAGATCAGTCACCTGCAATATCTTTTGCTCGGAGCTTTGCTGGTGGCGGGCGTCTGGTTGAACACCCGCGTGGAACGATCAACGAAGTGATCCAGGAGGCGACTTCACTGCCGACACGTGGATTCCGTTGAGTTGTTTGCCATAAATGTCGGACCATCCCTATTGATTAGATTCAAAAGGATTTTGCTAAACCAACAACCGAATGAGTGCAACGTGGCGGCACGACAGCTTGTAAATTGGCTGCCCAACTGAAAGGAGCAGCGCTCGAGTCTATCGTTCCTGAATTCGGTAGAGATGCTTTTCGGACCGGATGAACAACGCGCCTTCTCCGACAGCATAGGATGCCAGCGTTCGTTCATTGAGCGGATTACTGGCCAGTTTTTGAAACTCCTTGTCCGCTTTGATGACCACGCCGAGACCTTCTTCGTTCTGGACGTAGATTTTTCCATCCGCGTACAGCAACGAGGCCGAACAATTGCCGCCGATCCGCTCTTGCCAGTAGGTTTTGCCCGACTTCGCGTCCAGACAACTGGCGATCCCAGCGTCCGAAAGCATATACAACTCGTCGCCGACCAGGAGCATCGAGGGCGTGTTCGGAGCACCTTTCGCATTCGTCCAAGCTACATGCGTTTTAGTCACGTCGCCTTTGCCATCCGGGCGAATCGCCATGACCATGGGACGGTCGAAGCCGGTGGAAATGAAAATCAGTCCGTGGCCGTACACTGGACGGGGGACAACTGAGTAACCTTCGTACCGCACACGCCAGATTTCGCGGCCAGTCTTTGGGTCGTACGAGCAAACGACATTGCTGCCCGGACTGATCACTTGCTTCTGGCCGTTCACGGTGATCAACAGCGGCGTGCAGAACGAAAAAGTTTTCTTGGCATCAGTCTCGCGATTTACTTTCCAGAAGACCTTGCCGCTATGCTTGTCGAGCGCGACCACGAACGGGTCGCTTGCTCCGTCGCAACTGAAGATCAACGCGTCATCCGCGAGGATGGGCGAACAGCCGCCGCCATGAACCGGCGGGTACGCGAGAGTGTCATTGCGCCAGATGATTTTCCCCGTGAGGTCAAGGCAAGCTGTGCCTTGATGACCGAAGTGAACGTAAAGCCGGTTGCCCTCGATAACCGGCGTCGGACTCGCGTGACTGTTCTTGGTATGAATCCGAACGGAATTTGTAGGCGCAAATACCTCCACGTTCCAAAGAGTCCCACCGGTTTTGGCCTCGAAGCAAATGACATTCAGTCCATGGTTCAAGCTTCCCGATTTCGCGACCGCGCTGGTAACATAGATCTTGCCGTTGCTCAACACGGGCGACGACCAACCTTCACCCGGAATGGCTACCTTCCAAATGACGTTGCGAGAAGCGCCACCCGGATCATCGTTCCACTCAATCGCCAGGCTATGAGATTTCGAAATCCCCTGACCTGTTGGCCCGCGAAACTCAGACCACTCCTCGCACCGCACCATTCCAGCCGGAGAGAAAAAGGCGAGGACAACCAATACATAGAACAGTTTACCCATGACTCCAAACATGAAGACTGCACCCACGCGCGTCAAGCCGATGGAACATTGCGACTGACCCTGCGCAAACCGTCCTTGAATCGGAGGCCAGCAAAAGTTAGTATGCATCCCATGAAATTGTATTGTGCGATTGCAACGTGGTTGGTCATGGGTACAGTAATCGGCTTGGGGATTTTTCTCGCTGCCACCAAAGGCAGCCTTTGGTTGCTGCTCGCGAGCATTGTCGCCTTCGTGATCGCCGTCGGCAAGATTGGCTGCGCTCATCACTGAAAGCAGTTCATCGCTTTCAACTCCTTTTGGGCGGTGCGCTCGCGACTGTATTTTCAATTGAGATACAAGCGAGACTCTGAGTATGCTCCGGTCATCCTGAAATAGGCGCAAGCATAGGGATCGAACCTTCAATTGAATGACCGCTTATGAAAACTCAATCCGTCTCGCAACTGCTGCTCCTGCTCATCGCTGCTCCAACGCTGCAAGCCGCTGAGGCTACCGCCGCCTCCGGCTGGCACGCGCAATCGCTGGGAGAAGCCATCGGTTACATGCTGCTGTTCGCATTCATTGGCCTCGCCGTTGCCATTGCCGGCTTCAAACTATTCGATAAATGCACGCCCGGTGATCTCACCAAGGAAATCCTGGAGAACAAGAACGTTGCCGCGGCCATCATTGGTGCGGCAGTGATTCTCGGCGTGTGCATCATCGTGGCCGCGGCGATGCTTGGCTGAAACAACTTCGCGATCCCATCGTGAAACGGAGCAGAAGCATCCGGCTGGTCTTGATCGGGGGCCTTTCGACAGGCGCACTCACAAGTTGCGGACCGGAGAATCCGTTGAAGGCGCCAATCCGTTCGGACTACGCCTACACGAACAATTTCTACGTCCAAGGTGTGGGTTATTACCATGCGCCGTTCCGTGCGTGGTATCAGATGCCGTACAATTACTATGAACCGAAGAGCCAGCTCTACTTTTACGGTGGCCAGTGGGGCAAGTCGCCGCACGTCAGTATCACGAACATTTCTTCGCCGACGCCTGAGGTTGCTCAACAAACGCAGGCCCGGCGCACGGATGTTTCTCGCGGTGGTTTCGGCAGCAGTTCACGCAGTTACCACACCTGGTCTTGATGGAACGCCACATTTGCCAACCACGATCCGACTGGCGCGAGAAGGTCGAACACGTCGGCCTAACCTATCACTCGCACGATACCGGCCCGTACTGGGACGAATCCGCGTGTTACGAGTTGAGCAGACACGAAATTGAATCTATTGAAGCGGCAGGCAACACGCTCCATCGGCTTTGTATTGAAGCGGCAGGAGCGGTGATCGAAAACAACTGGTGGTCGCGGCTGGGAATTCCTGAAGCGGCCATCAACAGCATTCTGCGTTCGTGGGAACGCGATGACTTCAGTCTCTATGGCCGCTTCGATTTGAGTTACGACGGCATCCTGCCACCCAAACTTCTCGAATACAACGCCGACACACCAACGGCACTGGTGGAGGCATCCGTTGCCCAGTGGTTCTGGCTTCAGGAGACTCAAGCCAACGCCGACCAATTCAACTCGATCCATGAGCGGCTCATTGAAGCATGGCGGCGCTGGACTGGACAGACGATTCACTTTAGCAGCATCAAAGAGCAGCCCGAAGACGAGATGACTGTGCTCTACTTGCGGGATACTTGTGAACAGGCGGGCGTAAAGACAAAGTCGGTCTTTATCGAGGACATCGGCTGGGATGCGCGTCAAAATTGCTTCGTCGATCTCGACCTGCAACGCATTGAACGATGTTTCAAATTATATCCCTGGGAATGGCTGTGGCATGAAGAATTTGGCGCCCATTTGACGACGGACCGCATCCAGTTTATCGAGCCGACCTGGAAAATGCTCCTGAGCAACAAAGGACTACTCCCGGTTCTCTGGGAACTTTTCCCGAACCATCCCAACCTTCTACCCGCGCACGATTTCGCCGCGCCGCTCGGCGAGGACTATATCCGCAAACCGAAGTTGAGCCGTGAAGGCAGCAACATGATATGGGTTGAAGGTGGCTTGGTCGTCGAGGAAACTGGCGGAGATTACGGCGAGGAAGGGTACATTTATCAGGGGCTCGCGTCGGTGCCGGACTTTAACGGGCATCACCCGGTCTTTGGCTTGTGGATGATTGATCATGAAGCAGGCGGACTCGGCATTCGCGAAGACACGCGGCGAATCACGGGCAACCTAAGCCGGTTCGTTCCACACTTTTTCCGATGAAATCATGAGCTTCGCCAACCCTACACCATTACGCATCGGCATGAGCGGTGCGTTGGCCGGACACCGATACCGCGTTGTTGGACGCGTTGTGATGGGAATGGAAGAAGGGAGGGAAACTTACTATTGGAACGAATTCAACGTGGTGAATGAGGATGGCGAACCCGCCACGCTGGTTTATGAGGAAACTGAGCGCGGTGGTGAGTGGCGGATGTTCAAGCTGTTTGAGCCGGAGTATCCGATCGCCGCCGCGGACGCCTCTGCCAAGCGCGTGGGCGACCCACTGAATCTTGACGGCACCAATGTCCGTGTGACCTTGGTGGACGAATCACGCGTTTTTCATATCGAAGGGGAAGCGCCCGAGGGGGTGGAGGTCGGAGATGTGGCGCATTACTTCAATGCCGAGGCGGGCAACAAAATGCAAGTTGTGAGCTGGACCGGTGACGAGGTCGAATGTTATCACGGCTTGAACCTGCCTCGGAGTGCAGTGGCATCGGGGTTTGGGTTTCGAACCGAGACCGCCAACGAGACAACGAGAGGCTTCTCGCAAACAGACGGTTACGATGGTGACGCCTCCACTTTGTCCGGCGTTATCTTGAAATGTATCGGAGTGGCTTTGGGCGCAGCCATACTTTTTGCAGGTTACTCATCGTGCCGCTCACCGCGTCAACGAGCCGAAGTGAAGAAGGCGAGCGCACAAGCCTCGCCATTGGCGCTTGGAGGAGAAGGCAAACTCAATGGAAAAAGTTATCGCATCCAAAGCCATGCCTTGGTGGAAATCGCCGAGGTCGGTCGGCTTTTCGACCGGCACGAATATCAGATTCTTGATGAGGATGGAAACAGGGCGCTGTTAGTGTTCGGCACACAGCCAAACGCAAAAGACTGGCTTCTTCTTACGCCCCTGTCGTCACCGCCGTCGCTGACCGCACAACAAGCCGCCGCTCTACGGGTGGGCGAACGGGTTAACCTGCAAAGTTACGCGCTGACGGTGGATGAGATTTTTCAAACTACCATCCGTCAACTCGAATACGGCGTGACGGCTTTGCCTGGCTTGAAGCAAGGCGATGTGTTGTTTGGCTTCCAAGGCAGGTCCGGCCCTACCGTCCTGCTCGCGCGATGGAATAACAGCGGCATTCTTTTCTACCACGGGAAAACATTGCCGACGAAGGATGTGATTGCCGCCTTCGAACAGAAAGCCAGGAACTAGGCCAATTTGCTGTTCAATGCGGGCCTCATTTGTTAGCTTTCACCGCGACAAATGAGCAACGTGAAAACAAGTGATTTGAATGCAACAGCGACAGCGCCTCAACCATCTGATTTCATCCGCGATATCGTCGCCAAGCACGTTGCCGAAAACAAATACCCGCGCATTCACACGCGCTTTCCACCGGAGCCGAACGGCTACCTGCACATCGGCCACGCCAAAAGCATCTGCCTGAACTTTGGGATCGCACGCGAGTTTGGAGGTATCTGCAATTTGCGTTATGACGACACCAATCCGGCCAAGGAGGAAGTCGAGTATGTTGATTCCATTTCTGAGGATGTGCGTTGGCTCATCGACGGTTGGGCCGATCATTGCCTGGGTTTAAAACCCAAAGGCAAAACTCCAGAGACAATCGCCAGCAATGGCCACCGCGACTTCCATCTTTCTGCACTCACCAAGTCCGAAGTTGCGGAACCTTTCTACGCCTCCGACTATTTCGACCAACTCTACGAATACGCAGAGCAGTTGATCGAAAAGGGTAAAGCATACGTTTGCGATCTTTCGCCCGAGGACACTGACAAGTATCGCGGCGCACCGGACCGCCCTGGCAAAGATTCGCCCTTCCGCAACCGTTCGCCCGAAGAAAGTCTCGACCTCTTCCAACGGATGAAGGCCGGTGAATTTCCCGACGGTGCGCGGACGTTGCGCTCAAAGATCGACATGGCGTCGCCAAACATCTGGCTGCGCGATCCGCTGCTGTATCGCATTCGTCACGCCGAACATCACCATACCGGCAACAAGTGGTGCATCTACCCCATGTATGACTTCGCGCATTGCTTGAGCGATTACATTGAGGGTATCACGCACAGCATTTGCACGCTTGAGTTCGAGGTGCACCGCCCGCTTTACGATTGGATTTTGGGAAGCCTCGACCTCCCGCGTCCATTGCCGCGCCAATACGAATTCGCGAAACTCATTCCCAGCTACATGATCGTATCCAAGCGAAAGCTCATCCAGTTGGTGAATGAGAACATCGTTACTGGCTGGGACGATCCGCGGATGCCCACCATCAGCGGCATCCGCCGGCGCGGCGTGCCAGCGAGCGCATTACGAAATTTCGCCATTGGTGTCGGTGTTACCAAATATATTTCCACGACGGATATCGCGGTCTATGAACACGCCATTCGTGAAGAACTGAACAAAATCGCGTTGCGACGCCTCGCGGTGTTGCGCCCGCTCAAAGTCACCATCACGAATTTTCCCGAAGGCAAAACCGAGGAACTCGATGCTGTTAATAATCCTGAAGACGAGAACGCTGGCAAACGAAAGATTCCATTCAGCCGCGAGCTGTACATCGAGCGGGACGATTTCATGGAAACGCCGCCACCAAAATTCTTCCGACTCAAACCTGGCGGCGAAGTGCGACTCAAATACGCGTACATCATCAAGTGCGACGAAGTGTTGAAGGACGCCAGTGGCAGGATTGTTGAACTGCGCTGCACTGCCGATCTCGACAGCAAGACGGGCGGCCCAAGCGCGAACCGGAAGATCAAAGGCACGATTCATTGGGTGAGCGCCGCACATGCGATTGACGCCGAATGTCGCCTCTACGACCGCTTCTTCACCGAAGCCGAGCCGGAAAAGGACGGGCGGGATTTCAAATCCGTGTTGAACCCGAAGAGCCTCGAAGTCGTCACCGCTGAATGCGAGCCGAGCCTGAAGGACGCGAAACCGGAACTGCGTTATCAATTCGAACGCCTCGGCTATTTCGCACTCGATAAGGACAGCACACCTGGCAAGTTCGTATTAAACCGCACGATTACCCTCAAGGACACTTGGGCGAAGGAAGCACAAAGGGGTTGACCGTAGCCAAATGCGCGAAACCAGAGATGTTAATAGCAATCGTAATGCGGCTTCATCGACAACGAAATGTAACGGCTGTGGTTTAGAGTCGAACCAGTCAGAGTTATTCCAATCCGTCCCGAGATCATTTAGCAAAAAGCACCGAACGCTTTGTCCGGTCTGTTTGAAGGGCAGAGACGACAGGGTTTGTTTGATAGTTTTTTGGGGATCGATAACCTTATTATTAGTCGGTGCGATCCTCACGCTGTTTCTCCCTTCGATGTCGCTCGGCCCGGTGCTTCTCAATATTGCCCTGATCCAGGTGTTTGTTTTCGTGTGCACGGTGTTGCACGAATTGGGGCATGCTTGCGCTGGACGGCTGGTCGGCTTTAGAGTTTTCGGCATTGAGATTGGAAAGGGACGTGTGATTTCGGAGTTTTTCTTTGGGGGATTGCATTGGCAATTTCGAGCCATCCCTTTCGGCGGGTGCGTGCATGGTGCGCCCCGCGATACCCGGCAATATAGGTTGAAGGAAAGTGTGTTCGTCTTGGGAGGTCCTCTGGCCAACGTCGCATTGCTTGCCGTTGCGATCTGGGTTCTACCAGTCGAACAAGTGCTGGATTCGGGAGTGTTCAAGGGCTTTACACCCGCTACCATGTTTCTGCTCAGTAACGTGACGTTGCTGGCGTACAGTCTCTGGCCATACCGCATCGAGTCCAGACACGGAAAAATCCCCAATGACATTCTGCTGCTTTGGGAAACCTGGAGACGCCCGAGGGCAGAAGTCAAACAACTGCCGGCTAATTGCTACCTTCTCGAAGCGCAAGAATCTCAGCGCAGGGGATGTTGGGAGGAAGCAAGCAAATGGATTGAGGAAGGGTTGCGGCTCTTCCCGAACAATTACTGGTTGGAGTGGATGCAGGCCTCCAACTTTGTACATCTCAAACAATATGCCGATGCACGTCAGGCTTATGTGCTGTTACTTGGTCGATACAGTGAAACTGAGGAGATCCGATACACTCTCCTCAACAACATTGCCTATGTTGACACGCTCATCGGGAATCCCGAGCTTCTGGTAGAAGCGGATGCTTATTCGCGTATGGTGGTCGAAAAAATGCCATGGAATTTTTATTTCAAGGGAACGCGCGGAAGCGTTCTCGTCGAACTAGGCCAAATCGACGAAGGACTGAAGCTATTGCGGCAAGCGCTGAAACAGCACACTGAGCCACAAGGACAGGCACTGAACGCGTGCTACATCGGAATTGGCGAAGCGCGGCGTGGCAATTTGACCGAAAGTCACGAATTCTTCTCGATGGCGCGCAGGCTCGACTCAAAGTGCTTTCTGCTAGCCCGCGAAGTTATGTCGTCTTAGCGTGCCGTGTTCGGCAATGAATTCGGCCGAAAAACCTGATTGAATTGAGCCACATCCTGTGGAGGAGTGAAAACCATGGTCGCCTAAGACACGGCTCAAGCGCCAAACGCAATGCAGCGCCCTTACCAGTCACCGAGTTGGCCACCCTTGGCGAAACCTGCGCTAATTTTTCAGTGACCCGAATTGGGTCATATTTCCGGGACACAAACTCAAAGTTGCTCCGAGTCGCGAACGTTAGGCGGTGACCTGTTCTGCCAGAGTGAGCATAGCGGACCTTTTGTGCCGATTCCTGAAATTCTTCCAACGACCAGCCTGACAGCCTGTTGCCCGTAATCGGCCTTTCGGCCGGAGCTGGATCAGTGGATTGGAAGCTCGGCGCCAAGAGAGACACTATCAGCCCTGCGGCTGGATTCAGGCTCAAAAATCGGCAA
>CAZYYS010000208.1:0-10536 GCA_964651015.1 uncultured Verrucomicrobiota bacterium
CAACTCCGCCACCAGGGCAGCCATCTCAGGCTCCATGCGGCCATTGCCCGAGAAGCCGAGGTTGACGACGTGCCGATCCAGCCGGCGGCCCAGAATAGCGGTGCAAGCCATGCCCGGTCGGGACGCACAGGCGCCCTGCGTGGTCGAAGTGCCATAGAACACAAGGGGCTTTGCCCGGGGGGGCAGGCCCTCGAATTGCGCTCCGGGCGGGACGCCGATCATGAGGGACTCTACGCCGTTGTAGAGGGGAAGATAGAGGGCGTATTCCCGCCGTCCCGGGGCCAGACCCTGCACGATTTCCGTCCGCATTTCCTGCGCCGTTGGGCGAACCACCTGCACCCAGCGCCACTGGCCGGTTTCATCTCGTGCATAGAGATCCACTCCACTAACGCCCGTAGGAGGCATGTGGGCCATGCCGAGGTCCCCTCGCAGTAACCGATAATGCACGTGGATGGAAACCGCATCCGTGCGGAAGCGCACCATCATTCCGGTGCTTGGACGACTACGGTCCCACACCTCCTTGGTTACGGTCTTTTCTGCGGCGGCGGGCAAACGGTCGAACCAGCGCAGCCGTTCGCTGTCTACCCATGCACGGCCTTCGACACCCCAACCGGTGACATCGTGCCAGCGCAGGCCGTCACCGCCGACCAATTTGACGCCCTTCGCAGGATGATCCTGCGCTACTGCAGCAGAGTTGGTGGCGGCCTGGGCGGCCAGCGGAACGCACGAGCAAACCACGGCAACAGACACGAAGAATCGTTTCATGGGGAAAATAAATAGACGGCAATGTGCTCTTGCACGCTCTTCACGGCAAATTGCTTTCCCATCGTGCTCATCTCTCGTCAACTTGCGCCGCTGCAGGTTTACAAACAAGGAGGTTTTCTTTCTCAATTTCGCCGTCTCCAGTCTATTTATTCGGGGGAAGGTCAAAACGCGAGTGTGGAGCATTGGCATTTTTGTCGATCAGTTACTAGGGTTCGCTTTGTTCTTCAGCAGCGACCGAGGACTATTAATCCGTTACTAACCGTCACGTACTTTCACTACCACTTTAAACACCTCACAAGGTGCATCCCAGGTGCAACCGGGTGCGTGCCCATCTTCCGGGAACATGATCGTGAATTGCCCGGCGCTGAGCCGCAAGGAAGTAGCGGTTGGCATCAGAGTGAACAGGGCGGTATCTTGCTCGTCGTCATAGGGCATCGAGGCCTTCGTCAGCGAAGCTAGCGGTACCCACATCATGATTTCTTGGCCAGCGACGAGATAATGCACATCGATATATTTGCGGTGAGCTTCAGCCGGTGACGTTTCGACGGGATGAGTCGTGTACTTCTGGACAATCGCGTACACAGCGTCGCCATCGATATCGTAACGACCAGTTTTCCAAGTGCTGTCCACTTCTTGTAAGAAAGCAAATGCGCTGACAAGACGCGGTGAAAGCGACACGTACCGTTGCCATTGGCTAAGATTATCCAAGATCATAGGATGTGCCTTTATTAGAGAATTGAAGGCGATAGCTTTGCGTTTTCTACCAACGTGCCCAATTCGCCCTTGTCACTGGAGACAAATCCGATCAGTTCAGCGTGGCGCCTCCTTTTTCTGCACAGACGGTGCCGGTAGCGAACGCACCAGCTGCAGAGGCCGTTCAATCCCTATAAACACGTTGTTCAGTTTTAGCGTTATCTCCATGGGTGATGCGTTGGCTGCTTTCCGGGTCAACGTAAAGGGAACCATCGTAGTGGTTCTTGGCGCGAGCTGGATCAGGTCAGGACGGAACCAACCGTCGTTGGGATCGGCCGAGAAGAAGACCTTGAAGGGGAAGGAAGATTGATTCGTAACGAAAATGGCAAATACTCGCCCCTTGGGCCGGATCAACGCCGTGCCCGTAACGCTTATCGCAGCTTCGGCGATGCCTTTGACCCAGCGCTCCGATCCCCACAACATTTCTCCAAAGCAAGCCACCGTTCTGCGCTGCTGGATCGCCTCCTTGACGCCGGCTTGGTCAAGGCTCCGGGAAAGGACAAGCGTCAGATCGCGGCGCACTCTTTTCGGAAAACTATAATAATCATCAATAGGCCAATGGGCGTCACTATTAGCAAAAACCGACAAATTGTTTTGTATGCACCAATCCATCACCTGCGGATAGAACAACATCCCGTCTTTGTAAATGGTCCCATCATTACCAGCGGCTTGGGCGTTCCGCAATTCAATGCCGTCCAACCACCCTTGCTCAAGCAGTCGTCGCGCTTCTTTTGTCCAGTTGGTGCCAGGATGCGCCCAGATAATGGTTGCACCCTGGGTTCGAGCGGATTGAATCGCCAAGAAAAAATCACCCTTCATCGCCGGTTCGTTGGTGATGAAATTAACGACGTAGTCACTGAATGGGGCAGGGGAGGAGTCTTGGGTAGTTAGCTCCGCACCATGGATCAAGATCAACCCCAGCTCCGAAGCCAGAGATCTAACTCTGCCAAAAGCCCGTCCGGTTTCAGGGCCAATGGCCAGATCCATATACTCCGGATGATCTGTGAGGCTCAAGATGTCCAGCCCATCGCGCCAAGCCTCCCAAACCCGCACTTCCGGCGTAACCTGGCCATCGGAATAGATGGTATGACAATGGAAATCTCCCTTGAGGACAGTGTATTCACCTACCTTTGGAAAGTAAACCTCCTCTCGGGACCAGGCGCGATGATCGAGTTGAGTAGGCCATGCTAGTTCTTTTGCAGGCGGCTTGAGCGGATCCTTTGGCTGCTCCTTGGAGTCGGACAGCACTCTGAAGCTCCAGAGGCAAAGCAATACCGCAAGAACCATCCTTGCCGCTCGATGCGAGACCAAGGGAGCCACTCGCACGCCCACGTTTTCCTTGCCCTTTACCATACGTCAAGTAATCGCCCTTTCCAGTAGGCGGCGAGCCAGATACCAAGCCCTTCAGTAGGGATGACTTGGCTTCGCCAGCGGATGTCGGGCGGCAGATTGTTTTCTGAATCCCAAATCTCTGACAGATTAGTCTCGTCCAGTTTTTCGAGAATGCCTCGAGCGAACTGTGGCGCATCATCATCCAGTCCCAGTTCATAGGCCAAGAGGGCGAGCCACGCATTTTCACAGGACGAGGTCGGTGACGGAATCGCACCTTGGAAGCCCCACTGTGGGTCACTTGATTTGCCAGGTTGGTACGGCTCCAAACGCCACTTGGTTGCGTTGAACTGGCCCATGGCAAGAGAAAGACCGACCGCAGGCATCAAGGTGGATTTTCCCGCGCGCCAGTAGCCGTCGATGAGTTTGAGCCAATAAGCGCGGTCGGCTATGTCACTCTCGTCCATGAAATATGCGGCTGCGTGTGCCCATTGGTTGTAGTCCTTGGTTTCGGGCATGTATTGATCCTGTAACGGCAGGGTTCCAGCGGCCATCGCTTGGCGCATCTTGGTTTTCACTTCCAACATCAACGCTTCGTCTTTCAGGGCCTTGGCAGCAACGTGCATCGGCATCAATAATTTGAAGACTTGGCTGCGATAAGGTTTGGCGGGATCGGTCCAGAATTCCACTCTGCTCCCCACGGGCATAGGAGTCGGAGCAGGCCAGGCTAATCGGGGTGCGCCGCCATAAATGTAGGTGTAGCGGTTTTTGATCCACCAGTGTCCTTGGAGTTGGAGATAGCGCAGGACGCGTGCTCGCTCTTCTTGAGTCCCGACTTTTCGGGAGAATTCCCACAAACCGTAGCTGGGCGCTATTGTCTGATCGAGGCTGGTTTCATGGTAGCCCTCGCGAGTGGCGAACCGTCCGCTCAGGCCTCCGTAGGGTTTTGGGAAAAAGCCTGGATCATTTACAGAAATGGCCCAATCAAACGGCTCGCACAAAGCGCGGAAGGCCAGGCGAGCTGATTTTGCGGCTTCTGCCTTCTCGGTCGCCTTTTCGGATGCTGCGTAGCGATAGGCCATCGCAGTGAGAAACTTGCCGGCTGCATAATTGGAATCCTCGTAGAGATGGTAAACCTCCGCTCCGAACTCCGCGCGGTCAGCTGGCTTAAAATGATCCGGCAGGCTACTACCGTTCGGCCAGTTAGGCCATTTGCCGGCTCGGATGAACTTTCGAGTATCCTGCATTTTCGGCCTCATCGTGTACCAGACAAAATAGCCATCCGGCAGGACGCACTTGGACAGTATCGCCTTTTCGATGCGCCGGGCCTTGGCGGCAAAGTCAGAGTTGCGTTTATTGGGGCGTTGCGTCGTGGGAGCTTTCTGAGCAAGGACCTTGAGCAAGCTGATATCGCCAACCGAAAAATCCTGCTTGCCGGCAAGGTTCGTTGGAGCCTCCTGAGCGGCGGCACCCGAAAGTGACTGGCTCGCATTCGCGAGGGGGGTTGCCTGCTCTTTCTTCGAACCGTCGATCGCCGACCGTCCGCGCCGATGAAGTGGACAAAACGTACAGCGCCGCGATCAATGTGGCTGTCCTCGGGACGAGACGCCGCTCAATCGTTGCTTGGTCACATCGGATTCGCCGGGTCGCTCTCATCCGCATTCAGCGTTCGCTTCTGCCTGAGTACGGGTTCGCAGTTCACATGTCCAGCAACGCAAAACCCATTTTCTCTGCCTGCTGCAAAACCGCGATATCGTCACCCATTGCTTGGTCTTCACTCAACATGAGCGGTCGAGCCGAGACCAGTAAAGTAAAGTGGTCTTTTCTCAGAACCACTTGAGTCAGGCACGGCGCCTTGTGCTCGCTTGGCGAGACTGGGTTCAATCGTATTGACGGGTTTATCGACCGATTAACCGGTAGAATTTACTACCGGGCAGGGCTTGGACGGTAACTGGAAGACCTGAATAAGGCCTTCCATTTGCCCGGTCCCGCCTCCTCGCCGCCGTTGGCTGCATCTGGCCTGGCCTGTAGCTTTCAAAACCCCTGTCCAAAAAGTTGCCTGAAACCAGCTTGCCGGCGAGGAGCGGGTAGTTGGTTGCCCCGTTCGGGTTAATTCGAACGTAGGTTTCCAATGTAAAATTGCCGGCATCTATGTTGATGCCGTTGCCCATATTCACGGCGTTGCCAGTCACTCCGTCAAACGACGTGGACCGCGTGTTCGTTGCCGCAATTTGCGGAACAGGCGACCCAAAAATCAGGGCGCTACGCGTCCGCCCCGCTCAGCAGGGTTCCGTCAAGGCCGCTCCCGGAGGCGTCAAGAGCCAAGCCCGACGCTTCTTCAAACCGCCAGTGACCGATTGTGGCCGCAGTTGTTGTATGCACCCACGCGACGAGCACTGTCGCGATCACCACAAGCCACCTGGCAAAAGCGCCCTGCCGCTTTGATTTTCCAGTGAATCTCACGTTGTATCCGGTGAATGCTTTTTTTATGCTACCCTGCTGGCCCTTCTTTTTTTCTTTTTTGTTTTGGTTTTCCCTCCCCTGCTCACGCTACAACCGGGCCGAATGGCTCATGGCCCTATCAGGCGGAAAAACTTTTGGCCAGCTTCGATAGGGACGATGACCGGACTGGCTCCTCCATTCGGCAGATTGGTCCAACCTGCCGAATTGGTAACGTTCTCGTTCTCTTGGAGAACGAATCCGGTGGCCGCCCACGCCAAGGCCACTTGATTGCCAGTCCGGGTAATTGATACTGCTGGCGCGCTTTGGACGGCATTGAGGAATTGGTTTGTCGGCAGGGCCGCCAAGGTCAGCCGCACCTCATCAATGAGGCCGTCAAATGGTGAGTGAAAATTGCCATCGCCTTCTTTTGAGCCACCCACCGACAAATGCTGGCTGCTGGTAAGGTCTTCTCCCGCAAGCGTGTCCGCGACACTCTTCGCCAACACCCCGTCCACATACACTCGCAGAGTGCCACCGCCACGAACTGCCGCCACATGATACCATTGGTTAAAGTTCAGCGCGCCGCTATCGGCAAATAACGCCGGACCTCCGGCCCGAATCAACGCCCTCACCTTAAACCCGGCTCCCGACTTAATAGCGTCCAGCTCGTAGCCCTTGTCCGCAAACAGACCCGAATTCCGCTTGCCCGCGATGAAGCTGAAGGTAGCTGCACCTGGAAACGACCGCACGTTAATCCACCCTTGCAGCGTAAAATCCCCAGTGCCCACATCCAAGCCAGTCGTGCCCATATCCACCGCGTCGCCGTCCACACCGGTGAAATTCATCGACTTGGTGTTCGGGGCGCCCGTCCAAGGAACGAGGGCGCCAAAGACGGCATTGCTTCGACTGGCTGCTCCCAGGAGCGTTCCTGCATAAGGTGGTGCGCCATCCACATCAAGGGCCTGGCCGGAAGCCTCTTCAAAACGCCAGTAGCTCGCAGAAAGGCCGGCGGGACTCCCACTTGGCCCCGCGCCCGTCGGAACATAATTCGGATTGGAAGTAAACAGCAACCTGTCCGCCACAAACCCATTCTCCCGCATCCAGACCGTAATGAAATGATACCCCACCGACGGCAGCATGGTCGCGTTGCCACCAGCGGTGGTCGTCCTGGACCAATTGTACACTGCGGGAGCAGAGGGAGGAAAAGCGGTAATGGGTGTGTTCAGGAATTGTCCGTCCAATCCGACATGAACCGAGTCAGACCCGGTGTCTTTGCCGTAGCCTCGCACCCAAATGTAATGGGTGCCGGTCCTGGAAAATCTGACCTTGTAATCCATCCGCGGACTGTTCTGCATAGCCGTCTCAGTGTCCAGGTTGGTCTTAATCACATCAGGCAAGGGAGACATGGCCCCGGCGCCTAAATACCCGGGGGGATTCGTTCTTAGTTGCCAGGACATTGCGCCGATAAGCGGCGTCGCCAGCGAAGGAACAGTCCGGTCAAAATTCTCCGCCTCCAGCACAAGCAAGCCGTCCGGTCCGGAATCCTGCTGCCGAGGCGCATTTGGCCCGAGCGCCGGCAGGACGACAACTGTTTTTTCCACTCGCGCTCCCCGTCCCAAGTTGTCCCACACAATCAAGGAAACGAGGTACGTGCCCGCTTGCGTGTAAGTGAAGCTGGGGCTGGCGAGCGTGGACGGCAGACCGCCGCCGAAATCCCAGAGCACTTGGCCGGTGGAACCGTCCGGGTCAGACGACGTGTTGGTAAAGGTCACGGTCTGCCCCGACACCACGACCGACGGCGACGTGAAGGCGGCCACCGGCTTGCGGTTGGTGAATCCGCGCGAGGCCGGCTGCGTGTTCCAAGCCGCGCCGCCGCCACCGCCGCGGTTGCCAGCGACGATGTTTCCCGCCCACTCAAGATCGCCTCCAAAGCCGTCCCACACGCCGCCGTTCCCGTTGTTTTGGATTGAGTTGCCTGTGAAACTCACCTGATTCACATCACCAAAGGACACGATGCCGTCGTGATCGTTGTTCGCGATCTGATTCCCGTCGAGCGACACGTAGTAGCAGTTCCCGTTGAAGCGAAAGCCATCCCCCATGTTCGGATACAGAGCCGGAGGCTGGACGCCGTTCGCGGTCAGAAATTTGTTCTGGCAGAAGTACTGATATCGACAGCCGCCGGCCTGGCCCATCAACTGCGCGCCGAGCGACCCGCACGCCTGCACCGTGTTGCGGATCCAGAGCACGTACTCCTTCGCGCCCTCGCCGGAAATGGAAATGCCCAACTGGGCGCCGCCATCCACGAGGTTGTCCGCAAAGACGCCGTAGCGGGAATCAACGAACTCCAGGCCGCAGAGTTTGTAGAGGCCGCTCTTGTCGCTCACAGTGTTGCGGCGGGCCACGGTGAAATCGGACCCGCAACACACGCTGAGCCAGTGGTCGATGCGGTTGTCTTCGATGAGCGACCGGAGACAGCGGCCCCACACCTCGATGCCCAGGCCCTCGCCCCCCGAGCCGGTTACGACGTTGCGGAGAATCGCGTTATCCGTCGAGTCGTCGTTGCAGAAGATCCCGCCGCGGCCGGTATGGGCAATGACGTTGTCCGTGACCCGGTTGCGGGAGGAGCGCCATGACAGGCGAATCCCCGCGCCCCAGGCGGTCCCGGTCCCGATGTTCTCGATCCGGTTGCTCGCGATGATCGAGTCGGTGACGTCCGGATCGAAACGGATGCCACGCGGTCCCTCGGACGCGTTGCCGAAGTTCCGAATAATCAGGTTTTCGAGGCGGAGTCCGCTGGCGCCACTGGCGAGAATCCCGTCCTTCACCGCCGTGCTGCTGTTGCCGTCCAATGTGAGGTATGAGACCGTCACATTGGCCACGCTTCCGATACCGATGATCTCGCTCAGGGAGCCACCGACATACAGCAGCACGGACCCGGTGGTGTTGGTGCCTGCCAGGCGAATCCCCGACTTCGGGTAAATGGCGCCCGAGAGGCGGTAGGTCCCGCCGGGGAAGTAAACCGTATCTCCGGCCGACGACGCGTTGATGGCGTTCTGGATCGCTGCCCGATCATCTCCGCCATCATTCGGCACAGCGCCGTAACTCACCACGTTCAACGTTGCCGCTCGCATTTGGGTCAGTGAGACAAGCGCCGTCAGACAGAGAGCGCCGATGGCAGTTCGCCTCGTGGCACACGAAATGGGGGAAGCAAATCGTGATGGCATATCAAGTTTTCTAGGCGACGAATTATACCATCCGTCGTCTTCATCGGTTAAGCAAGGATTGAAGAAGTCCAGATTACCTGTGGATGGCGGCGGATCCACGTTGAGGTAACCTGCACGCCAAAAAGACCGGTGAATCCGTCGGATGCGCCGCCGTAGCTAACTCAACTGCCGACTTCCGCATTGTTCGGATCACTCTCAGATCAAAACGATGCATTCGTTTGCTGCTGCGCAATGGTGTACGGGCTGACATTGGTAGCAGCTTCAAAGTTGTCGCTGAACAATACACCTCGGGGCAGTTGTGCGTGGAGCGTCAGAGCCGCAACGGCGACCAGCAGCAGCCTGACGACAACCTTCAGCAGTCTCCTCATGGGATGCTGCGAAAGCCGTACAAATCCGCATCGCTCAATTGGAACAGTAGGAAAACCGGTTTTCCTGACAGGTTCTTGAGCGATGAGCCTTGGGCAAACACCACGGTTTGCCCAAGGCTGTTAGTCCGAATGGGCGTGCAGTCGTCGAACGAATAGCCAGGCAAAGCTTTGGCCAGGTGCGGGGCATAGGCCGGAACTTGGGTGTTACCTTGCAAGGTAAGCGTCTGGCTTTCCGCTGAAGCAATCGCGACGCGCACTTCGCCGTGACTCGCATCGACGTTGAGTTCCAGTTTATCTCCCATTAAGACCACGGGTTTGGTGATGAGCACTTCGGGACTCACACGCGAAACTTTCATGCTGACATACCGATTGCGCCGTTGGCTGTAGAGGGCGATTTGCAGCTTGACCACGCGGTCATGGTAATAGCTGTCCTGTCCGGGATTGTTCCGGATGACGAGATGATCTCCGTTCATGACAGATACATAAAACCAATCCTCATCTCCGACCCGGACCGGCGGTACCGGCCGATACGTTTGACGATCATAAGCGTGTTCGTCGCTCGAATGTGGAATCCAAGGTTGACGACTGACCGTTCGGTCCCACGTTTTGCCCCCGTCACGGCTGATGGTGACCCGGATGTCGCACACGCCCTTTCGTACCCAAGGCCAGCGCGCAGGATGTTCGGGCGAGGGGTTTAGGACCGGCCCGCCGTCCGGATGAGTCCGATCCGAGTGAAACCAACTCAACAGGCCGATCAACAAGCCATCAGACCAAAACGGATGCAGGGTCATTGGTTCGTCGTAACATTCGAGAGTGTGGGAGTCCTCGGAATCCGGGTAGAGGACCGCCTCAGTTGTCCATGTCATTAAATCCTTTGAAGCAAATCGGGCGATTTCCCGAGATGGCAACCAGTGCCCCGGCCCAACGCCCTGATCCAACGCAACCCACTCTTCATGCAGGGAGTCCCAGTAGTTGACGAAATGGCGACGAGGATTCAACGCGCTGCCAGTCGGGATCAGCTTGTCGCGCCATTGCCATTTGGTGTCTTTGACGAAATCCGGAATCTCCGCGGAGAAATAGGCAGGCCACTGAGCGCCGATGACAGTAAACATCGATTGTTGATTGGGGTCGTTCGGGTCAGGAATCAGACGGAAGAGAAATCGCTTTTTCGGATCCGCCACGTTGCCATAAAGACCCAGGTCCGTCGGATCCATAATCGGAACCCCAAGATTATTTTCCTTTGTCTCGCCGACCGGTCGGGGAAAAGCGCCTTCGAACCGCACTGCTGCCGGCGCACTCACCAGGCCGAGTGCGGGTTTTTCCCAATGGAGACCGTCCCGGCTCACTGCGTACCCGACGCTCTGGCGCATTTGATGGGCGCGGTCCTGTTTCATCCCATTGGGCATATTCGTGACTGAGCCGGGGTCCCACCACATGGCACGGTAAAAGGCGTAGAAACTGCCATCCTCCCGACGTCCCACCGGTGTTCCGTACAACGTTTCAACGCCTGCTGTTTCCCACGGTTTGTCGGCGGGGATCACCAATCCGCGCGGTAGCGGAGGGTGCAACACTCGACTCAAACCAGTGGAGCGGGCAATGATGTAATCATCCAGAAAAAGCTGCCAGTGTTCATCGACCGGGACCGCCTTGGTGGA
>CAZYYS010000209.1:0-10480 GCA_964651015.1 uncultured Verrucomicrobiota bacterium
GCAGACATATTGCCCTGATTGGAGACCAGCAACGCTCAGCGAGGACGGAAAGGCCGCAGCAGTGCATTCGATTAGCCGTTCCAAAATTGTCACTACGAACGCAAAGTAGCCATCAAGCTGCTAGGGTGCATGTTGCCCGGCGGGGACATGAAAAATCCGGTCATCAAACCTATCATGTGGACGATCCGGCTGGCGACCAACCAGGCCGGCGACATAACCTTGGCCACGGCGCGAGCTGGCTGCCTTTCTTACGGCAGCGGTGGGAACGCGAATTGTGTTACTGGGAACTGAAGCGGCGGTTGCGCAAGACTTAGGTGCTGCAAAGCCACGAGTTGGAAACGGCGGAGAATGAGATCGTGTTACTGAAGTTGCGCAGCGCGCTGGTAACCACCGAATGGACCCGAGGGTCGAAGGCGCAAAGGTCGGACTTGCGTGTGGGTTTAGCCAACGTGCTGGCATAGTTGCACCCGTTGTACCCAACCCTGGCACTGGGCGCAGACCGTTCGAGGGAGCGGCAGAATGACAAGTTGGTGCGATGCATGTAACAACACATGGGCCGGTTCTTCACGGTGCCACGGAGCACGCGCAGTTGTTCCCGCGCCTTACGCCGACCGTTGAGAGGCTGACCGCGGCTCCCGCACAACCAATCCACAGAAAGCGCGCTTCACCTCCAAATCCTTTGAAGTGATACCAATAAAGCCTGCGTGTCGAACAACTTAATCCCAATTATGGCAAAACGTGGGTTGCCGGCACAATCCGGCATAGGGCCGCAACGCTGATCGCATTGATAGTATAGCTGGAGGCGAAGTTCCCGGCACTGCCCGCGGCGGGGCACACAAGCCCCGCCACCGAGGCAGCGCGACCAAGATAAGGTCCAATGTCGGTATCAATTGGAGTTGCCGTTGGCGCCTGTTTGGTTTCCAAAGCCCATTGTTGCTTCGCTCCGTCGATTTGACGCAGGTTGTTAATGCAGACGTTCGTTTGAGAGGAGGTGCGCGCTTTTACAAAACTAGGGATAGCGATCGAGGAAAGGAGGCCGATAATTGCCACCACTATCATGATTTCAACGAGCGTGAAACCGCTTTTGCGCAAGGCATAGGTCTTCATAGGTTTAGTCAATTGCTTCAATTGCGGCGTGAACGCTACGACAGGCGGATTTACTATGATAACAATTACTGTTCACTAATTGCCTGTTGCAACCGCAATTGTGGACAGAGCAGCGAGAATGCCAGCAACCTCCCGCCGAAGATTCGGAGCATCCAAGCCCTGGTTAACAAGCGATTTGGATCTCGCGAAGGTGAATTTACTTTTGTCTAAGGCGGCTCTAAATGAAAAGGCCCGAAGCACAGCTTCGGGCCGATGAGCAAGACAATTGTTCCGAATTACGGAAGCACGTGGGTCGCAGCCACGATCTGACATGCGGGAGCCACAGCAAGCGTATTGATGGTGTAACTGGTAGCGAACGTCGCCGCCGCACCGCCAGACGGGCAGACGATGCCTGCCACCGAGGCCGAACGACCGAGGTAGGGTCCGATATCAGTATCGATCGGCGTGGCGCCTGCCGCCTGTTTGGTTTCGAGCGCCCACTGCTGCTTGGCCCCGTCGATCTGACGCAGGTTGTTGATGCAGGCGTTAATCTGTGATGTGGTGCGTGCCTTCACGAAGTTGGGGATCGCGATCGCAGCCAGCAAACCGATGATGGCCACTACGATCATGATTTCAACCAGCGTGAAACCAGCTTTACGGGAGGTATTGATCTTCATAACTATTTTCCTGTTTCTGCTTTAACGGCGTGAACACCACAGCAGGCGGGGTTATACAATTACGGTTGGTGTTCACTTATTGCCTGCTGCAACCGCAGTTCGCAGTTTAGCAGCGTCAATGCCAAACTATCGCCGGCGAAAATTCGGGACTTCCAGCAAACAAAAATAACCCGGGGAAGACCCAGGCTATGCGAGGGAATTTGAACCTGTTCCAGCTAGGGGCCGAGCTTGTGCGGTGGAGTGCTAGCCGCATTCAGGCAACTCACGCTCGGAACTGAAGCGACGGTCCCTCCTAACACGTAATCCTTATTGCCGGCCGGGCATTTCGGCATCTCGTTGCCCTTGATATACGCCTTAATGTCGTTGGCCGTAACTGGATCTGAATCGGTCTTATTGTTCTCCAAAGCGAACAGGTCGATCGCAGCGGCAACCTGCTTCATATTATTGATGCAAGCGTTAGCCTGGGCGGTATTGCGGGCTTTGACGAAATTCGGAATCGCAATGGCTGCAAGCAAACCGATGATTGCGACAACGATCATGATCTCCACCAAAGTGAAGCCCCCTTTGCTGCCGATTCTTGTTTTCATATCTAGTTTTTCTGACATTTGGCGGTGCAATCCCAACAGAGGTCTGATGGCAGAGCGTTCTTTAGTGAAAACCGCTTTTCTCAGCCTCAATGCCAATACAAAGCTACTGAGGCCCATCACGATTACAATTGCCAAGACTACGCATGCGTCACCGGTTTGTTCCGACTAGTTTCCGTATTAAAACGGAAATTTGATTCCCCGGTCGGATGCAACGAAAGCTTGAGAATTGGGCGGTTGTCCTAGACATGTCGAGGATCAGGACACAGCGAGCCCGAATGCCCAATCGTGGCGCTGGCATGTCGAGGGTGCAATTCCGGCCACATAACCCAGCAGCCTGCCGGCTTGTCCGGTCCGCCCTCCCTGAACTATATTCCCGCCATGGCAATGCCGCGCGAGAGCAGGATCTATGTGGCCGGACATCGAGGACTTGTCGGCAGCGCCATCTGGCACGAACTGGAACGTGCAGGTTATCGCAAGCTCATCGGCAAGTCACACGCTGAGCTTGAGTTACTTGATGCATCAGCGGTGGATCATTTCTACGCCGACGAACGGCCAGACTACGTGTTTGTAGCTGCTGCCCGCGTCGGTGGGATCCTGGCCAACAACAGTTATCCGGCCCAGTTCATCTACGAGAATTTGCAAATACAAAACACCCTCATTCACGGAGCGTGGAAGGCGGGGGTGAAGAAGCTGCTTTTTCTGGGAAGCTCCTGCATTTATCCCGGGCGTGCCCCCCAGCCGATGAAAGAAGACCATTTGCTGACAGGGCCTTTGGAGCCAACAAATCAATGGTATGCAATCGCCAAAATCGCCGGCATCAAAATGTGCCAGGCCTACCGCCGGCAATACGGTTGTGATTTCATAAGTGCGATGCCCACCAACCTGTACGGTCTAAATGACAACTTCGACCTCGCCTCCTCCCATGTCCTACCCGCGCTGATCCGAAAATTCCATGAAGCCAAAGCAGCCGGCGACCCCACCGTCACCTGCTGGGGCACGGGCACGCCGCTGCGGGAATTCCTTTTTGGCGACGATCTGGCGCGCGCGTGTGTGTTCCTGATGGAGAACTACAGTGAAGAACAATTCATCAACATCGGCTACGGCAGCGATGTGAGCATCCGGCAACTGGCGGAAACCGTCAAAAGGGTGGTGGGGTTCGGTGGCCGAATTGTTTGGGACACCTCGAAACCGGACGGAGCGCCACGCAAATTGATGGACAGCTCCCGTTTGTTTGCTCTCGGATGGAAACCTTCGGTTGACCTCGAGAGCGGTATCCGTCGTGCCTACGAGGATTTTTTGAAGCGCCTTGGCAAGCCTTGACCCTGACCGTCTTCAGCCAGCTACTTTTATTTCCCCGGTGCGGTGCCGGCGCAGCAGTTCGACGTCAGCATCCACCATCAACTTTGCCAACTCCGTGAATTTCGTCTTTGGCTCCCAGCCCAATTTGCTTTTCGCCTTGCTGGCATCGCCAATCAACAGTTCGACCTCCGCTGGGCGGTAGTAGCGCACATCAATCTCCACGTACTTCTGCCAGTCCAAACCGGCGTGGGCGAAGGCGACCTCCAGAAATTCGCGCACGGAGTGGGTCTCATTTGTGGCAATCACGTAATCGTCCGGCTGGTCCTGCTGCAACATCAGCCACATGGCTTCCACGTACTCCTTCGCGTAACCCCAGTCGCGTTTGGCATCCAGGTTGCCGAGGTAAAGTTTGTCCTGCAATCCGGCTTGAATATGTGCCACCGCCCGGGTGATTTTCCGCGTCACAAAGGTTTCGCCGCGCCGCGGTGATTCGTGATTAAACAGAATTCCATTGCTGGCGTGCAAGCCATAGGACTCGCGGTAATTCACCGTAATCCAGTGCGCATAGACCTTCGCACAACCGTACGGACTGCGCGGATAAAAGGGCGTGGACTCCGTCTGCGGCACCTCCAGCACCTTCCCGTACATTTCGGACGAGGAAGCCTGATAATACCGCGGTTTGATCCCGGTCTCCCGAATGGCTTCGAGCAACCTAATCGCACCTGTGGCGGTGATATCGGTCGTGTATTCCGGGCTGTCAAAGCTGACCCGCACATGACTTTGCGCCGCCAGATTGTAGACTTCCTCCGGCTGAATCTTCAAAATGAGCCGCGACAATGCACTCGCATCACTCAAATCGCCGTAATGCAGGAACAACCTTTTCCGGCTGGCATGCGGGTCTTCGTAAATGGGATCGAGCCGCCCCGTGTTGAACGTGCTCGCCCGCCGAATAATCCCATGAACTTCGTAGTCTTTGGACAACAGCAACTCCGCGAGATAAGATCCATCCTGCCCCGTGATGCCCGTGATTAAAGCTCGTTTTGCCATACTATATAATGGTTGGGAGCATCAGAAACCACCTGGAAAAACGCAAGCTTGGAAACCCTTTAACCGGTCGCAGCCATGGCCGGCACCAACGCTGCGTTGGTTGAACGGAAATAAAGTCTGAACTAGCCGATGCCATTGGCAACCGGGGTTAACAAGCTTTGCGAAAACTTTGCGATCGCAGTCCTTTCGGGTGGGGCGTGCGATTTCGCAAATGATTGTCATCCGCCAAAACCCATTTCACCAAGAGCTCTTTCAAATCGCGCCATCACCTTTGCTTTGCCCATTACTTCCAAGAGGTGATACAAGCTTGGGCCGGAGGGATTGCCGGTAACGGCGAGACGGACGGGATGGACAAGCACACCTGCCTTAACGCCAAGCTCGGTAGAAGTGGCTTTCAATGCGGCTTCGAGAGTCGAGGCGTTGAATGGGTCGGTGGCGGCGAAGGCGGCGCGGAGTTTTTCGAGACGGGGCTTGTTTTCAGGCACGAAGGCTTTCTGCGCAGCGTCGGGGGAGTAGGTGATCTCGTCTTTAAAATAGAATCCAGCATAGGCTGCGAGTTCACTGAAGGTCTTGATTTTGCCCCGGCAAGTGTCGAGGGCCGCCTTGACATAGTTCACGTCAAGCCGGTTGGTATCAATCCCCGCCTTGGCGAGCGCGTGGACGGACATTTCGTAAAACCGGTCATACGGCAGCTCGCGGCAGTATTCGCCCTGCAACCATGTCAGTTTCTCAAAATCGAATTTCGCGTTGTGTCGAAGGACTTGTGGCAGGTCGAAGCGTTCAACCACCTCCGCAAGCGAAAGCTTTTCGCTGTTGTGTTTGGGCGACCAGCCGAGCAGGCATAAGTAGTTGTTCACCGCCTCGGGCAGGAAACCCTCGTCGAGATAGGTTGTAAGGGACGCACCACGATCGCGCTTGCTCATCTTGCTGCCGTCGGCGTTCAGGATGAGCGGGATGTGCGCATATTTGGGCGGCTCAACCCCAAAGGCGCGAAAGAGCGCGATGTGCTTGGCGGTGTTGCTCAAGTGATCCTCGCCGCGAATGACATGCGTGATACCCATCTCCAGATCGTCCACCACGTTCACGAAGTGGAATACGGGCTGTCCGTCGGAACGCACAAGCACCCAATCCGGGTCCTGCGCTTCGCGGTCAGTAAGCGGACGCACCACATTGCCGACCACGAGGTCGGGAATTGTGATGGGCTCGCGGGTCATTTTGAACTTGATGGCCCCTTCATGTTCAAAAGCGAGTCCGCGGGAGAGCAGTGCCTCGATGCGCGCCTGATAGTTGGCTTTGCGTTGCGACTGAAAATACGGCCCACGGTCACCCTTGTAGGGGCCGGTGGCGTCGCTGGTGAGCGGCCCTTCGTCCCAGGCAAGACCGAGCCAGCGGAGGCCATCGAGTATGACGTCCACAGCTTCTTGGGAGTTGCGCGCCGCATCGGTGTCCTCGATGCGAAGCACGAACGTGCCACCGGTGTGGCGGGCGTACAACCAGTTGAAAAGTGCGGTGCGGGCGCCGCCGATGTGGAGATAACCAGTGGGTGATGGGGCAAAACGAACGCGCGGTTTCATGACCCCGCCAGCATTTCAAAAACTCCGGGCACTTGTCGAGTGCCATGAATGCCTGGCATCTCGCCCCCGCCCACCCAGACACACAAATCGCACTCAATTGGACAATTGACGTCGCTCTTTTCCGCCACCCACCGCGCAGTGCGCATGGCAGTTGGCGAATTCCCAACTCCGGCCCGGGCGGAGTCGACAGACCGGCCGTCACGATTCGTGACAAGCCGCGGGCTCGGTTCGAGCTTAGTACATAATCATCGTTGCGATTCAAAGTAAACGCGCGATGGACGGCCCCATTTTGAAAGCGTGAATTTGAGCAAAACTTGAGGATCGCCGATTTCGGCCAGCCTCGCGCCGCCACCCTCGGCCCGGGACAATCGGTATTGGAGGAAGTCATTGATGGCGCGCCGTTGCTACCCGAGAACGAGGCGCGCGGGATTTCTCAGTTCATTCCTCTTCTGCAAGGATGACATTTTCAAAAAGACCACTGTGTTGAGCGGTGGTTAAAAAGCCGGCTGAATCTCATCAAGTTTCTCGTCGATCCCCCAAACCTTCTGCTGATGGATGAACCGACCACCCATCTGGAGAACCACAGGGTGGAATCCCTCACGTTGGCAGTAGCGCGGTATGAGGCACGCTGACTTTTATTTCCCATGACCGACACTTCTTCCGGCAGCTCGCGACGAAGGTGCTGCATGTGAATGCCGGCCAGATCAACCCAAACGCCGGCCGGTATGATTGCCTCCTGGAAAAGCCCGACGGCATCGGGGGCGAGAGCACCACCCTTGCCGCGGCGTGAAACGCCACCGTCAGACTGCTGTTCCCAAGCGGTCCCCAACGCGGGCGTAGAGTTCGCGCTGGTTGCCGCTTTCTTCGAGAAGGTCATCGGCCAGCTGCACGCGGCCGGGCTCAAACAATAGCAAAGTGGAACTGCCGCCAAACTCGAAGTACCCTTTCTCGGCTCCCTTTGCCACCATTGCACCGGCCTCGTACGTTTGCACAATGGAGCCGACATTCGTCGCACCAACTTCCAGCAACAGGACGGTGCCAAACTGTTCGGTCGCCAAGGTCGTCAGGGTCCGTCGGTTTTCCCAGAGATAACCAAGGTTCCGGCGCAGCGCGATGGGATTGACCGAGTAAAGCGGGCCGTTGATCAACTTGGTGCCTGAGGTGCGTCCAGCCAGCGGAAAATGAAACCGGTGGTAATCCACGGGACACAACCGCGACAGCACGAGCGTCCCCTGCGCGTAGCGGGCCGCGAGTTCGGCATCGCCGAGCAATTTCGGCAGATCGAATCGTTGGCCCTTCACGAATACCCCATCCATTTGTGAGCAATCAGCAAAGCCGAAATGCCGACCGTCAGCGGGAAACACAACGGCCTTTGGCTCTGGATCAATGGGGCGGGCCGACGGTTTGAGATGGCGGGAAAAGAATTCGTTGAATGTGCGGAATGATCCCGGCGCATCGGCAAACTCCGCCACATCGAGGCCGTAAGTGCGGATGAAGGGCTGGACTTTACGGCGGCTGCCGGGACGATTCATCCGCCAACCATACCAACGGGAAAAGAAATGGCGCTTAACAAAAGCCTCGAGTGCCAGACGCCCCAATGCGTTGCCATAGGTCCAGCGCATCCAAGCGGCGCCGTACACCAACTCCTCCTCCACGCGTCCGGTGTAGCGATTGAAAAACTTGATAGCGTCCGACCGAGCCATAAACGTGGTGAAAGTCTAGGAGGTTGACGGCGCGCCGGCGAGGTTTGAAATTCAAAGGCATTTACCTGACGCGCTCCCTTGACGAACTTCCAGCGCTCCGTGCGGCGGCATTGGGATTGTTCAGCTCCATTAATCCTCCGGGTGGTACGCTGCAGGCAATCAGGGAGTGGGTGAATGGTCGGTAGGATCAGGGATGAGTAGATCGCCACTGCGTGGATGTCACGAAGCTGAAAACCGTCGTGCATCAAGTTGCTGCAGGACAGCACAAAGGGCTTCAAGGCGGGGCGTTGCCACCTTTGCCTGTTGCGCCAATCGTAAGGGTTCGAGGAACAGACTTTCCATTTCGAGCGGGAGTCCCCGCTCAAAATCGAGCAACGTTGAAGCCTTGTATGCTCCCATCGTCCGCGTGCGCTCGATCTGGTATTCGGCCAATGATTCTGCCACGGCCAACCCCAGGGCATTCGCAGTGGCGATCACCTCGTGCATGAGATCACGCACCAATTGCTCCCAGCGCACGTCCGCGAGCAATTGGTCGGTCCCAAGGCAAGGGCCGAGGGAGTTGGGAATCGGAGACGTGGAACTGGAAATGGCAAACGGTTCGTAACCGGCGGCACTGGCCACCCCCAGGCCGTTGAAAGGAATATTCCAGATGAGCTTCTCCCAATGCGATCGGGCAAGATTGTCGCTCACCTTGCAGGGCACGCCAGCACCTCGAAGCAGTCGAGCGATTTCGTGCGTCCGCGGTTCGGGCGGTCGCAGGTACTCGCCCAGGACAATCGTGCCATGATCGAGATGGTGGATCACTCCGGGGGCGATGCGGTTGAGGCAAACGAAACAAAGCCCTCCCAAAATCTGCCCGACGGGAAAGAGCTTGGCCAATTGCTCCTCGTTGCCCAGACCATTCTGTAAGGTCACGACGGCCGTCTGCGGGCCTACCAGCGGCGGCAATAATCTGGAAAACTCACCGTTCGCGGTCGTTTTTAAAGCGATGAAGACCAGGTCACACTGCCCGACTTCTTCCGGGGAACGGGCACATGGAGGTCGCACGATAAAATCGCCCGACGGACTCTGAATCCGAACGCCGTGCTCGTTGACCACCAAGTAGTCCGAGCGCAGGAGGAAATGAACCTCCTGACCGGCGCGGCTCAACATTGCGCCGTAATAACTCCCGACCGCCCCGCAACCGACCATTCCGATCTTCATTCGACCACCGAAACAAAAAAGGCACTCCGACCCGAATCGGAGTGCCGGCGAGAAAAAATCGGCTCACTTGGCCCCGAGGATCGCATCCTTCGCGGCCTTGGCAACACGGAACTTTACAACGCGCTTGGCCGGAATCTGAATCTGCTCGCCGGTGGCGGGATTGCGGCCAAGCCGGGCCTTCCGGTTCACCAAGACGAGTTTGCCGATGCCGGGCAAGGTGAAAGTATTCTTTGCATTCTTGTAGGCAAGTGCGGCGATCTGCTCAAGAATCTCCGCCGCCTGCTTCTTTTTGATACCGGCCTTTTCAGCGATCTCCGCTGCGATCTGGGACTTGGATAGTGCTTTTGCCATATATTTGTTTGTTTGGTTGAGTGCTAAAAGTCGTTCGACTAGGCCGTATTAAAGGTGTTCGTCCCGGTCGCGCAAGCATAATTTGCACTTTTGGCCCTAGAAACAAGGTGTTTTCAGTTGATAACGAACTGACCCAGGCACAGCGAACATGGTGGCCACCCGAACCCATCAAGCCAGCGCTAATCCGCACGTGGCAAAGCAAAGGCGGTTTTTTGTGTGAGACTCCAGTAGGAACGCAGGGCTAAAACTGGCGATCACCGGACTAGCACCATCAATCGGACAGCTTCTTGCGCCCGACGGCAGCCCCGACCGCCTCCCAGAAGTGGGATACCAAGGAACGGCCAGCCTTGCCGAACCCATTTGGTGGCCCTGAGTGTGGGCGGACCGCCGGCTTGCCGGCGGGGACCTTCTTTGAATTTGGACGGCCCAGATAGGGCTCCAGCTTTGCCGTCAATTTGATTACCAGACTCTGACTTTTGTAGGCGAAAGTGTCCGGCAGATCCAGACACACGATTTGCTTATCGCGAACAATATGCCCAAAGCGTGATTCGATGGCTTCGGTCTGGCTATGATCGAATACGAAGATCGAATCCGCCCAGGTCAGCAGTTCATCGCTGAGCTGATTCTTGGCAAAGGTTGCAGTACCTGCAGAACGAACCTCCAAGTCTGGTCGCTCCCGATAAAGTTGCTCCGCCGTCAGACTGCGCACTTTGTTTTGACGACAAACAAACAACACCCGCAGCTTTTGAGGAGACTCACTCATTCGGGCAGAATATACTCTAATCGTTGGGTTTTAGAAGGGGAATTTCACTTGAGTCATATCTTTGGGGTTTTTTCGTGACACCCGAGGTGCTTCCGATAGAATCTCGGCTCTTTATGACCCTATGGTCTAGCGGTTAGGACACCTCCCTTTCACGGAGGTAGCCCGGGTTCGATTCCCGGTAGGGTCGCCA
>CAZYYS010000210.1:0-10478 GCA_964651015.1 uncultured Verrucomicrobiota bacterium
ATTTATATCTCGAGGGACGCGGGAATCACCTGGTCGTTGGCCAATACGACGAGCAACTATTGGGGATGCGTAGCCACCTCCGCTGATGGAAATAGAATTTTTGCGGGAATCGGTGGCGCCCAACGTGGAATTTATTGGTCGCAATTGGTCCCCGCACCGCTCTTGAGCATTACTCCTAGGGCCGGCGGTTGCGCCATTTCCTGGATTGTTCCCTCCATGAATCTCGTGTTACAGGAGAATTCCGATGTCACCACCACAAACTGGACGGACATCGCAATTCCGCCAACGGTTACGAATCTGGACAATCAAGTGCAGCTCCCAACTTCTCCAGGCAGTCGATTTTATCGACTCAAGGGTGACTTGATCCAATGAGGCAAACCCACACGAGTGACCGTCGTGAGGTTTAAGCAACTTGAACGGGGCTAAAGTTTTTGCACTGATATCTCCCTCCTCCCGCCAATCCAAAATAGAACGGCTTGATTTTCATTTAGTCAATAGATCCAAGGGACAACAAGACTCTGCGCAATTTGTAGCGAGGTGCGGAGGTTGACTTTGGCGATGCATACCATGGCGATGACCGTGCGTTCGTTGACGCCGCCGTATCAACTTCTGCCTGTGTATCAAAAATGATCGCAGCGACAGCCCCGCACCTTGCATGATTCCCTCATTGATCAATCCGTTTGGTTGAGTCAGCTGGGGCAGGAATTCTTGCGGAGATCGTATTGAAGTACTGTTCGATGGCATGGCGATATTGCTCGGGGGGTATGTTGTCGCGGCCTTGGCGAAGCTCGTCGCCAAGTTTCGAGACCAGCGTATTCCAGGATTTGGCCGGGCGCTTTGGTCCGGAAGTTTGGCCGGCGGGCATGTCCGCCAATTCGGATGCGCGCTTTTGCGCCAACTTCTTGGCTTGTTCACCGACGCGCTCCGTTTTTTGGGACGCGAGACGAGCCTGTGCAACGCTGGCTTGGGCGGCAGCTCCCGGATTGGGGCACGAACCGGGCTTTAGCCAGTCTTTGGCGATTGATACATTCATGGGCCGACAGGGAATCCCCAGACCCTCAAGCGCTTTTTTCTCGTCCTGGAGCATCGCCAGCAGTTCTTCCAAGGTTTCTGCCGTCCCTACTTTGGTTGGCGGCGGTTCCGCATCGAGTTTGGCGATGATCAGACGCAATAGTTCATCAAACTGTTTCTCCGCCGTGGCAAATGCCGTCGTTGCCGCAGTCTGATGCGTCGCGGCCTCGCGCACGGTCCGTTTTGAAAGCGCGTCGGTTGCGCCGGATTGCTCCGGTAATATCTGGGTGTCCACCGTCCCGTTCAATTCTTCGGCCTTGGAACCAATTTCGGGAGATAGTGGGCTGACCTGGAGTGCCGTCGCGTCCAATTTTTCACTCAGCTCTCTCGTGTCCAGTGTGAGCCGGTACTGGTCCACCTCGGCAGCCTGGGGGTAATCGCCGGCACGTATGGCTTCAACTTTTTTGATCCAACCGGATTGCCGGGTTATCAAAACGGCAACCTCGTTGATTCTGTTTGCCGCGAAGAGCTTCAGCTTGGGGTTTTCGGTCCACTGGCTCGATTCCAGTTGTGGCAGGCTGGAATCGAGCGCGCGAAGTTGGTCCAGGGATTTATGTGCGGCCTCCAAACCGCCACCGTTGGTGTCGCGCACTGTTTGCTCGGAGGCTTCCGCCGCCAGTCGGGCCACTTCCGCGCCCAGCTTCCGGCATTCCACGACCAGATCAGAATCCGGTGTCGCGTCCAGTGGCAGCCAGGCCACCATGTTCTCGTGCATCTTGGCGGCAAGCTCCGCCACCTCGCGTTGCTCGGCGGCTTGCGAAGTGAGAATCTGCCGCAACAGCGCCTCTCGATTGGTTGAGTTGACACCGGTCCACCGGGCGACGTCCTGCGCCAGCGATTGTTGCCGTTGCGCCAGCAATGTCATCTGGTCGCGCAAGCTTGTGCCTTCCAACTCTTGCAAGGCCAGGAATCGGCGCAGCATGCGAGGATCGTCGGCCAGGATTTTCGCCAATTCCGCCATGATCTTCTTTTTTTCTTCGAGGAGCTTGCGGAGTTTCTCGACAAATTCGTCGTCCACCTCCGCGACTTTTCGATTCTGCGGATTCAGCGTGGGCTTCTTCGACCCCAACATTTCCTGCGTGTCTTCGAGGAAAATCTGATGCATTTTCTTGAGGCGCTGCATCGCGTCGGCCAACTTGTAATCACGTTTCACCTCCGCGTAAGTCCTTGTCAGTGCCGCCAGTTTTTCGCGGGATTGTTTGATTTCAAAAGATGCCTGCTCCAGATTCGCAATGTCATGCTTGGTATTGCCGGGCTCGAGAGAAACTTTTCCAAGATCCAAGCGGGCTGGCGAAAGGTGGGTGTCCCGGATGTCATGAAGTTGCAGACCGATGAAGGCGTATGGAGTGCCCTGGGTTTTCCCCTTCAATTCGGTAACCACGCCATCGGCCTGACGCAGGTGCCCGCGCGAGGCTTCGAGTGGAGCATTTTGTTTCTGGCCAAGTCCGCTTGGAGATTTGCCGGCCGTGAGGTTGGCATCGGTCAAATCCTGCGCCTTGCCCAGCAATTCGTCGAGTTGCCGCAAAACGGGATCAATGGCGATTTCCAACTTCGCGCGCAGCTGGCCTTCGAACGAACGGCCCCATTCATCCACGAGGATTCTCATCGGCTGACAGGCCGAACACTGGCCGGCATCCAACACCCGTTTGACCATGTCGTTCGCCGGCGGTTGGCTGCCGTCGGAAGGAGGGCGCGGCGCCGAGGGTTTCGCATTCAGCGCCAGGTGATTTTGCGGGTCCGGTCGGAGCGGAGGAACCTCGCGAGGTTGCGGAGACGACTTGGCATTGTTGGCCGCCGACTGAACTTTGTTCGCGGGAGATGTTGCGTCCTTCGGCGATTTCGGGGGTTGCGGTTCGGTGGAATACTTCTGAGCCGCGTCAGATTGAGTCAACTGATTCTCATTTGGTTGTGCGCTGGGTGAGTTATCGGAGGCAAGATTCGCCTTCGTGTCGGTGACCTGAACCACGTAGGATAATTCCTGATCCTGTTTCAGATTGAATTGAGCCAGGTCCAGGTCCACTTGCCCGCGCACCAACTTCTTGCCCGCATCGTCCTTGAGCGGAATGGGAATCACAACCGACGTCGTGTTCGTGTCGCCTTTTATCGTGACCACGAGCTTGGCGTCCGCGAGGCCAAAATCGTCCCGCGCCTCGAATTCGATTTTCACTTTGTCATCCGGGCGGGCGGTAATTTCATCACTGGGGGAGGAAACTTTGATGGACGGCGGTTCATCCCGGTAAACCACAATCTCGCAGGGCAGCTTCGGATGATTGTCCAGGTGATGCTCGTTGCTGAAGATGGGCGTGAAGGAGAAAGTATTTGTGAGCGAAGTGTTGAAGCGATAGCTCCGATCCGAAGACGCGACCAGGGTTTGCGTGTTACCGTCCGAAAACTTCAAGGCCATGCTCGCGAGCGGTTGATCGGCCTGAAGGCTGACTTCCAATCTGCTTCCTTCGAGCGCCCGCACTTCGCGCGGCAGGGTCTTTTCTTCCACCATCGGAAGTCGGCTATAAGCCGGCGGAGTGACGTGGAGACTGGCTTGCGCGAGTTTTGGCCGTTCCGCGACGGCGACTTTGTGCCAGGCCGTTTGACTATCGCCGGCGCGGGCCCGGTACTCGAAAGGGCCGACGACTGAACTCCGCGTGTAAACAAACTTCGCGTCATTGTGACCGTCTCGCTTGAGCGGAACGATTTCAGTCCGTCCGCTCGCCGAGCGAACGGACAGATTCGCCGAAACGGGCCGCTTTCCTTCGGACGTGAATTCCAATGTGACAGCTTCGCCCTTTCCGACCGTGACGTCGCCCGATTTGGCTCGCAGTTGAGTTAGCGTGAGGTCCCTGCCGGGAGCCCAAAACCGCTGGCAAAGAATTTTCGCCCGGGAGAAATCCAACACGAAGAGGATCAGCAGCACGCCCGCCGCTGCCGCTGAATATCGCAGGGCGTGAGTAAGCCCGGATTTTTCAACCACTGTATCCGCGGTCAGACCACTGCTCATGGTGGCGGCTTGTTCGGCAACCTTCCGGATCATGGACTCGGAGCCGCGAAGCTCCGGCGCATCCGTGGAGGCCGACGTCTCGGCGAGGGTCGAGTAACGTTCTTCCAGGGCCGGATGCGCCAGGTCCAATTGTCGGGCGATGGAGGCCAGGGAGCGGCTCCGTAGCACGGGAATCAATCCCCACAGAACCGCCCCGGCCGCGGCGAGCACCAGCGCAGAAAGCGTGAGCGCCCAACGCGAACCGGGCTCGTACAACACCACCATCCAGTCAATCGTCATGGCCCCCAACATCGCTGCCAGCAGGATCGCGAAGCCGCGCAGCAAACCGGTCCATAAACGAACACGGCGATCCTGCCGGCGGATCTCGCGCAGTTTTTGCAGCATGGCTGGCGGTAGCTGCGGCCCGGGGGTGGGAGTTTTCATGGCATCGATTGGTATTGGCTCAGATTTGTTTGAGTACGTCCACAACGAAAATTTGCGGTTGCCCGGGCCTCACAGCATACGCCAGTACCTCCTCGCCAGCCACTCCAAGGTGAGGCAGCCCACCACAATCCATAAATATCCCCAACGGTTCCAAACGGGCTGTCGGCTGAGCACTACCTGCTCCAGGTCTGGAATTGTATTCACATGGGAAACAGCGTTGGGCACCGCCGCCGGCTCCAGCACCGCTCCGCCGCTGGCATCCGCCAGCTGTTTCAGCAGCGAAAGATTGCAAAGCGGATTGCTCGATTCGCTCGACTGCTTCGGATCCACCTTGAGAATTTGTTCCACCGGGCCCGAATAGCCTTCCGCGCGCAGCAAGGAATCAATCGGCGGGCCCACCGCTCGTAGCGCAAGCTGGCCAAGCGGAAGGCTCTCGTAGGTTCCGCGGTAGGTGCCGGGCGAAGCCGCTTCTTCATGCAAAGCCACCACCTTTATCAGTTGGCCGCTCTGTTTCGCCTCGAGATCGAACCGGGCTCCGACGAGCGGTGTGCCGTCAGTTTGCGCAAGGCGGACAGCGATTTGAGCCTGCTCGCCCTGTTCGTAACTGGATTTGTCCGTGCTGATCCGTACGGTCTTGGATCCGCTCCCCATTTCTCTTGCGATGGCCCAGCGCAGCAGTTGTCCCCAAAAACGATGATGATAACCGTCCCCATTCCGATAGCGAAGCTGATAGGTGATTGGAGCGGCAACGTAGATCACGCGTCCCAGTCCCACGTATTGCCAGGACAGAAAGGCCTCCGATGGCACGCCGGGTATAAGGCTCGTGGCGGAGATCAGCACGTGGCTGGTGGGTTTGGGCCGGGCGCTGGCGGGAAGATAGATGGGCAGTTTGCTGCTCATCTCCCGCCAGATGCGATCACTGGCCAGCGGGTCGTCGTCCAATTGCGTTGGCAGGGAAACGCCGCCCTCTGCGGTCACTGTGAGACCGACGCCCTGATTGCTCGGCACGCCGCCAGGCAGCGTGGGAATCATCGCTCCCAAAGGCTGGTCGCCAAACGCAGCGGGCATGGCAGTCTCGCCAGCGATGATGATCAAGTTCCCGCCTTCTTCGGTCACATATTTTCTGAGGAATTCCTGTTGTGGCCGGGACAACTGAGCGGGCGACACGTCCCCGAGAATGATAACGCGGTATTTCCTCCAACCGTCCAAATTCTGAGGAAACGAAGGTCGCGTTCCGGACCGTTGCGCATCGTCATTGAGATCGAACAGCAACTGTTCGAAATCCACATGTCTGTCCCGCTTGAACAAACTGACAAGGTAGCGAAACTCCCAGCGCGGGCGATCATCCGCCACCAGGACGCGAATCATATCTTCCATCACGTCCACTTCCATCTGCGCTTCATTGTTCAGGATGGAATGTTCGTCGTGCAGCGGTTGCACCCGCACCTGCAGTTTTTGTCGCCCGAATTCCGTCGCCTTCCGTTGAAAACTGATCCTGCCATCAAACACCGCGGACGAGACCAAAGTCGTTTTCTTCTCAACGACGGCGTTGTTACTCAGCAACTCAATTTGCAACGACTCGCCTTCGCAGCCATACGCCGTGACCATCGCATCCACCACGATCGAGTCATTCTTGAATACCGCCCGCGGAGCATGCGTATGATGCAGCACGACATCGCGCGGCATCTTGGAGTCGCCGATGGGAATGATGTAAAGCGGCACGCCACGCAGGGTCGCGGCCGCTTCGCGCGGATCGCCAGCCACATTGTGTCCTCCGTCGGTCACCAGGATTACGGCGTCAACGGACTGTTGTGCGGCGTCTTGCGCCGCCCGGTTCAGGGCCGCCCCCAAGTCCGTGGTGTTGACGCCTGGGTCCGTCCGCAGTCCCTGCCGCCAATCGCGAGCCGCCATGGGCGAAACCTGCGCCGCGAAAGTGTAGCGCAACACCCGCTCCCTCGCTTCCAGCTCCTTCAGCCATGAACCTTCTCCGGCTTCAAGCCACGTCGCCACCTTGTCCTTGCGAGCCAGTTTGGATTCAGCGGCCAGCCGGGTTTGCTCCCCCGGGGCCGCGAATTCTTCGTGTCGAGCTGCCAGCCTCCGCGCAAGGTTTTCGATCCTTCGCGTGCCGGCAGCGATGAAAGCATCCATTTCATCCAGCCGGTCGTTGCGGGTTTGGCGGGTCGTGTGGGTGGTTGAGTCAGGCGTGGACATTTTTTGATCACGCAGCGGGCCCAAGCCGGCTTTGAGCAATGCGGAGACGCGTTCCACCTCAACGCTCGCTTCGGCTTCCGTTCGCGCAGCGTTGAGGGTCAGTCCACCCAACTCACGCGCGGCCGAGTCCACCGAGCCGAGGACCTGTTCCCAAATCACTTGCGCTTGCTGTCCGGCATCGTCGGTTCGAAGCGAGCGCCGCAGCCGGCTTACGCCCGCTTGTGCGGATCGCAACGTTCCCACCACCCGGTTGAGCACGCCTATTTCCGGAACGCCCGTCGCGCTCCAGTTGACCGTGTTTCCCGATCCATCCACCGGATCAACCGAGTCCATGCTGCCGCTCGCGTCCACCAGGACGACCACCGATTTTGGTTCGGCACGGCGCAACAGCGTTACCACGGAGGGGCCGGCGAGCATCCAAAGGACGACCGCCAGGGCGATCAGACGCGACAGCGAAAGAAATGCGAACCGCTTGAACGAACCCGATGCTTTGCAGTCGCGCCAGGTGAAGAATCCGGAGAGGAGCGTCACCACCACGCCGAAGGCCACCAATTGAGCGATGGACAGCGATCCGTCGAAGGCAAGGTTTTGGATGGTGTCGGCGGCTTGCATCAGGCTTGAATGCCCGGCTCCATGACCACAGCTGGCGTTTGCGACCGACGATGGCGAGCCAGCCAAAACGCGACCGTGATTTCGATGGCCATCAACAGCACCAGCGCCACGAGCAGCCATTGCGCGAAAGCTTTTGGTGGGGCTGCGATTTGCTGGCTACTGTTGGGCTCGGACAACGGATCGGCACCGAAGGCTAAACCTCCGGTTTTCGTCAGCGACTTGATTTGTGCTTCCGAAAGCGGCGTGAGGTTGGACTCTTCGGGATCCCGGTTGACGAGAAACTTTTCGAAGGGTGCGCCTTGCTTCACGTCGGGAAGGGCGAGGCGGTATTCTCCCGGGAACAGCGTCTTCGAATAACGAAAGACGATCTGGCCGCCCTCAACTTCGCCGACCAGTTGTGCCGACCGACCCCCCGGTGTCTCCAGGGCACAGCTTCCATTTGGGGAATCGGCGGGCCGGCTCGCCTGCAATTGTTCACCCGGCCGGAGATTGCGTTTCAGCAGCCCGGGCCCGGTTAAGTACCACAGCCATTCATGCACCATGACCACGTAGGAGTGACATAGCGGAAAACTACTCCAAGCCAGGCCAAGGGGAATGGCTTGGACGATGACGCGACCGCGACCAAGATCTTTTTCCACCGCCAACGGTGCGCCGCCTTCCGCCCGCAACAACACCGAGCCGGGAGCACCTTGATCCGGTTCAAATTCATGTCGCCGATAAACCCGCACACGGTCAATGTCGAGCCGTTGAATGTCGGCCAACAACGCGGTAGCCGGATGCTCCGCCGCCGGAGGCACTATGGCGGTAAATTTTTCGCGATCTCTGGTATCACCGGTCGGCTGGAGCAAACGCGCGGGGGACAAGCCGACATTCTGTTCAACGAACAAATGGTTGAAGGAATCCACGTCCGTCTGGTCGCCCAAGGCTATCCACAGGCCGCCGCCGGAATTTACATAGCGCCCGAGTTTTTGAATCACGTCAGCGGCCAGACGCGGGACGTTTGCCAAGATCACACATTGGACTGTGGCGAGGTCTTCGCTGGGCAATTGCTGATAACCGATCACTTTCGGCTGAAAGACCGAGGCCGGAGCGCGCGCTCTCGATTCGCCGGCGTAATCGAGCGCCGCGAGAAGGTAATGCGTGTCGGACTGAACGGGATCGGACTGCGGTTCACCTTCAACTACCAGGATGGGCACCGCCTCGGTCACCTCCAACAGGAACCGAGCGGAGTTGTCAGGTGGCAAATCGTCCTCCGCGACCAGATGACAGGAAAGGTCAACCAGACTCGGCGTCGCAAATGCCGGGCTTAAGTTCACCGTCGTGCCGGCGCCGGGCTGAAGGGTTTGAACGGAGCTTGCGCCGAGCGATTGTTCGCCGACGCTCCACGCCAACGAGGTGGGCTGGCTCGGTGCCGTGCCGGTGTTCTTGACGGAGGCAGTCAACGTGACCGGCTGCCCAATCCCCGCCATCGCTCGCGCGGCAGATACCTTTTCGACGGTCAGATTCGCCACCGGGTCGGAATTCTGCTCGGGCAAGATGACGCTCGCAAAAACCGGTGGGGAGGCCTTTTTCGCATACGCTTGAACGGCTGACCACGCGCCCGTTGCATCGGTTCGCCAACTGTGTGCCTGGCGGTCCGTCACGACCGTGATGAACTTGGGCATCGCTCGGCCAGCCGGCTCGGCCTTGATGGCTTCTTGCACGCTTTCCAACATGTCAGCCGCGCCTGCGTTCGGTGTAAGTTCCCGCAGGCGGGCGATGAGTTCGCGCCTGTTGGTCGAATCGGCGGCGAGCGGCGCATCGCTCAACCACTCCGGTCGAGGAGATGCCAGCAATACCCGCACGCGGTCAGGGGCATTGAGTTGCTCGATAAATTTGGCCGCTGCCTTTAACTCCTCGTCGAAGACCGTACCGCCTTGAACTTTTCGTGCCGTGGACATCGAATTATCCAGAATCAAAATGACATCTCGCGGCCCCGTGGCGCCGAACTTGTTCGAGGAAATCATTGGTTGCGCCAATGCGCCCACGATGGCGAGCACAATGGCGGCCCGCAACAGCATCAACAGCAAGTCTCGCAATCGGAGAAATCGCCGCCGCGGGATCGCCCTCGATAAAAGAAATTCCATCGCGCCCCACTGGAGGCTCTGCCGCTGTCGTCGCGCGAAAAAGTGAATCAGCACCGGGATCCCAATCAGCGGCAAGGCCCAAAGAAAAGCTGGGGACAGAAAGCTCATGCGTCACTTTTGGGCCGCCGCCCGCCGCCGGAGATAATTCGAGAGCGCTTCTCCAAGCGGTTGGTCCGTGGACAGCGGCACATAGTCGCAGGAATTCTCCCCGCACGCGCGCCGAACTTGGCCCAGAAAGATTTTGAGCCGTGCCAGGTATTCGCCACGGATCTCGATTGGATCAAGGTCAAGCGTTTGTCCAGCGTCCTCCAACGACTCGAACCGCGTCCACTGCCGAAATGAAAACGACAATTCCTCCGGAGCCATGATGTGAAAGAGCAAGACTTCGTGCCGTCGGGAGCGAAGCAGCCCCAGCGAGCGGGTCAGTTGATCCACGCTGTCGAAACAGTCCGTGAAGAGGATTATCAATCCCCGCCTCTTGAGGCGCGGAATCAGTTCCGCCAGATCGGCGGCGATTGTGGTTGCTCCGGAAGCTGATGTCGGACGCAGGTTTTCGATCAGCACTTCGAGATGGCGGGGCTGGCTGCGCGGAGGCACAAAGCAGCGGACGCCACCGCCGATGACCGCCAGCCCGGCGGCATCGCGTTGCTGTAGAACCAACCGTGCGAGGCAAAGGGCGGCGCGCTGGCTGTACTCATACTTTGTCATCGTTCCCATGCCAAAGCCCATCGAGCCGCTGGCGTCGATTACTAGTATCGCTTGCAGGCTGGTTTCTTCCTCGAATTGCTTGATGCAATACCGGTCGCTTTTCCCGAAGACCCTCCAATCGAGTAGCCGGATTTCGTCGCCGGGGCAGTATGCTCGATGTTCCGCGAATTCCGCCGAGCCGCCCTTGCGCTTCGAGCGATGTCGCCCGGACAGAAAACCGTCCACGATTTGCTTGGACAACAATTCGAGGTTTTCCGTCTTCGCCAGATCAACCGGGGTGACGAACTCGGTGAGCGAATTAGTGCGTGGCAGCGGATGCTCCATGGGAAATC